>AP017647.1:1188928-1522738 GCA_003584625.1 Methanothermobacter sp. MT-2 | reverse complement strand
AGGGGGGTTCACCATATGTATAATTGGAATGTGTGATTGTTATAGTTTCTGATTGCAGAATTTATGTTATCTGCTTTTGACATGTCACCATTTGAAGCTATTGTAACAGACCCGTAGCCACTGTTTTCTGTTAAGTTATATTTTAGATCTGGGAACCTTGAATCTAAAAATTCACTTACCATCCTGTTAGCTGATATTATAGCTTCTTCACGGCTTGGATGGGAGTCGAGTTCGTGGCTGATTCTTTCAAGGATCGTGCCGTTCCCCATGTCATAGGTTGCCATGAGTTCCATGATATCCTCTGCATCATACTTTTTCTCTCTATACTCTGATGGGAGATAATGTTTCAATGTTAAAAAATGTGTTAGGGAAGCTATCACTACGAGTATTATTGTAACTGCAAGTATAGCATCAAATGTGTATATAAAACCCTTATCTTCCACCTCGTATAGCCTCCACAACTTTCCTCTTTTTTTCTATAGCCTTGGATGTTGCCCTTTCCACCTTCTTTTTCATTTTATCAAAATCTTCAGGGGTGGTTTCGCCCACCACCTTTTTTATCTTAGTGTAAGCCGCTTCTCTAAAAGCCGGTTCTAGTTTGATTTCATCATCTTCACGGATTAAAATGGGCTTACCAGTATCTGTAACCTTCCCTATCTCATCTATTTTAACACCAACACTCCTTATAGTATCTTTAACAATATCAGAGACGCTTTCTGGTGCTATTATCATGAGGGAGTCGATAGAAACCCCAAGAGGGTCTATATCAAGGCTCCTTAACATTCTAAGGACCTTAGGGTTTATCATGGCCATGATCTTATCCTCATAGAATTCCAAGCCAACCCCTGTAGTTGATGAAATCTCATGGGCATCTCCTCTCAGCCCACCATTGGTGACGTCTGTCATGGCATGGATCTCTTGTAATAGGCCAGCATCCATAAGAGCCTCTGAGGCTTTTATGAAGTTTATATCCATGGTCTCCCATACAACATCAAACAATCCATGGTAGATTGCGGTGGTTGTTATAGTACCTCCACCTGAACCTTCTGTTAATAGTATGATGTCTCCTGGTTCTGCCCTTTTCCTAGCGGTTGGGGGGTGCTCTGAAACACCTATGGCACCTACAGCACTTACTAGTCGGTCGCCTAGTACCATGTCACCTCCAACACGGAGTGTGCTCCCAGCTACAATTGGGACGTTTACGAGTTCTGAGATGGTTGCAACGCCTGCTGTGAAATCTAGTAGTTTACCCACGTCCCCGTCATCTGCGAGGTGTAAATCGCTTAGGATTGCAAGTGGCTTGGATCCCATTACACATACGTCTCTTAGGGCTGCTCTTGTAACATGGAATCCGCCCAGGAATGGGTATTCGCTGAGACGTGAATGTATACCATCAACTGCGGTTGTAATATAAATTGTGTCCTTTTTGGCGGCTGTTTTTATCACGCCTCCGTCATCTTGGGCTGAGGGAGTTATATATGCTCTGGTGTTTGTACTGGAGACTATATCTGCTATTCTTCTATGGACGAAGAAGTCGCCAGCACCTCTTGAACCCACACCCATTTCGCCCATGGTTATCCCGGCTTTTGGGAATTTTATGATATCCTTGAGGAATTGGTCTTCTTCTTTTTCTATTTTGAGGGTGTGGTTAACTTCTTCTATAACTGCCTCTGCCAACTTTAGGGCTGTTTTTTTGTCCACATCCTTGAATTCTAGTATGCGCTCTGCTAGGATGTCCTCTAATCCCTTTTTGTCTATGTTGCGTCTTACAAATCCTTCGATGTCCAATATGATCCCCCTTTATTTTGAGAATTCCACGAAATTTTTAAGTATTTTTAAGCCTGCTTTCCCACTTTTTTCTGGGTGGAATTGTGTGGCGAAGATGTTGTCTTTCCATAAAACTGCAACCATGTTCATGTGATAGTCTGTTGTGGCTACTATCACATCCTTTTTTTTTGGTTTGGCATGATATGAGTGTACGAAGTAGAAGTATTCGTTTTCTGCGCCTTCTAGGATTGGACAGTTTCTTGTCATGTTTAGTTGGTTCCATCCCATGTGGGGAACTTTCCCTAGAGGTGGTATTCTAAGAACCTCTCCTGGTATTATATTTAGTCCCTTGATGTTGGGACTTTCCTCGCTTTTTGTTAAGAGAAGTTGTAGTCCTAAGCAAATGCCTAGGAATGGCTTATCATCTTCTACGTGCCTGATTATGGCGCTTTTATAGTCTTTGAGGTTTTTCATTGCCTTGCCGAATGCCCCCACACCGGGTAGTAGTATGGTTTCTGCTTTTTTTATCTGTCTTTTATCATCTGTGATTTCTACTCGACCCCCAACTTTTGTGAGGGCGTTTTTTATGCTTCTTAGGTTTCCGCTGCCGTAGTTTATGATTGTTATCATCTTTGGGGCCTACCAGCGCTCGTAGAAGTCTTTTATTCTTATGGTGTCTTCTGGGTGGGGTGTTGAGACTTCTTGTAGTAGGGTGTTTTCCATTGCCACGATTGAGTGTGGTGTTCCTGGTTCGATTCTTATTGTATCATTTTTGCTGAAGTATTCTTTTTTGTCTTCGAATTCGATGTATCCTGAGCCTTTTAATATGTGCATTGTTTCATCTTTTTTTTCGTGGTAGTGGAATGATGTTTTGTAGTCTTCTTTTATGAACAGTTCTTTTGTGAGGTATTTGTCTGTGTGGATTATGATTTTCTCGTAACCCCATGGTTTGTCTTCTC
Source organism: Methanothermobacter sp. MT-2 (assembly GCA_003584625.1). Taxonomy (NCBI): domain Archaea; kingdom Methanobacteriati; phylum Methanobacteriota; class Methanobacteria; order Methanobacteriales; family Methanobacteriaceae; genus Methanothermobacter; species Methanothermobacter sp. MT-2. The sequence goes on along the minus strand of AP017647.1, from coordinate 1,520,012 downwards.
GGTTTTTGTATTCTTTTCTTATCTCTTCAAGCTCCTTTGATGTGTCGATGGCCATCCAGAATAGTCCATCTTCTTTGTAGAAGCCAAGTTTGTTTTCTTTAGCCATCATTGGGAATACTGTTTTTTCTATGTCCCCTGTTTCGAAGTCTCCGAACTCTAGGGGTTCTTTGGCGAAGTATACTCCTGCGTTTATATAATAGTCTAGTGTTGGTTTTTCTCTGAATTCTGTTATCTTGTCGCCGCTTATCTCCACTATACCATAGGGTGATTGCATTTTTGTTATGAATATTGTTAGGGGATAATTGGATTTTTCGCCAAGGCGGACCATCTTTTTTATGTTTAAGTCGGCGACTACATCACCATTTCTTATCACGCATTGTTTTTCATCGTCTAGTGCTTCCATGCCTAGTCTTATGGCGTTTAATGTTCCTAGAGGTTTATCTTCTTCCACATATTCTATCTTCAAGCCCTTGTATTCGTCACCATAACGTTCTTCTATTTTTTCGCTGAGAAAACCTGTTAAAAGATATATTTCATTTATATTAGCGCTTTTGAAGTCGAATAATTGTTTGTCGAGTATGGTGTAATCTTCTTTTATTTCTATTAAAGGCTTTGGTATTTTGTCTGTGAGGGGCTTTAAGCGTTTGCCGAATCCCCCGCAGAGTATCATGCCAACGGTTTTAGCCATCTAGGATCACCTTTATATTTTTTCTTATACTTTCACCAAAATCTGATTGGACTATATCTTCCACACCAAGTGTTTTGGCATGAGCATCAAGTTCCGCGACCACGTAATCATATCCCAATTCTTTTAAGGGTTTAACGAGCCTTGGACCATCAGTTATTGCCACTGCTTCAATATCCAAATTTTCAATGGGGACTGCGTGTGGTACTCCAGCTACAAGAGCAAAGTCAACATCTTCCTTTTCAAGGATTTCACCTGCTATTTCACCTGTTATGGGATATTCATCGAGTCCACCTGTAAGATAATCAATCTTAACCTCTTGGCTTTCAAGTTCAGATCTTATATTCTGGGCGTGTCTCCTTATCCTTGGAAGTCCAATATCATCTCGAAGATTAGCTATTACAATGGGGATGTTATCAGGGTAGGATATTTTTAGTATGTCAGCGAAAAGATAAGCTGTTTCCTTTTTTGCATTTAATACGATGGCAACTCTCTCACCATCTCGTAAACTTTTTAGGAATTCACGGGCAACTTCATCTTTATCATCGCCATATGATGGTTTTATATATTCTCCTCGTGCCATCCCACGTGTTTTCTCTATCTCAGTGGCTCTTTTGAGCATTTCGATTTGTCTTTCAGCTTCCTCCCATGTTATGAGACCTGAATTAGCAGCCTCTTCCAACACGATTATAGCCCCTTCTGTGTTGTCTCCTTCACCGAATCCACCATGAGATTCTATTGTAAGCACCTTTGCGGAGATATTAGCCTTTTGAACAGCTTCCCTCAAATCTTCACCTATTATCATGCTTGCACAGGTTCCCACCACCCCTATAAGTTTCGGGGAGAACATTTCCTCTGCTTTTTTCAAAGTCTTTTCTAGTTTTTCATGTGCACCGAATATAAAATCATTTTCTGACATTGCCGTGGTCAGGACTCTGACACCATCATTCTCGAGAAGTCTGGCTGTTCTAAAACAACATCCTGTAGGTCCATGGAGGACTATCACATCAACATCCAAGTCTCTGAGGGTGTAAAGGGCCGCTGCTATGGGACTAGGCCTAGGATGCAATCACTTTCACCTCTATCCTCTTTTTTTTACTCTAGTATTATATAGGGGGTAATTCTTATATCCATTTGGATTTATAGAATACTTATAGAGTATGAAAATAAAAAATCTTATCATAGCAAAATTTCTTGAGAGGCCTAACCGTTTCACTGTAATGGTTGACAGGGATGGTTATAAATTCAAAGCTCATTTAAGAGATCCTGGAAGATTGGAAGATCTTCTAAAACGAGGGACTGAACTGCTTCTCAAACCTGCGCTGGCTAGAAGGGATCGTAAGACCCAGTTTGATGTTATAGCTGCTTTTAAGGATGATGAATGGGTTCTTATAAATTCTGGTTTACACAATAGCATAGCCGCAGAGATTATCAGATTCGGGTTCATAAAAAAATTAAAAGATTATAATATAATTAAGAGAGAATATAGTTTTGGTGAGAGCAGATTAGATTTCCTTTTGGGTCGTGATGATGAAAAAATGCTCCTTGAGGTTAAGGGTTGCACACTTTTAATGGGAAATAGAGCCTTATTCCCTGATGCTCCTACTAATCGTGGTAAACGCCACCTTGAAGAGCTGATAAAAGCAATAGACCTAGGATTTAAAAGTTCGATACTATTCTTGATATTCAGGAGAAAAGCCGAGGCATTCTCCCCTAATTATATCATAGACCCTGAATTCGCAGAAACCCTTAAAAAATCGGTTGAAAAAGGGGTTATGGTTATCCCAATTACCATAAAGACAAGATTAGACAATGAATTTACAATAAAACCTGAAAAGAAGATAAAGACCATCCTAATCAAAAATAAAAGGATGTAATTGGGGGTTCTAGGGCATGAAATATAAACCCCCAATTTATATAAATTTTTCATGCACCCCACATTTCATTGGGGATCCAAATTCAAGAGCTAATTTTAGGTTACCTTTGCAAGCCATGCGATCATCTGAACAACCATCTCAGGGATCCTTGGACTCAATTCCGGGTGAGGTCCGCAAAGAATAACCCTACCAGAACCATAAGTATCTGCCACAGCCGCAATATACCCCTTGTACCCTGTTTTATTATCAGCATAGGTGGCTAGAGTGGTCACAGTCCCTGTCGCATACATTGCAGCCCCATTGTAATGACTAATTGTCTGGGTTCCGCTGAGACCCAAAATGTTCTCTCCAGCAGATGTAATTGAAACAGCCAATTCACCTTCATAATAGACCGCCTTACACCTTACATCTGCAAGTCCCCAACTAGTATAGTATCCGTCAACTGCCACTGCAGCTGCATAAGCACCCGCACACACTCCAAGGTACCCTCCACCATTACTAACGAATGACTTGATTGCCGAAGCGCTGATATTCGGATTTCTCAGATAACTTAGACCAGAAGTACCACCAGGCATTACTAGAACGTCATATGACGCCAAAATATTCGAATTTATAAAAGTACTCGTAGCATAAGTAAAGGTCACTGAATTGAGTTTAATAGCATCTAAACAATACTTTATACCATTCACACAATTTGTTGAAGCGTCGTAACCACTGTAGATCAACACCTTAACCACCTTAGTGCTACCATCCGGGTCACTGGCAATACTCACCTTGTTCACTGTTACGTAATTTGGTAGTCTTCCGTTGGTGTTGTAGAAGTTTATTATCTTGGCATAGGTGTAGATCAGGCTTGGATAGCTTATTTTCCCTATTGTTGTGGTGGCATAGCTGGGCGATCTTCCATTGGTTTCCATGTATTTTTTGATGTTCTCTGCCACCTGTAAATATTCAGTTTTTGTGAGCGTTCCAATTTCTGTACTTGTCAAGGGATCCATTGGCGGTTTGTAATTGTTGATGGGTATGTTTGTTTTCTTGCTAGCATTCAAATTTACTGCTGTGGCAGCCGCGGCATACAGATAGTCATCCAGTGTAACATTTTTGTTGCTTATTGTTATCTGGGGAGGTATTTTACCATTCTGAGTTATGTGATCTGTTATTGTCTGTGAGGCTAGGGATATTTCATTATAGGATAACTGGAATGACGTGTCTGGTTCAGGAACATTTGCAATTTTCACACCTTTTACCGTTACAGAATTTGGTAGTCTTCCGTTGGTGTTGTAGAAGTTTATTATCTTGGCATAGGTGTAGATCAGGCTTGGATAGCTTATTTTCCCTATTGTTGTGGTGGCATAGCTGGGTGATCTTCCATTGGTTTCCATGTATTTTTTGATGTTTTGTGCTACCTGTAGGTATGTTGTTTTTGTGAGTTTTCCGGTTGCTGTGTTGTTTGGGGGGTTTGTTGGTGGTTTGTAGTTGTTGGTGCTTATGTTTGTTTTTTTGTTGGTGTTTAGGTTTATTGTGGTGGTGCTTGCGGCGTATAGGTAGTCGTCTAGGGTGATGTTTTTGTTGTTTACTGTGATTTGGGATGGTATTTGGCCTGTTTTTGAGGCTTGGTCTGTTATTATTTTTGAGGCGTTTGAGATTTCGTTGTATGATAATTGGGCTGCTGAGGCGTTGCTGATAAGTATTAAAAGGCTTGTTATGAAAACAGTCAGATACAATGCTTTTTTCATGTTAACACCATGTAGCCCTTATAAAACAAAACAAGTATATAAACTTTTCTGTTTTTCAAGGTTTCTTTTGGGTTTAAAAAAATGTAGATAAGCTCATTTAAAAAATAGAATGGCTAAAGTAAGAAATACTACAAGTAAAAAGTGTTTACAAGAATTTTTGATAAACCTTTTTACAATCTTTGAACCCATTATAATGAATTATATGATTTCATGATCCCATATCTTTTATTATCGCCCATAATTTGTTGCTATTTTTTTATATGGTCTATTCAAAGCAAAATATACTCTGCTATTAGTGTGGGAGGCACTCCTAGATCATGAGGGTTCTTTTCCCACCACTTATAAGTTGAAACGTCTGAAGATTGCTTTTCGGATTTCATCTGCTAGGAAAACTATAGGTACAAATGATATTAGGTATAGCCATTCATTAAGGCCAAGAGGCGCTGTTCCAAATATAAACTGGAGCTGGGGAATATAAACAATGGAAAATAGTATAATAAGTTCGAATAGTATCCCCCAGATGATCCAACGATTCTTAAATAATCCAATTTCAAAAACTGATGATTTCATGGTCTGACATGTTAATAGGTTACCTACCTGGGCCATGACTATACCGGCGAAGACCATTGTAGTGGCTTTAAGGTAAATAGGGTCTGTGAAATTTAAAGATTTTCCTAGTGTCCAACCTGCATCATGGAGCACCCAGAAATAACCTGACATTACAAGGATGGCCTCTATAACACCAATAAAAAGGTATCCACGAACTATGACTGGTAAGTTCAAGAGTCTTTCATGGGGTGGTCTTGGGGGTCTATCCATAACATCAGCTTCGGGAGGGCTTCTGCCAAGGGCCAGGGCGGGTAGGGTGTCTGTTCCAAGGTCTATTGCGAGTATTTGCATCACAGTAATTGGGAGTGGTATTCCAAGCAAGACCATGAGGATGAACGGCACTATCTCGGCGGTTTCGTGGGAAAAAATGTATGTTATAAATTTCCTGATATTTTCATAGATTGTACGTCCTTCTTTCACTGCTTTCACTATAGTGGCGAAATTGTCATCTATGAGGACTATCTCAGCCGCTTCCTTGGCAACGTCGGTCCCGCTACCCATTGCAACACCTATATCAGCTTTTCTGAGGGCTGGTGCGTCGTTAACCCCATCCCCTGTCATGGCCACTACTTCTTCTTCATTTTCTAGAACTTTTGCTATGCGCATTTTATGTTCTGGGACTGTTCTTGCGAATATTATGTTTCTTTCACTTTTGAGGAGCTTTCCAAGTTCGTCGTCTGATAGTTGGTCTAATTCTTTCCCTTTTATTATATGATAGTTGTTATCTTGGATTATCCCTATTTCTTTTGCTATAGCTGCTGCGGTTAGACCATAATCGCCTGTTATCATTATTATCTTTATACCAGCCCTTTGGCATTCTCTAACGGCTTTTTTAACGTTTTCACGTGGAGGGTCTTGGAGTGCTGTCATCCCTACTAATATTAGGTCTTTTTCAACGTTTTCTGGTTTGTAATCTTCTAGTTCTTCTGGGAGGTCTCTGTAGGCCATTGCAAGCATTCTGAATCCTTGGGATGCGAGTTCGTCGTGGATTTTTATTATTTCTTTTTTCTTTTCGCTGGTTAGGAGTTCTGGTTTTCCGTTCACTGATATCCATTTTGAGAGTGATATTATCTTTTTCGGGGCTCCTTTTACATATGCAACCCTTTTGTGGGGTTTTTGGTGTATTGATGTCATCATTTTTCTTTTGGAGTCGAATGGGAGTTCTGTTATTCTTGGCATTTTTTCCATTTCTTGGTCGCGGTCGAAACCTATCTTTTGGGCGGCTACGAGTAATGCTGCTTCTGTGGGGTCTCCTATGATGTGCCATTCCCCATTGTCATTTGGTGGTATTAGTTTAGCGTCATTACAGAATGAGGCAGCCCGCATTAGCAATTTTATTTCACGTAGATCCTTGTGGGTGAGTGTTTTACCATCCCATATAAATTCTCCTTTTGGTTCATAACCTGTTCCGGTTACATCGATTATTTTATAGGGTACCCATACTTTCCGTACTGTCATCTGGTTGCGAGTTAGTGTGCCTGTTTTATCTGTGCATATGATGGTAGTAGATCCAAGGGTTTCTACACTGGATAGTTTTTTTATAAGGGCATTATCCTTCACCATTTTACGGGCTGAACTTGCAAGGGATAACGTGACAGTTGGTAATAGTCCTTCTGGTACGTTAGCCACCATCAAGCCTATTGCGAAAATAAATGCCAGATTAACTGGTAACTTAACAATATAGAGGTTTATGAGGAATAATATTATCCCCATGAGGATCGCGATGACTCCTATTATTCTCGCTACCGTTGATATTTGTCTTTGGAGTGGACTCGGTTCTTCCTTAACCTCTTGTGTCAACGCGGCTATCCTGCTGAATTCGGTGTTTTCACCGGTTTTATATACTATTGCTTTACCTGAGCCGGCTGTTATACTAGTACCTGCGAATACAAGGTTAGGTGTTTCGACATAGTTATCATATTCTTCTATTGGATAGGATACTTTCCTTATAGGCTTAGATTCTCCGGTTAATGTTGAATTGTCAACTTTCAGCTCGTGTGCTTCGATGAGTCTTGCATCTGCCGGGACGTTATCTCCTTCTTCTAGGATTAGAAGATCTCCTGGGACAAGATTTTCTGCTAAAATTTCGATTTCCATGCTGTCCCTTATAACCTTCGCCTTTAAAGGTAAGATACTCTTAAGCGCTTCAGCGGCCTTTTCAGCCTCATATTCTTGCCAGAAGCTGAAAAGAGCATTTATGATAATAACGGCGATTATGGCAATTCCTAATTGAGGTGTTCCTGATATAAAAGCAAGAAGACTAGCAGCCCACAGAATTAGGGCCAAAAGATTGTACAGATTCTCCAAAAAACTGAATATGATGGGTTTCTTTTTAACTTCCTTCAGTTTGTTAGGTCCATATTCCATCAGGCGTTTTTCAGCCTCTTGAGAACTTAAACCATCTTTTGATGTTCCTAATTTTTCGAAAACCTCTTCCTCAGCTAGTTGATATATTTTCATCTTAATCCCATTTTGAGGGTTTTTATCTTTTGTAGGATCCCCACCCAAAGGGGGGATACACAATAGGAAGACGGAAGGGATAATTTAAATATCCTTCCATAGATCCATTTTGTAGCCCTGCTCCTTAACGAGAGGAGCATGGGATCCAAGACTGGTCGAGAAGGGGTTCCATAAGTGCGAAGCCAAGTTGAACTTCTCAACTCTGTAAGCTTCCATGTTGGGAAGCCCCAAGGGTAAATTTTGGAGGGGGTCACCTGCATATTATGGTTATTATGTCACCATCTTGGAGTTCATAGTCTGATGCCACTCTCATATTTTTCCTGGCATCTATGGCGTGCATGAAGGAATCTCCTATTTCAGTATGTATGAGGTATGCAAGATCACGCGGTTTTGAGCCTCTGGGGATGAGGAAAGCATCAGGTAGTATATTACCATCCTTGTCTGATAACTTATGTTCATCCTCCACTGGATAGACCACTATCATGTCAAGTAAATCAAAGACAGCCCTATTAAGGGCTTCTTGTATACCTGTACTGCCATAAACTTCTAAGACATTTTCTCTTATATATTTTAAGGCCTTTAGTTGTTTTTTGGTGAGTTTACTTTCATCTAATATTTTGAAGTTACTATCTCCAGGTTTGTATTCTATTAGATTGGCTTTAGCTGCTCTTTTAAGCGCTAGTTCGGCCTCAGCAGATGCGGGGACAACATTAGGATACCTTTTCTTTAGTCTTTCTATGTTTTCCTTTGCTGAGGGTAAATCAGCCTTATTCGCAACTATGAGCCTAGGTTTTGCGATTTTAAGGAGTTCATCTACAAATTTGAGGATGTCACTTTCATCCCATGAGTGGTAGTCCTTTTCGAGTTTTCTTGAAGCCTCAATAACATCCTCAACACTCACACCTATACCTGAAAATTGTTCATGGATAATCTTAGCCATGTCAATCCTTTCAGAGGATGCTTTTCTAGCCAGTCGACTCCAATTCCTATCTATTATACCATAAAGCCACATTACAAGCTCCTCTTCGAGGAATTCAACATCCTTGATGGGATCATAACTTCCAGGTTCCACAGGCCTTCCCTCATCATCAGTGGAACCTGAAGCATCCACAACATGGATAAAAGCTCGTGCCTGTCTCAGATCATCAAGAAATTTGTTCCCAAGTCCTCTTCCTTCATGCGCTCCTGGCACAAGACCCGCAACATCTATAAGCTCAACAGGTATGAGACGAACACCATCCTCACATAAAGAATTTTTAGGATTACATTTCACATTAAATTCACTACAAGGACACGGAGAAGTTACATATGCGATTCCTCTATTCGAATCTATGGTAGTGAATGGATATGATGCAACCTCAGCCTTTGAAAGAGTGGCCGCATTAAAAAAAGATGATTTACCAACATTCGGTTTTCCTGTAATTCCAATTTCCATCATCATATCACACACTAAAAAAGTTTTTACCTATATTTTCCCATCCAAACTAAACCTATAATAATATAAGATCAGACCTTGGATATAAAGTATTAGAAAAAATGGAGGAAAATTCCTAATGGTTTTATATCTTGTGGGTGTCGGGCCAGGATCACTAGAATTTGTCACACCAGCAGCACAAAAAGCTGTTAAGGAATCTGACTTGGTTATTGGAAGTGAAAGAGCCCTGGAATTGTTTGATAAAGATGGGGAGATGTTGGCATTTGATGGTAAAAATGTGAGAAAAAGACTAGAAGAGGGTGTTAAAAGGGCTTTTAGGGGTGAAACAGTTTCCATACTTTCAACAGGTGACCCTGGCTTTTCAGGTGTCCTGAAACCAGTAAAGGAGATCATAAAAAGGCTTGACATAGAGTTGGATGTTCAGGTTATCCCAGGCATCAGTTCAATCCAATTATGCGCAGCCCGACTATTACTACCATGGAACAATGCAGATATCTTAACATTACATGGAAGAAAAGATGATGAAATACTCAAAATCATTGACAATGGAAGACCCACAATCCTATTACCATCAAAAAATCCGAGTGAAACAGCATCATTCCTAATAAAAAATGGCGTAGATCCCCAGAGAAAAGTTGCAATATGTGAAAGACTAAGTTACCATGATGAACGAGTCATGACAATGAAACTAAAAGATGTTAAAAATTCGAAGTTCAGTTACATGTGCGTCATGGTAATATATTAGGAGGACATCCAATTTTTAGATTTGGTTCGACAATTAACAAACGTCCTAATTTTGACTCTCTTCGAATTTTTCTCACTCAACACTCTTCAGAGCAAACTAAGATGGATATTCTCCTATAAAAATTTGCTTTCGATTAAAATCCTAGTTTCTTGTGACTTCAATATTAACTTGGCCGGTTATTTAAGGTAATTGGATAATCTTGGAAGGTGAGATTTTTCATCAGCTGCTGATATGCCTTGTCTTTCCAGGTGAGTAGAATTTTCATTGAATAAATATGAAATCATACTTTAATATTTGTTTTTTTCAACTTCGTTATCTTAATTTTCTGTCTGAGAAATTATTATATCAAAATATTTAAATGTATAAAACTATAAGTTAGTTTATGGTATGTGAAGATGCTACTAAACTTCGTACTATCCTTGGATTAGAGGCATCGCCAATAGGTGTTAAATTCATCAAAGATAAGATGCCAGAGAATGCCAAGATCTTGAAAAAACACAGATATTGTCAAGGTGTCATGAAAGCAAGAAACGGAGAGGAAGTATTGCTCCCAGGAGATGAAATTTCTTGTCCGGCAGCAGCAAATGTACTCGGTTTCAAGGAACTCCCAAAAAAACTCGAGGAAGGCCGTGGACTCGTTGGTTTCGGAATCGTTGATAAACCAGAGACAGGCACTAAAATGTTCCAGAGTATGAAAAAGTTAAAAAAGGGCTTCTGTAATGCAATATATCTTTACCCCCTCGATAAAGTTGATGAAGAACCCCATGTGGTCATTGTAGAAGATCTTCCAGAAAGACTCATGTGGATAGCCCTAGCATACCTAAATCTTCTAGGCGGTGAAAGGATAAGAAGCTCAACAGCAGTTCTCCAAGCAGTCTGTGTGGATTCAACAATAATCCCCTTCCTAGAATCAAAACTTAACATGACCTATGGATGCTACGGATGCAGAGAAGCAACAGACATCAAAACAGAAGAAGCCATACTAGGCTTTCCAGGAAAACTACTCCCCAGGATAGTTGAAAAATTGGAATATTTAAAAGAAAAGGCCATACCACGGGCCAGAGCAAAAAAAGCCTTTAAATCGCTTGAAAGGAGATGATAGCATGGCATGGTTTGCAGGAGTTCCACGGGAAGAAATAGAATGGTATCCTACCATAGACCCCGAAAAATGCCTGAAATGTGGAATGTGCATGAATTGCGGACAAAATGTTTATAAATGGACCAAGGACGGGCCAGTGGTTGCACAACCCTACAAATGTGTTGTTGGTTGCACAACCTGCGAAACACTTTGTCAAGGAGAAGCAATAAGCTTCCCAGACAAGCAAAAACTCCGTGAATTCTACGAAGAACATGGTATCTGGGCAAAAGTCAAAAAAGAACTCAAAGAAGAAGGTAAACTAGAACCCCAAGAATAAGGGAGAGGCGAATGATGAAACTTACATATATCCCAGCAGCTTACATAACCCATTCCAAAGGCAAATACAATATAACAATAGAACTGCCAGGAGTAAAAAAAGAGAATATAAACCTTGAAATCACAGAACAAGGATTCTGTTTAAATGCAAAAGGCGCAAATTTCAGATACAGTGGTTGCTGGGCGCTCGCCCATAGAGTAAACCCAGAAGATGTGAAGGCCAAATTCGAGAACGGACTACTAACTATAAAAATAGGCTTAAAGGAGCCGCCTGAAGGCCGTAAAATCGAAATCAGATAGATTGGCCAATTAATTTCTCTCTTTTTTTTTAGAACATTAGTAGGATGCCCCGGCCTGTGCCCCATATTATGCTAATTGCCAATACTAAGATGACGAATACTGAAACAGAACTTACAATATGATCTACTACATTGTTGGGTAGTTTGGATTTTAAAAGTTCCTCGAACATTAGACCCCCGTCGAGTGGCTTTGCAGGTAGTAGATTCACCGTCCCCACTGCGAAATTGAGTAATGAAATCCAGAAGAACAAATCTTGGAGGTAGAGGAGTAAAGTTGGGATTTCATCTCCCCATATCGATTTTATGGGCTCCTTCACTTCAAAGTTATTAGTGCTTCTTATACCAATATAGGGTCTGCTTGCATTATTTGGGTTTTTTGAGGTCTTTAAATTGAAGATACCTTGATCTGTTTGTATCGTTATAACTTCCCCAATCTTTATATCCTTTAAAACCTTCTCATAATTGGTCAGATTATTAGTAGGCTTGCCATTGATACTTTTTATCACCATACCATCTTTTAGCACGTGGCTGGCCGGGCTCCCTGGTACCACACTTTTTATTTGCACGCCATCTGTCTCAAAGGTTGAGGGCACGGCATAGGATGAAATGCCAACAAATACGAGTAGGCATAAAAATGCTATTATAAGGTTTGCGATGGATCCTGCTGCGTATATTCTCAGCCTTGGGAGCCTCTTTAACTTTTTAATATCATCTTCATCTGGTTCTACGAAAGCTCCGGGTATTATTGCAAGTAAGAGTAGGCCAATGGATTTTATTTTCACGCCTTCAACCCTTGCCAGTATCCCATGTGCAAATTCATGCGCTATTATCACGATTACTAGTCCTATAATTCCATATGCTAATGGGATGAAGAGGGGGCTTCCTGGGATATCTACCCCTGGGACGATGAGAGAAGCTTGGGGTTTTACAAAAATGTCCTTGAGGGATGCTATGATCGCATATAACATGTAGAACATGAAAAAGAATGCTATGGGGATGCCTATGTTTACGCTCCACTTCCAGAATCTAGAATATCTTTGGGCTAGGCTATCAATGAAGCTTCTCATCCTCTTGGTTTTTCTCATGAGCAGAGGTCCATAGACTTCGATTTTTAACTGTTTCCTGAATAATAATGCTAGAGTCCATATGAATACAAAGACGATCCCATAAAATAATAAAATATCCATTTCATACACCTAGATTTTGAATGAATCGAACATTAAGACATTACATTTTGAGTTTTTATCTATTCCTTCACTGTTTTCTTCTATGACGATATAACTGTTGGATTTGACCATGGATTTTATGATACCTGATCCACTTATAAGTATTGGTTTGGTTGTTTTATTATTTGTAAATGCTCTTATGTAATCTGTTCGCCCAAGCCTTGATGGGGTTTTAAATTGACAGATCCTCTTGACCAGTTGGTGTTCATAGTTGATGTGCTGCATCCTCAACAGATAATATCTCACGAAGATGTCGAATTGTACCATTGCAGCTACAGGATACCCGGATAACATGAATACAGGTTTATCATCTATCATGCCAAAGGCTAGTGGTTTGCCTGGTCTTATGGCAACTCCATGGAAGATGACTTCGCCAAGCTTATGTACAGTCTCTACCACTATATCGCCTTTGCTAATAGCGGTCCCTCCTGTTGTTATTATCATATCATATTCCTGGACGGCCCTCTTTATCTTCTCCTCTAATATTTTGGTTTTATCTGGTGAATGTTCAACTTCTGGTGATGCTTTTGCGCTTTCAACAAGTGCATTGAGAGTATACTTGTTGGAGTTTATTATCTGTCCCGGTTTCAGTTTGGCTCCTGGTTCGACAAGTTCGTCGCCTGTGATGATAATCTTAACCTTTGGTTTCCTATAAACATTGATGGTATCATAACCGGCTGATGCGGCGATTGCAAGATCCTGAGGGCGCAACACATTCCTAGTTTCGAGTATGGTTTCACCAGCTTTTATATCCTCGCCTCGCTGGGCGATATTCTCACCGGGTGGAATAGGCTGGGAAACCTCGATTTTATCCCCCTTTTTATAAGTGTATTCTTCCATGATCACTGCATCCGCCCCTTCTGGTATGGGGGCGCCCGTGGCTATTTTAACAGCTTCTCCATTTTTAACTTTGGCCTTTGAAACTCTACCTGCGCCGATAGCATCTATAACCCTTAATGTGATGGGTTTATCTGCTGAGGCTTGGAATGTGTCCTCTGCGATTATAGCATATCCATCCATCGCAGCCTTATCAAATGGTGGTGAATCAAACTTTGATATTAACTTCCTAGAGTTCACGCGACCATGGGCATCGATAAGCTCAATGGTTTCTTCCTCGGTGAATTTTTGATTTTCATCTAATAATTTGAAAGCTTCTTTAACTGGTAAAAGTTCGCTTATAAACATGAAAAGATCCTCCCAATCCTAATTTTTATAAATCTTTTAAAATATAATTTTATAGATAAGATTTTTTTGGTGACTTTCGGTATGATAGAAGTTGAATCAGTTAGAAAAAGCTTTGGAAAGATATTAGCATTAGATGATATAAGTTTCCGCGTGGATAAAGGCGAACTATTAGGGGTTATAGGCCCCAATGGTGCTGGTAAAACCACGGCCATAAGGATAATTGCCTGTATATTACATCCAGATAAGGGCAGTGTTAAAGTTGCTGGATTAGATGTTACCCAGGAACCTATCAAAGTTAAGTCGATGATAGGTTATCTCCCAGAGGAGCCAAACCTTTATGAACGATTCACTCCCCGGAACCTCCTGAGATATTTTGGTGAATTATATGGGGTTCCAAGGCATGTTCTCAATCATAGAATAGATGAATTACTCCAACTTGTAGGGATGGAGGATAGGGCGGATGATCAGATAAACACGTTTTCCAAGGGTTTAAGGCAACGTGTGGGTATAGCTAGGGCCCTTATACATGATCCTCCAATTCTTATATTGGACGAGCCTACAATGGGCCTTGACCCGGCCACTGCAACATCTATAAGAGAATTTATAAGGGGACTTAAGGGTGATAAGACAATGATACTTTGCACGCATTACATGGAAGAGGCTGACTATCTCTGTGATAGGGTGGCGATTTTGAATCAGGGCCGTATATTAGATGTTGGCACGCCCCAAGAGCTTAAATCAAAAATAAAGGGTGATTTGGCGTTGGAGATATACCTTGTTGATCCTTCTAGGGTTAACTTGGATCTTTTAGAAGAGTTGCGTGGTGTGAAGAATATAAGATTGGATGGGAATAAAATGGAGGTTTCACTCCAGGAGCGAGATATTATCCCCAATATTATAAGGATGTTGGAGGGAAATGTGTATTCTGTTAATACGAGAGAGACTACCTTGGATGATGTTTTCATAGAAATGGTGCATGGTGATGAGTTGGACTATAACTAAGTGGGAGATTAAAAGCACTTTTAGGAGTCGTAAATTCCTTTTCATCTTTATATTTCAGATCGTCACATTATTCCTGGTCATGTTAATTTTTAATGGTGTGCTTCAGATGATGAATACCGGGGAGGAGGTTACATTACTCCCATCACTTGGTGAATTCGCAGTTTTAGATGTTAATGATCCGCAAGGGATTATTAGAGATGAAATCAACCCTGATGTGGTCAGTGTACATACTACAGATGCCCGGTCACCAATGGGACGTTCGCTCCTTCTTGTTGAGTCTGATGGATTACCATTTAATGCAATGTTATTCCTTGATAGTTCAACTCCAATGAGTAACATTGTAAAAGATGAGGTGGAAAGTGCGGTTGACAGATCTTCCCAGAAGATCACCAGTCAGATCATGGCTTCTATGGAAAGGAAGGAGGCTAATATTAGAGAGGAAACTGTGGGGGAATCATTACCATTAAAACTTATAAATAAGGTGATGGTGGCGATACTCCTTGTTTTACCATTGTTCCTTTTTGGTAATCTTATTATTGACAGTATTGTGGGTGAAAAGGAGAGGAAGACAGGAGAATCGCTTATTGCAATGCCAATATCTAGGAGTCATATAATCTTGGGAAAATCGATGGCGGTTATAGTAATAATGGCCATCCAGTTAATCATCTGGATGATTATAATAATGGCTAGTGGATTCAGAATTCCTAACGCGCCCCTGATATATCTGATTCTTGTCTTAACAGCTGTTCCAGTTGTGGGACTTACGAGTCTTGTTGCTGTTTATTCAAAGAATTACAAAGAAGCCGGTATAGGTATAACCTTTGTTTATATAATAGTTATAGGTTTTCTTATAGTTCCTGCGCTTGTCTATGTTTCCCAGGGGCGTGGTGTGGGCCCTTTGATCCTTATAATGAAACTTCTTGGTTCGGAGAATATAACAATATCTAATATGCTATTAACGTTTTCAGGTTTGGTTGTTAGTAGTATAATATTTTATGGTTTGGCATTATGGCTTTTTGAGAGGGATGATATATTATTTGGTCCTCGTCCAGGGGTTTTAAAGTTGTTAAGGGGTCTTTTATGAAACTTGTGGCTTTAGCAAAAAAGGAAGCATATGACATCCTCACAAACCGGGTTTATATATTACTTGTGATTGTGCAGGTTATCATATTACTTGGAAGTTTTGCCCTTGCTAGTGTAAGTTCAATCGCTCTAGACCCTGAATTGATGGATAAGTGGGGTGGAAGCCAATTCTTAAAGGTTGGCGTCACCCCTGATATACAAGGGACTGTTCTTGAAAAGAATTTGAAGGAAGAGAATCTGAAACTTGTCTATTATAATGATCTTCAGAGTGCAAATAAGGCTCTTGGATCAGAGACATCAGCCACAGTATATTTAAAAGAGGATGGTGATGTTGGGGTGAATATAGATGCTGGTAGCATATTCTACACTATATTATCTGAGAAGATAAGAAGGGCCTCGCGATCATATAATATTGAGAGAAGTCTTGCTGATCTTCCAGATGATGAGATAAAGAGGATTAAAAATCCGATTAATCTTAGTATAGTTGAGATGAACACTGAAAAGCGCTTGAAGATTGCATTTGAAAGTCCATATTTTATTGGGATTATGTATGGTTTTATGGTGCCTTTTATATTATTTTTACCCTTTTTCCTTGGTAGTAATATAGTTACTGATAGTATTGTTGGTGAGAAGGAGCGGAAGACCTTTGAGGTGCTTCTTATGGCGCCTTTATCACCATCCATGATAATATTTGGTAAGATAATACCGGTGGTTTTATTTTCACTTTTACAAAGTTTTGCATGGGCTGTGATTTTGTTCTTGCTTCATGTTCCATTATATAATTTGTCGTTGATTTTCTTGTTACTTTTTTTCATGGCCCTTGGATTTGCTGGTGTTGGGATATTTATTTCAAGTGTTGTTGACAGTACAAAGGAGGCTAATTCCGCGATAACCATTGTACTTTTCATTGCAACGTTCATACTCTTTGTGCCGCTTTTCATGGATTTGGGTTTCTTCCAGCCTTTTATGGATTTCATACCAACGGTAATATTGGTGAAACTTTCAACTCAGCAGTCAGTTATGGGGTTTTTGGTGGATATGTTGCCTTCATTGAGTTTTTCCATTTTAGTATTTGCTTTGTCCGCTGTTTCATTTAAGAGGGAGGGTTTAATAAGATTATAAAAAAATAAAATGTGGGGTTTTAGATGTTGAGGTATTTTTCTATTTCATACTTGAATACTTGGATTCTGTATTCGTCCCATTCTTTATGTTTTATTTCCATGAACTTTTCGTAGATGTGATCTCCGATAGCTGATTTTATGACTTCGTCTTCTTCAAGTGAATGGTATGCCTCCCATAAACTTGATGGTAACGTTTTTATACCCATCTCTTCAAGTTCTTTCATGCTTAGTCTGAATACATCGAATTCAACTGGTTCTCCAGGGTCTATCTTGTTTTTCACACCATCCATTCCAGCTTCTAACATGGCAGCGAATGCAAGATAGGGGTTGCAGGATGGGTCCGGGGCCCTGAATTCAACACGGGTACCTTTACCACGGGATGCGGGTATCCTTATGAGTGTTGATCGGTTTTTGAAGCCATATGCTATATAGACTGGCGCTTCATATCCTGGGACTAGTCTCTTATATGAGTTGACTGTTGGGGCGCATATCGCAGATAATGCCCTTGAATGTTCCAGCAACCCCCCTATGAAATACATTGCCTTTTCTGATAATTGCGTTGGAGTGTCAGGGTCATAGAATATGTTTTCACCACCTTTGAAGAGCGACTGGTGGCAGTGCATGCCGCTTCCATTTTCTCCGAAGAATGGTTTTGGCATGAAAGTTACAAGGTAGCCCATCTTATCTACTATTGCTTTTATCGCCTGCTTAAATGTTATAACTGCATCCGCAGTCTTTAAAGCTTTGTCAAACTTGAAGTCTATTTCGTGTTGTCCTGGGGCCACTTCATGGTGGCTTACTTCAATGTCGAAGCCTAGGGCTTCCAAGTCCATTACTAGTTTTCTTCTGAAGTCGGTTCCTTGGTCTATTGGTTCAACATCGAAGTATGCGCCAGTGTCGAGGGGTATTATGTTTCCTTCACTATCATAGTCTAGTATGAAAAATTCTGGTTCTGGGCCCACATTATATTCATATCCTAATTTTTCATATTTGGATAGGACTCTTTTTAGGACGTATCTTGGATCGCCTTCGAATGGTTTTCCATCTGGCCAGTATACGTCGCATATGAATCTGCACACACCTTTTTCTTCTGGTCTCCAAGGTAATGTGGAGAATGTTTCGGGTTCTGGTTTTAGTACTAGGTCGCTTTCGTTTATGTCCACGAAGCCTTCGATTGAGGATCCGTCAAATAATATGCCTTCTTTTATAATGTCTTCTAGTTGATCTGGCCTCATGAGGGGTATGGCCATGTTTTTCGCAGCTCCGTGTATGTCCACAAATTGTAGTCTAACGAATTTTATGTCGCATTCGTCTACTTTTTCCATGATTTTTTCGATTTTATCATCCATAGAATACCTCCATTGACCGGAAGTATATTTCCTTCTAGTGGTATATATACTTTGTTATAATTCCACGAGCTTAAATGGGTCATCCCTTAAAAGATCAAAAGTTAAAAGTTTAGGAGCCCAGATAACACCACCCTTACCCGTTAAAAGCTTTAAAGCTTCGAATGATTCTATACAACCAACAATATTCGGCGCGGGGCCTATAACCGGTGGAATTTCACCTTCTAAACGTTGAACTTTTTCTTTAACTTCACTTGTTAATTTAAGATCTTTTGAAGGCAACATGAAAACTTCTTCATAGGATGGTGTTTCATCTCCAAATACTGTTATCTGGCCTCTTGAAGCGTGTACGGCCCCGTGTATAAATGGTATCCTTAATTTTTTGCACTCTCTGCTAACTATAACACGGGATATGATGTTGTCCATGGCATCGATCACGATATCACTATTTTTTATGAGGGTATTTGCATTGTCTTCGGTAACTTTGCCATTAAAAGTCTTGATTTTAGTGAATGGGTTTATTTTCCATATTCTTTCCTTGCCAACAGCGACCTTTGATTTTCCAATATTGTGAAAAGTGCTCATGATCTGCCTGTTGATATTCGATATATTAAAGTTGTCCTTATCTATGATGGATAATGAACCTACACCCATTCTAGTTAACATTTCAATGGCGGCGCCCCCAATACCACCACATCCAATTACTGTGATCTTACTCTTTTTTAACTTTAATTGTTCATTCTTTTTCAAAAAACCCATCTGTCTAGTTATTATCTCCCAATAAGCTAAACCTTCATATCTCTTCGGCATCTAAGCCACCTTAATATCCTCTTTGAGAAAACAATTTTTTTACAAATAAACCATGAAGGGGGACTTATCCTTAGATTATTCTTTTTCCCTATAAAAATTTACCAATAATTATAGAAACTATAAAATTTTCCCAGAAAAAAATAGTAGCCCTTAAAAAATTTTTCAGGTTTATAATATTTGGGGTTTATGCCGGGGGCGGGATTCGAACCCGCGACCTCACGGTATCCCAGGTAAAGGTTAGAGCATCTATTCTACCCTATGAGCCGTGCGCTCTAACCAGCTGAGCCACCCCGGCTTGTAAAAAAAATCAGTTTTTCCAGTGAACTACCATCCCATTTGCTAATTCAAAGAGTTTTTTCTGTTAAGGTATTCACACTCAGATCGAGAACCTCTTCATTATTCAAGATTGGTTTTTTATTTTGCAGGCCCTGAGGGGTTTACCAGCGCTTTTTCAACCTTTTTTTGGGGTAGGTCATAGTATCATTTTTTATTTTATAAATATTTTTCGGCCCCCCTATTCTCTGTGGGAATTCTACTGGAGAAGTTAAATTTCCTTTAATAGGTAGGCTTATTGTTATCATTATATTGAGATTTGGATATAGTAGAGTAGTATTATGAATGTGATGTTCATGATTATGAATAGGATGTCGGCTCTTTTTAGTGGAGATTTTTCATGGTACATTTGACTTTTCTGGGAATATCCGCGACTTAACATGCTTAGATAGGCTTTCTCTCCTTGTTCATAGGCGCGTAGGAATATCATGGCGATTGTTTCCCCGATTTTCCTGAGTCTCCATGTGTATCCGGTGTTTTTATTCCATATGTCGAAGCATCTGGTTTTCTGGGCATTTTTTATCCTTTCCAGCTCATCATAGAAAAAGAATAGGTATCTTATAGTTAGATTTAGGAGCATGACAAATGTGTGAGGTATTCGCATACCCCTCATTGAATTTGTAAGTTCCTGCATTGGTGTTGTTGAAGAAAGTAATATTATTGCTGTTATACTCACAGTTATCTTTGAGAACAATAGAATCCCAAATAGTAGTCCTTGCATGGTCACATGAATCCCGAAGGGTCCGGTCCATATGATGTCACCAGATCTTATGAATAACTGGAATAGGGCGATGAATCCGCCGAATGGTAAAATCAGAAACAGTCTCTTTAGTGTGTAGGATAATGGTATCCTAGAAAATGATAATAAAAGTAGAAGATAGACCTCCATTATAAAAAGGATTAGAAGATCAGAGGTATTTACCGCATAGACTATCATAATTAGACTTATTATTATTTTTATGCGTCCATCAAGCCTATGAACAGGACTTTCCTTCAAACTTTCCCTTTCTATTGTGATAAGATCTTCCATAAACTGATCCCCTAAAAAAATTAATATGGGGGTGATTATTTCCCTGTTTTAAGCGCTGCACTTATACCATAAGCTATGATTAAAACAATGATGGTGCCAACGATTAATGCAAGCACTTCACCTGTTTTACCAAGTCCTGGTATACTATAATCTGGTATAGGTGATTCTATGGCCGGTTCTGTTTCAGGAACCTTAACCTTCTCGGCTGTACTTTCTAGTCCATCAGGGTTTGGAGATGCTAAAAATGGTGCGAGTACTGCTATGATGAGGGCTATGATAACCCCACCAATGAGTAATTTCTTGTCTCGACTCTTCATTTAGATAACACCTCGGCCTTTTCTTTTCCCCAATCTTTAAATGAGAACAGGTCGGGTCGGGCATTTTGAACTGCTAAAACAATCACTACAGTTAAAACTCCCTCTATGATTCCTATAACTGCATGGTATAATCCCATGAACTGTAATCCAAGTCCTAGTGGGAATGTACCTGCCATCCACATTTCTATTGCACATGCTATCGCTGCCAAGAATATTGACGCCCATGATGCTATGAAAACTGCTGGTATTTCTCCTAGTCCTTTAGTCCCCTTGAATAGGTAGTATCCTACAAATCCTCCTATGATACCCATGTTGAGGATGTTAGCCCCTAATGCGGTTATGCCACCATCACCAAATATTAGGCCTTGGAGTATGAGTACAATTGACAATAATAGGACTGCGGCCCATGGACTTGCGAATATTATGGCGATGAGTGCTGCGCCTACCATATGTCCACTTGTACCCCAGGGTATTGGGACGTTCATTGCTTGTATAGCGAATATACCAGCTGCCAATACTGCGAAGAGTGGTATTTGTCTTTCTTCGAGTTTAGTGCTGGCCCATCGTACACTGAAATAGAGTGCTATTATTGCTATTATCCAGTAAATGATATACTGGGGAAATGGTATGAAACCATCTGGTATATGCAAAATATCTACCCCCTATTTTTTTGATATATTCATTTGATATATGATATAATATAAACATTACCCATGGTATTACTCTTATTTGGATTGTTTATATACTTGGTAATAATATTTTTTGTCAAAAAAAGAGAAAATGAGTATAAGCAAGATTATCTTATCTGGAATGTATCCTCTCTAGAATTAGCGCGACATACTTTTGGATTGAAAGACTATCTTCTAGCTCTAGCCACTTTCCTGGCTATAACAAGCTCTCCAATAGCTATAAGTCCGACGAAGAATTTTTCAAGTCCGCCAGTCGCCCATATGGCCTCTCCAAATGTTGATTTTTTTATCCTTTCCTCATATTCTGCAGCTGTTATTCTTTCACCAGTTCTTCTTCTTGTGATTATAGCAGCCGCTTCCATGAGCTCATCCCAACTTATACCCTTTAACTCCTGGGACATGGCCTCAAAGATCTTGTAAACCTTGATCTCATACAAGCTAGATAATGTTTTTACAATGTCCAATGCTCTTACAATTCCAACAATGACACCTTCATCATCCAATACTGGTAGGTTAACAACCTTGTGTTTTGAAATTTCTAAAACTGCTAGTCTTGCCGGGTCATTCTCATGTACGTGTATGATCTCCTCTGGGATGTGCATAATCTCCGATACTCTTTTTTTATCCTCTCTAAGCCCCCTGATAACATTAAGGGATGTTATCCATCCTATTAGCCTTTTTTTATCGTCTACTACTGGTATGGTGAATCTTTTATATGTTTCCATTTTCTCTGCTACTTCATCTAGAGTTTCATCCGGGCCTGTTAAGATAAATTTTTTATCCATAAGCTCTTTAACTTTCATGGGATAACCTCTCTAATTTTAATGCCCCGACTGGGCATTTAGTAGAGCAAAGTTCACATAGGATGCATTTATCCTCTGAGAATATGAGCTTCTCATCTTCTAATCTTATGGCTTCTGTTGGACAATTTTCTTCACATATTTGACATGCAACGCATGCATCCTGGTCTATTAGAAGCTCTTTTGTTTTTATCACAGGTCCAAGTTCTCTTTCGAGTTTTATCGCGCCTTCTTCACACACGTTTGCACAGGCTCCGCAGCCAATGCACCTGCTGGTATCTATAATTGCGGTTTCATCTACTTTTATTGCGTTGGTGGGGCAGAATCTGACACATGTGCCACAAGCCTTGCATTTTTCCTTGTCCACTTCTATGTTTTTCATCCTCAATATTCTGTGGGGTATTTTCAAGTCTTTTAGATGGTATTTCACATCTTTATCTATTGTTGTTGTGCTTTCCATAACATTTATGCATCTTATGGGACAAGTCTGGGCACATATTTCACATTTCACACAATTTTCAAGGACTCTGGCTTGTCTGGTGGATTTAGCTTCGGCTATGGCATCCACTGGACATTCTTCGGCGCATAGGTTACATCTTACACATTCTGGGGAGATTGTTATAAACTCTCCTTCTAGTTTACATTTTCCAATATCTAATCTTGGACCTTCTATAGCCTCTAGGTCCATATATTTTCCCTGTATGTCCTTGTTAAGCGCATCTTTACTTTTTTTAAATTTTATATCCATTTTATACACCAGAAAACCCCATTTATGGGCCGTTTAGTTTATTTTGAGTTTGATAGCATTTACTGGGCATATGCTTTCACATTCACCGCAGCTGATACATGCCCCCTGGTCAACTATTATTTTATCGTCTTTGAGATTTAGGGCATTTACTGGGCATCTGTTCACGCAGATACCACATGCCTGGCAGATCATCTCATCTGGGATGACTTCTCCAGTTCTCGGCCCCTTGATCTCCCTTCTTATAAATAGTATCCTATCATCTTTTGTGGTGAAGAATTCTTCTTTGAGTGATATTGCCTCTACTGGACAAGCTTGTACACATTTTCCACAATATACGCATTCTTCTCCAATAGTGATTGGGGCTGGCATTTCAAGTTCTATACAATTTACTGGGCATTCATCTACACAAGCCCCACAACCAATACACTTTTCCTCCAAGCTTATTATTGACCTCTTTGCTTTGGTCTTTTCAATTATATCCACTATCTCATCTATTTCAACATCTTTGGCCATGATTTCTTTGATTTCATCCATTATACGGTCTGTTACATCTATTTCAAAGCTTTTTTCATCATGGCTTGTTGAAATGTCATTGGCAATATTTTCTAGGATGGAGTTTATCTTGCTTGCAGCCTCTGCCAATCTTTCTGTTTCTTTTTCTAGAACTTCTGATGCGATCTCCATTGTATGTATCCTATTAAATTTCCTGGAGGCTGTGGTTCTTGTGGTGTATTTGATGGCGGTTGATGGGCATACATCCATGCATTTTTCACATCTTGCACAGTATGCCGGGTCTATGTAGGGTAATTTACTTACTTTCCCAACTTTTATCGCGCCTTTGGATGGGCAGACTCTAGTGCAGGTCATGCAACCTATACATTGTTTTGGGTCTATTACTAGGGCTTTTCCCGTGGCCACGGCCCTTGGTAGTATTTCGCCGTATTTTATGGCTTCTGATGGGCATGCTCGTGCGCAGTAACCGCATCTCACACATTTTTCCTCGTCTATTACTGGGTGTATCTCCTCTTTTCCAGAGGCTACGAGTTCTATGGCGCCTGTTTTACAGGCTGCTACGCAAGCCCCGCAGTTTAGGCAAAGTTTTGGGTTTATGGTTGGTATTGGTTCTCTTATGGGCTCTGATAGTGTGGTTTTCATTTTTATGGCGTCGTAGGGGCATGCTTCTCTGCATAGTATGCATCCTATACATTTTTCGTCTATTTCAATGTGTTTGTCTGGGGGTGCTTCATGTATGGCGTCGACTGGGCAGACTTTAAGGCAGGGTCTGTCTTTACATTCCTTGCATTTTTTGTCATCTATCTCGTATTCGACTTCTAGTTCCCTTATTGGTTTGTATGTTTCGACGGTTACAGGGATTTTATCAGCCCCTCTTAGATATTTGGGATGGTTTTAATGTTATGAGGATTTTATCATCTTTTAGGAGGAACCGTGCAGTGTATAATCCTGGGACGCCGAATGGGCATGTTTGGTAGCATATGCTGCATCTGAGACACTTTTCAGGGTCTCTTTCAGTGACGCCCTTTTCTTCGTTGTAGGTTAGGGCGCCTGTAGGGCACTCATCGATGCATAATCTGCAACCTTTGCATTTGTCTTCATCCCATGTTATTACGTTGATTTTTAGTCTGTCTGTTATCTTTTCTATTATCTTGGTTACCATTTCTTTGTCTGGGAGTATTTCGAGGGCTTTGTCTATGAGCTCATCTAATGGGAATTCTAATTTTATAAGTTTTTCAGGGTCATAATCTGGCAATTTTCTAACTCTTTCAACTTCCTGGTTTATGGTGTTCTCTAGGCTTTCAACTAATAGGTTGATTATTTCTTTTTGTTCGTCGATGTTTGTGATGAAGACTTCTTTTATGGCTCCTTTTATTGGACAGGTTTGGATGCAATCTCCACAGGATACGCATTTTGATTGGTCTATGGTGATTATATTATCCTTGGATGATATGGCTCCGACTTTGCAAGCGTCTATGCATTTTTCGCAGCGTATGCAAAGGTAGTCATCAATGACATAGAGGGTTTCTTTGGGGAGTATCTTGTATTCTTCTTTTATGAGATAGTTTTCACCTGTTTTGAGGGTCTTTGGTTCTGTTGGGCATACTTCAACGCAGAAACCGCATCTTATACAAGCTGATTTATTTATAACTGGGTAGGCCATTTCCATTTCTTCGTCTCTCACTAGTTTTATGGCTCCTGGTGAGGGGCAGGAGGCTACGCAAGCGCCGCAAGAGATGCATAATTCTTTTTGTACTTGTGGGAAGTCTCTGAACCTTGATGGTGATTCGACTATTTCCGGGTCTGTCTTGGCATCTAGGAATCTTTTAATCCATTTTTTCCTAGCGAATTCATATATGTACCATATTACAGAGGACATTGTGATTTACCTCTCATTCCCTCTTATTTCTTTGGCGGGGGTATGCTCTGAGGAGGCTGTTTATGCCATTGAAGTCTTTTTGGTTTCCGTGTTCATCGACTATTGTTACACGTTCTGTGCAGGCAATACAAGGATCTATGCTTTGGTATATGGCCACGGCGTCTGCTATTGTGGGTGAATCATTGAACATGTGCTTTGCGCAGGCTTCAAGGTTCATTATAGTTGGGGTTCTTATGGTTATATCTTTTATGATGCCATTTTTTGCTGTTGTGAATATGTATGTGACTTCTCCTCTTGGGGCTTCGTATCTGTTATCGATTGAACCTTCGGGTATTTCGCATTCTTTCCTTATGGGCCCTTTTGGCAGTTCATTGATGGCTCTTCTTATTATTTTTATGGATTCTAGTATTTCGTCGAATCTTACCATTATCCTTGCATAGTTGTCGCCTTCTTTTCTCCAGACTGGTTTGAAGTCGAAGTAGTCTGTGAAGGTTGGATGTTTTTGTCTCCAGTCGAATTTGACTCCTGAGCCCCGTGCTATGGGTCCTACTGCCCTTACATCTATTGCTTCTTCTCTGGTCATTTTTCCTATGTCCTTGGATCTTAGGCCTAGGAATGCTCCTGTTTTGAACATTTTACGGTATCTGTATACTGCTGGTTCCACTATATCCAGGTTTTCTAGTATTTTTTTGGTTTGGTTTTCTTTGATGTCCATTCGCACTCCGCCGACTACGTTCCAGGCGTAGTGTACTCTGTTTCCTGTTATCATTTCTGTGAGGTCCATTATTTTTTCTCGGATGTTTAGGAGGTATATTCCGAGGGTTTCGTGTTCTATTGCCAGGAAGTATATGGCATTGGCGATTAGATGGCTTTGTATGCGGTTGAGTTCTCCTACTATTATGCGGAGGTATTGTGCTCTTAGGGGTGGTTCGCATTCTGCGATCTTTTCTATGCCTTCAATAAATGTTACGGGGTGGAAGTGGGAGCATATGCCGCAGACTCTCTCTGAGAGGTAGGCTACTTTCTGCCAGGGTTTGCCTTTGGCTATTTGTTCGGCGCCGCGATAGAAATATCCTAGGTCGACTTCGGCGGCCACTACACGTTCTCCTTCTGTTTTGAGTTTTATTCTTAATGGTTCTTTTATGCCTGGGTGGATTGGTCCGATTGGTACATAACTCATAAGTTTCCCTCAAATTTTATTTTGAGTAGCTGGCGAGGACTCCTGGCACGTATTTTAGTATGGCTGTGGCTATCTCTGCTGGTCTTGGCGGGCAGCCTGGGACTTCGGCGTCTACTGGGATGAAGTTGCTTACAGGGGCTCCTGTTTTATCTGATTCTTGTTGGAATATGCCCCCTGTTAGGGCGCATGCTCCTATTGCAAGCACTGCTTTCGGTTCTGGGACTTTGTTGTATAATTCTATGAGTTTTTCTTGCCATTGTTTTGCCACGTGTCCAGTGACTAGTAAGGCGTCGCATTCACGTGGGTTGTTATGATAATATATGCCGTATTGTTCGAGGTCGTATCTTTTTGATAGGAGTGCGGCTACTTCTATGTCACATCCGTTGCATCCTCCGGTGCAGATTAGGCAAACGTGGATGGATCTTTTTCTTATGAAATCTTTTATCATCCGCTCCCCTCTAGGATTTTTATTATTTTTTCTCTGGCCTTTTCTATCAGTTTTTTATATTTTTCTGGGTCGATTTCTAGTTTTCCTGAGACTTCTAATTGTTCTATGATATCTTCTTTTATTGAATTCACCTGTTTTTCATCTAGGAGTTCTAGGTGGTATAGGTAATCTAGTCCTAGGTCTAGGTCTATTTGTTTTTCAAGTCTGAAAAGTTTTGCTTGTTCCATTGATGAATGGGATGATTCTATCCTGGCCATGTCAAGGTTTTTGGCTATTAATTCCTCAACTTCTTCTATTGGGATTTTCAGGGTCTCTGAGAGTGTTTTCAGCACCTGGTCTTTATAGGCGTAACTTTCAAGTTTCCACAGTTTTATCTTTTTTATTGTTTCATCAGTCATAGTGCCACCCATAGGATTAATGCGAATAGAATCCCTATTATGCTCTCATAGACACCATATCCTGGTCTCATCCCGATCACGAATCCTATGAAGAATAATCCAACTGGTGCATAGATTATCATGAGTCCTCCTCCGATTAATGCAATTAGGAGAGGTATTGGTTCTATTTTCCTTTTCACGAATGGTTCGCTGTGCCACTTATAACTCACCTCTAACCCTACAAGGGTTCCGATGGTGAACATGACCAGGTGTGGGAGATATGTGAAATATGCCATCTTAGAATCCCCCTCTCTTGATTATGGAAGCTGCAGTAATTATAAACATGATTATAACAAACCAAAGTGCCAAACTTTCAATCTTTTCCACCTTTTCACCTAGGAAAAAGAACGAAACTAGAACCATGAATATTATGGCTGCTAATATTGCAATTTTCAATTGCATGATACTTGCTGCGATCATTACCATGACAAGGATGCCAATCATTGTCAATGATAAGATTATATATGATTTTTCCATCATCAACACCTCATACAAGGACAGCGTTTATAAGGGCTAGGACTGCGAATATCCATTGTATCATAACCGAATGGTATGGTGCCACCATTGGTGTAAGAGCACATATAAATCCCAGAACGATTGTGACAATTGTCATCCCTATGATATAATCTAGTGGCGTTTTTACTATACCACCAAAGAACAGGGTTAAAAAGCACCACAAGAGCACGAAGTATCCTAGGATTTCACCCATCATAAGAACGCCCCTTATAACCCCAAAATGTTCTGTCTTATAACCTGATATGATGTCCTTACCCCACACTATCCCAAATGGACTATAGGGTGCCTTTGAAACTAATAAGATAAACATGGCCAGGGCACATAAAGGTAACTGCATGACCAGGGATCCATGGACAAGTTGATAATTGATGATACCATCTAAGATGAGTGTATGGGTTTTAAAGTATACTAATGCAGCAGCTGCCATCAAGGGCATCTCAGCAGTAGCAGAGAGAACAGCCCTACAACTTCCCATCTTTGTGTATGGTGATCCTGAGGCGAGGCCTATACCATGTTCTGAGACTTTGTGTATGGCATAACATAATATTATGATGCCAAGGGGGCCATGTAGTATTGGGCCTATGATGAGTGCGAGGACCCATAGACCATCTAGTGACATGACTATTGCAACATATAATGGCATGCTCGCGGTTTTTGGGATTGAAAGTTCCTTTATATAAAATTTGAATGTGTGTAGTAAATGTTGCACTATTGGAGGCCCGGGTCTGCCTTGGATTCTTGCTATAACCTTCCTTTGGAGTCCTAGTAGTAGTCCTCCGAATATGAAGGCTGTGATTATTTCTAGTAACATGTAGGGTAGGTTGATGTTGGATAGATAGGCCATCTTTATCACCAGATTAGTAACCTGTGAATGTTATCTTTGTACGTTCTTTTTCCTCCTTCTTGGTCTTTGCACGGGCCATTAACACGAGACCGATATAATATGCTGATAGTGGGATGAAAATTGTTAAAATGACGATTGAAACTGTTAATGGGAGTGGTATTATGATTCCCAGGATTATGGGTATGCTTGTGGCTGTTGCAAGTATTTTGTTTTTTGTTCCTTTTTTCATTGTGGATCACCCCAGGATTAGTAGGACTTCTATTATTCTTGTGAATACCATGAGAGAGCTTAAGTGCATCATGTTTATATAGGGGGCTCCTTTTGCCCTTATCATTTCTACTTTGGTTGCGAAGAACGGTGCTAGGGCTCCTTCGCCAAAGGCGCCTATGAGGAGCAGCATCCTGCTCATGTTCAATATTGGGTTTGTGGGGATGTTTGCAAGGATGCTCATGCTTAGGGTGCCGGTTTTTGCAAGTATCATGGCAACTCCCCCGAATAGGGGTAGTGAGCAGATCATGAGCACTAGGCCGTAATTGAATGTTGCATCAAGCACATGCCTGTCTTTAACGCCTGCAAAGATCCCCATGTTTGTGATTCCAGTTAATGATACGAATAGCGCGAAATTGAAGAGGTCCCCGGTGGTTACGACGCCAATTAGGGCTATTCCGCAGAGTATTGTCATGAATCTTCTGAATTTGGCTTCTTTCTCCTCCACGGTGGTGGTTCTTACAATGTCTTCTCCAAATCTTGCCACTGATCTTAGTTCTGGTTTGCTTAATGCTAGGAATATTGTGAAAGCCACTATAACTGATACTAATGCTAGGGAAAATGGGCTTATATATAATACTATGTCTAGGAATGGGATGTGTGCTATTATCGGACCATTTAAGTTGATTATTTCGTTCATTTTTGATCCCTTTATCTGTTAAATTCTTCTCTGTTTAGTATTCCCAGTAGTCCAAATTTTAGGGCTACTTTGATTATGATACCGCCACCTGACATGAATAGTGCTACGAGCCATAGTCGGGGGTTTAAGAAGTATAATAGGAATCCTAGAAGCCATAGGCACCATGCTAGTCCTGACACACCTGACATTTCCTCCCAGAATCTAGGTGATAGTCCTTTGGGTTTTCCTATGAATAGGTAAATTAGTATACCGGCTCCTGCAACTGCTCCACCGGTAAACCCTGTTAGTATAGTACCATATATAACGCATAGTATGGAGGTTAGGGGTATGGCTGTTTTCAGAATCTCCATGTCAACTGGTTTATGTTCTAATTTTGGGTTTTTAATTCCTCTTTTTGTATATTCTCTGAATATTAGGACTTCTGTTACTGCTAGTATCTCGGCTAGTGAAACAACCAATCCTGGGAGTATAAGGGCTTCGGCTAGGTCGGTTCCCACGGCTGCCACGATCATTAACATGGCATATGTAACTATCTGCAATATTAGGATCTTCTGGAAGTCGTCTCTTTCTAGTACAACCCCTGAAAGTCCGATGACGGCTGTTAAAATCGCTATTAATATTGCTATGGGATAAAAGTTTATGATTATGTTGGGGACGACCGTTGGGACGATGGAATCTGTCAGTGGCATTTCATTTTTCTCCCATCATTTTTCTTGTCCTGTTTAACATAACCCAGGATGCTATTGTAAATGCGGTGAACAATATGGATGATTCAAGTATGGTGTCCAATCCCCTCGTATAATATAATATTTCATCTAGTATTCCCCCAGGGTGCGCTACTATGGTTGTGCCCAGATGATATGAGATATCCCTCAGCCACTGGGAGAATGGGGTTAAATAGGCTGTTATGAAACCTTCATATGGGCTTCTATACTGTGATTTTACTATTCCCCTATTATTGGGGTCTACTGGCAATCCCCCGCGGTTATATGGTGCGAGATTATAGCTCACATCAATGTTTTTCTTGGCTAATTCTATTTGGAGTTGGGGTGCGGGTTTAGGGTAGATTTGTTTCGGGTTAAGATGGAATGGAAGCGGCAAACTAAAAACTAGTACTATGGCTATGGCGAGTGCGAAGATCTTAGGGACCATCCTAGGCTCGGCCAATGAATTCAAGATCCTTCCTATCAACTTGTAGAGCCTCCCATTTCTTCTAATTTTATAATAGCCCTTATCATTATAATATAAAGGATGGGGTTCACACTGAGGAATGTTAACATCGCAAGGGTATAATTATAACTTAAGAAGATTAATGCAACGCCTGTAGAAGGGACTGTAAGGTTTATTATCCTAAGTATGGGCTCTGTTGAAGTTTTAGGCCCGAATACAACCCCAAGACTCCCAATCAGTACTAGGGTTAATCCTAGGTAAAATGATATTAATGGTAGTGTCTCTGTAGGTGATATCATCCTATTTCGCCTCGCATTTTCCTGATTTCAAGTACTCTGACCAAGCCTATCATCATTATGATTATGCCTACAAAGGTCATGAATGAGGATGCCATGGCCACGTCCAGGTAGCCGAAGGTTGCCACTATACTAATCAGACCATCCCCTAAGACTGCTAACATCAGGAATTTGTCTATGGGTCTTGTTTGGAGCACTCCTCCTAGTGCTCCTACTATCATGAGGATGGCCGCGGCATATACAAATTCAATCACCATGTTCTATCTCCTTTACTTTGCTTATGGTGAATGCTATGGCATTTGCACCTACTGTTGCAAGTATGAAATATACCATGGATGTTATAGCTCCCAATGGGGATGGATTCCTGAGTGTTATAACTGCAGCCACTCCAAAGTTTATAACATTGAGATATGGCATCCTTTCGAGTCTATTCTGTGTTATGAAGAGTCTTAAGACCATGTATATTATTATGCATGCTATTATTGTCTCTTCTATCATCTTTACCACTATTTTATGACTTTTCTATCCATTTTTCTGGCTATTTTACCGATGAGCTTGGATGATAGTGGATGATATAAGCCTTGGATTGTTAGTATGGCAATGACCATACCTACTATAAAGTAGTTTGGTGTGATGCCGAAATGTGATGCTATCCATATTATGAAGGTTATGCTTAGGGCTCCGGTTGTCCCAGCATATCCAGGGTCTGCGCACATCCTATTCCCAAAGTAGACGAATAATGCGGCTATTAAACCACCTTCAGGGCCCCCGAATCCATAGTAGCCGCAGGATGCTAGTAGTGTGCCTGCTGAGGCATCTGGAGAACATACAATATTCCCTGAAAAATAGCCACCACCTAAGTCCCCTCCTCTCTTCTCTATGGATTTTCCAATGGCTTTAGCGCCTCTGACACCTGGGGCTTCAGGAAGACCCATCCATATATCTATTAACACGAAATTTAGCCAGGCCAAGACTGTGGCGATTGCAATCGAAATTATCTCATTCAAAGGTATTCACCCCAGCACTCCCTAAAAATAATATTGGATTTGTCCAAGTTTATATCATCATCTCTGGTATCCCCAGATCTTGTATATCGGCTGGATAAGCCAGGATAGGTTATGGAATTTGAGGGGATGCTCAGATGTTTAATGTTTTTTTCAAAAAATCTTTGAGTGTGAATGAAAATATATTAAACATTTTTTTCCACCTCATACCCGCATTATCCCTTTATACCTCACCTTAATTCTTCTCCTAAAACATATAAATATGTTTTGTTTTACCCTAGAGAATATGAATATATTATAAACTTTTCTTATTTCTGATTATATTCGCCAGTTGCTGCTAATCCCTCAATTGGTGTGAGATAAAGGGGGGATGGAGTTGGTAGTAGTTTTATATTGTAGTATCCATAATAGGGTGATTATAGATGCATAGACGGCCTTTAAACGGTTATGGAGAAAGACTATCATTTATAAGCCACTTAAGGTGGGTGGGGGAAGTGTAACTCATGCCTTTGGAGGATGGGATGTTTCGCATTCAAGAAGATTTCATTTGGGTCCATCAGCGAAAAACCACCCTTAGATATTCTTGTAGGGGGGGTGAATAAATACTTGTACTATTTTTTGGTATGGGGAGGGATTATAATATTTTAGATGATAATTCAAGGGCTTTGTCTTCGTCATATATTGTTTTCAAGTCCCAGAATAGGGTTAAATATGATTTTAGTGGTGTTGGATCCCCTTCTATATCCTTTTTTAGGGTGTAGTTAAGGGTTTTTTCCATGGCCTTTTCGTCACCTGCTGCGTAGTATACTAGGATTGCGTCTGCGTAATGCCCTATAGAGTATATTTCAGAGTCTCCGTCGCCTTTGAATTTGCCATTCTCGTCTTGGTGGGATTTGAGCCATTCTGAACCCTTTTTGAGTGCCTTTAGGGTTTTTGTATCGTTTGTTGCCAGGTAATATAGGGATAGTCCTTTAAGTATTTCGATGTTTTCATAGGCATTAGGGGTCCAGGATCCGTCCCCTTTTTGTTTTTCGATTACTTTATATATGATTTCCTTGTTTTGGTTCATTCCACTTACTTGGGATTCTGTTTTAAGTTTAAGGTAGTCTGTTCCTATAAGCTGTGATGATCCTCTGTTAGCCGCTATATTTATTTCCCCATCATTTATCTGGTTTTCAACGAATCGCGATCCCTTATCCACTATTTTTTCGCTTTTATCTGTTTTGAGCTCTTTTAGTGGGTGGATTGTCTGGGTTGTTGTTAAGGTGTATTCTGCTGGTGGCATGCCCCCTGGAAATGATCCGTTTGTCATCTGTTTGTATTCCAACCATTCGATCAGATAATCTGACCTTTCTTTAAGTTGGATGTTCCCGGTTTTTTCAGATAGTTTATAATATAGTACTGCTATCATTGCATTGTCTTCATAGCAGCCTTTAAAGACGCTTCCAAATTCCAAATCTCTGGCAGGATCATATTCTATTGGAGTGTATCCTCCATTTTCTGAATAAGAGTATCCGTTCCAGAATTTTTCTATAAAATTGGTGATCTTTTCATATTCTGGGTTTCCTGTGAAGTTTATTTTGCTCCCATTACCTTCTATGGGAGGGTTTGGGATGTATTGATATACTGCGGCGTCCCCTGTAACGATAAGAGTTTTGAAATGGGTGTCTGTGGGGAGATATAAGCCTAGGCCTTGTTGGTGCATGTCTTTTCTAATGTAAATGTATGTTATGTTGTTTTTTTCAATGAAATAGTATGCTTCATTGGGCTGCGATGTGGTGAATATTGTTTTTACTTCCTGTTCGCTCATTTCCTTCTCTTTTAGTGTGGGTGGATTACCCATCATCCCCTGGTAGATTGTTTTCCATAGTAGAACATCTCTTCGGTGAGTGTTACCTATGAGTAGGTAAGCGTCATCCATGGTGGCCAGGAACACGGAATCTGTTGGGGTGTTCTTCTCTATCCATTTAAATGCTTCTATCTGTTCTTGTGAGGGGTTTATAACGTTTAAGTAGGCTATCGCACCCCCTTGTGTGATGGGTATTATCAAAAGGAGTGAAATAACAAATAATTTTATATAGGGTGTGAGGTTTTTCTTGAGAATCCTATAATCTGGTATTTTCATCTTCTCTAATCTTATAATGGCTTCTGAGAGTCCGTAGCCGGCCATTAGGCATAGGGGTATTGTTGCGTAAGGGTCTCTGAATCTGAAGGAGTAGGTTCCTATCACTGCGAATATGATGAACCATAAAACGGTAAATTTGTAGATGGGATTTTTTGATTTTATGAAAAAGTATGCACCATATAATCCGAATATAATCTGGATTAAACCCATCCATTTTGGGAATCCAAGTATTGTAACTGGTTGTGTCTGGAAACGGGCAGCGAATATTATAAATTCTAAAATGCCAACAGCTGCGAGGATGAATAATAAGGAGATTTCTACTGGTCTTTTTTTAAATGAGGGTACTAGGAATGTTAACATGAATATTAGTATGGTTATGCTGAGGAATACCCATCCCCGGTGGGTGAAAAGATATATGGCGAATATTACAAGGGCTGTTATAAGATATTTTAGGTCTCCTTTGAATATGTTAAAGAATCCTCCTAGGGTGAAATTGTCGAGATCTGGGTATCCTGGCATGCTCTTGGCATATTTTATAATAAGATATAGTATACTGGTGAATAATAAGAGTCCTAGGGATTCTGGTATGAAAACTGATGTTCTAGTCACGAATGATGGTGCCATGGAGAATAGGAAGGTTGCGAGGATAGATTTTCTCTCATCTTCGAAGATTTCCACTGAAATCTTATAGAATATTAGGATGGATAATATGCCAAGGATTGGGGGTAAAACAAAGAATACAAGAGAACTATTGAATATTTTATACAGGAAGAGTCCTAGTATATGGTATAGTGGTGGATAAGCATATGGTTTGAGTCCTAATAAGGAAGTTGGATTCTTTGAAAGTATACCTAGGCCTTCTGTGGCTAGTCTCATTACGATGTCGTGGTGGATGTAGGCATCGTTACCAGGGAATGCGAAATTTCTACTGGGTATGAGTCTTATGATAAAGGCCAGTATACATATCAATGTAAGGTATTTGTTTTTTGTCAATGTTATCACCGAAATTTTATAGTATTTCCTTTAGGATTTTCAGGATATCTGGATAGTTTTTCACGAGTTTAAGGAGTGAAAGTTTAGATGTTAAATTTAATTCTTTTCCTTTTAATGATTCTACTAGGTTATTAAGGTCTTTATCGGTTAGTTTGTCAAGTATTTTCCTGTATTTAAGGGATCTTTCAATGTTGACTCCTATTTTCTTATACCATCTCTTCTCATATTCTTTCAGGAATTTTGCATCGGTTCTACCTTTCTCTATGGCTTCTACCACTGTTTCACTTGCTATCTTGGCGCATTCGGCGGCTGTGTGTATCCCTCCACCGGTTAGTGGGTCTACTTGTCCAGCGGCATCGCCTACTACAAGGAGACCATCAGCATAGGTTTTTTTAATGGGTCCTCCCAATGGCACGGCTCCTATGTTGAATTCTATTTCAGTTGCATCTAATTTTGATGTGAATTTTTTAAGGTAATAGTGGGCGCTTTTCTTGTTCCATTCATTTCTGCGTATTCCAACACCGATATTTGCTCTTTCATCTCCTTTTGGAAATATCCAGAGGTAACCGCCGGGAGCTGTTCTATTTCCAAGATAAAATTCCATTGTTTCTTTTTTTATGTTAACTCCTACCATTTCTGATTGTGCACATGAGCAAATTTCGTCTGCTTTAAATCTTGTGTCGAGACCGGCTTTTCTGGCTATTTTTGATTGGATTCCATCTGCAGCTATTACAATATCTGAATGGATATCAAATATTTGACCATCTTTTTTAACTGTTACACCAGTTACTCTCCCATCTTTTATTATGAGGTTTTTTGCTATTGTGTTGAGCATTATATCAGTTCCTTGTTCAGCTGCCATGATAGCAAGGTGTTTATCGAATATTTTTCTTTCAACAATATAACCTGTTATGAGAGGGTCTCTAGTTAAAAAGCTTGCACCTGAGGGTGCGTGTATGCATGCACCTGTTATCTTAGAACAAGTGAACCGTGATGATGGTTTTATCTTCATGGATTTGAAGAAGGTGTCGCTAACAGCCCCGGCACATTGGACAGGCACACCTATCTCTGGGTTTTTTTCTATCATGAGAACTTTAAGACCATATTTTGATGCGTAGAATGATGATATGGATCCTGCCACCCTCCCCCCAACCACTATGAGGTCATATTTCATGATCTACGCCCTCTTTATTTGAATGGCGTTCACTGGACACACTATACTGCAAGTACCGCATTCCCTACATTCTCCATTTATTATAATATTTTTTTCCATTTCCAAGATGTCATATGGGCATATATTCACACAAGCGCCACAACATCCACACTTGTCAAGTAATCGCAATCAAATCCACCTACAATGCAATTTTTAGGGGGGGGATTTATCTTGCTTGTAAGACCCCCCACCACCCTGGGGGAGGTACACAATAGGGGGATAAATAAATTTCCTTTTTTTCATAGGTTGTATTCCACTCCTTAATAAAAGGTGTGGGGCCTGGTGACAGTCCTCTTGAGGGAAGTATGAATCCATAGGTGTGAAGCCGGGTGAAACGCCCAACTGTGAAGAAATCTACACTTAGAAGATTTTTCATCGAAATCACCCGGAGGGGGGTGGGTTTATGGCCACTTTGATCCTCTAGCCTAACCGTTAACTTAATATACCAGTTTTTTACTATTTATTAATTACCATGCAGGGGTGCCCGAGCGGCCAAAGGGGGAGGACTTAAGATCCTCTGGCGCAGGCCTTCGAGGGTTCAAATCCCTTCCCCTGCATTAATTTTTATCTATTTTAGCCTTAGTAGCTCAGTGGTAGAGCGCTGCCTTGGTAAGGCAGAGGTCGGGGGTTCAAATCCCCCCTAAGGCTTGATAGTGATTAATTCTCCTGGTAAGAGTTTATGGGGAATAATATTTTTTGGTGATGGAATTGTCCAAGGCATTTGATATAATAATGGCAGGGATAATATCAGGGATAGTAGCATTCACCACCCAAAAACTTGGGGTGGGTGGTACAGCGTTAGGTGCTGTTTTAGGTTCGATGCTCTACCAGTTATTATCCCATTATTTCAGAGAGCCGCTGGGGAATGTTAAAACGCGGATAGTGGAGGATAAGATAGTTTTCACAATCCCACTTATTATTATACTCGTAATAGAGGTTATAAACTTCCTGGCAAATTTCTATTGGAAATCAAAGAGTGTACTCTATCTTTTGGAGGGTGTAACCCATTGGAATCTTTTCAGGTCCATGGGCCTTGGACTTTTTATAATGGGATTGTATCCATTTTTCAAACCTGATGAGATAAAGAAGTTCTATGGGTACTTACTTATCTTCGCTGGTTTCTTACTCCTTTTGAGGGGATTTGTAGATGTGAATTCACCTATTGTTAGATTGTATAGTCCATTATTTTATCAGTTTGATGTTCTGATCTCAGTGGTTATAATCACAATCTTACTTTATGTGGTAGCTGTTATCTTTAATGAATCCATAGTTATAATAACTGAGGATAAAACATAAGTGATGGAAATGCCTGGGAAAAATGCCACTTTAAAGGCTATAATCGATGTGATATTATATGAGAATCCATCTACACAAGATGAAATAGCTGAAAGGCTTGGGATTACCCGACGTTATGTTACTAAATTGCTCAGACCCCTTATAAGGAAGGGTGTTGTTAAGAGAGCTTATATGGTTGATCTTCAAAGATTTGAGGAATTTTCAGATATTTTTGGCGAGGAATTAACTTCAAGAGAATATGCGGGAAGTTTTTTCATCAAGGAGCTTTTAAAGGATATGGCAAAGCATGTGTGTAAACAGCTTGAAAAATCCTTTAAGGCTCTCACCACCTATGATAAGGAACTTGCAAATGAAGCCCTTAAAATGGATTATGTTACTAATCATATGCATGAGAAGATTAGGTCTTCAATTGATACTGCCATATCCATGAATCCTTATTCTGAGTTTGGGAGGGCTGTGGTTTTCACCGAAATCGCATATGATCTCGAACGTATAGGTGATCATTCAGGTATACTGGCTAATTTCACGGTTAAGGAAGCTTATCCTGTTGACCCAGAGATAATGGAGTATCTTAGTGGGATGTATGAAACTGCTATCAGCATGGTTAAAAAGGCCATGGATGCTTTCCTTAACGAAAAATTGGAGCTTAAGGATGATGTTATGCGGCTTGAGGAGGAAATACATAGGATACAGAAAAAGGCGCTTAATTGTATCGTGAGTCAGATGGCTGAAACTTCATTTGATGAGAAGGAGCGTTCAACATATTATATTTCTCTTTCAAGGATTGTTAAGACCTTTGAGAGGATAGGTGATATTTCTGTTGAAATCATAGATACTGCTGTGGAATTTTATATGAATATTCCACGCACAACCACTCCTGAGAGGTTCAGG
The DNA here is from genome assembly GCA_003584625.1 of Methanothermobacter sp. MT-2. NCBI lineage: Archaea > Methanobacteriati > Methanobacteriota > Methanobacteria > Methanobacteriales > Methanobacteriaceae > Methanothermobacter > Methanothermobacter sp. MT-2. The sequence continues at coordinate 1,481,350 of AP017647.1, read as the reverse complement.
AAACCTTGATTTTTTTTTTGAAGGGCCATTCCATGCTAGTCATGGGATATCCTTTAAATGGATTGGGGGGAGTGTAGATTTTAACTTTCTGTTGCTGCTAAGCCCCCTTGAAGGTGGGGATGCAATGGGGGAGGTTGCGGTTAACCTATATGTTTGTTCCATGTATTGCCTACAAGGTTGAGAGGGCTGGTAGGGCATGAGGAGAGGATTTGGGGGGCTGGAAAAGTTGAAAACCTGTAGAGAGAAAATCTCTACTTTTCATAATCACTTATCAGAGGGTGATCATAAAGTGGGAGGTCCTGTCCGAGGGGGGGTGGGGGTAGTTTATGGTTGTTAGTAGAAGGCTTTTGTGTGTTCTTATATTGTTATTTTTTTTGGTTTTTTTCCGTAGTATTGTATTTCTTCAAGTTTTAGGGTTTTTCTGAATGGTTTTTCTTGTGTTTTTTCTTCGTTTATGTGGGCTATTAGTCCTGGTAGTCTTCCTATCATGAATATTCCTGTTCCGGTGCTCCAGTGAAATCCTAGGTCGGATAGTATTGCTGCGTTGGCTCCGTCGATATTTATGTGTATTTTTTTGGTTTTGTGTAGTGTTTTTTCGATTTCTTTTGCTAGTTGGGTGTGTGGTCCGGTGCATTCCAATTTTTCTGCTACTTTTAGGATTCTGGCTGCTCTTGGATCTTTATGGTGGTATCTATGACCATATCCTGGTATTTTCTTAGCATTTTGTAGGTGTTTGTCTGTGATTTGTTTGGCTAGGGATGGTATGTCTTTTTCAGTTTCACAGAGCTTTATGGTATCTTGGAGTAGTTTCATGGCTTTTTCTATGGCGCCTGCGTGTTTTTCTCCGAAGGCTAATAGGCCAGCTGCAAGAGATGCGTTTAGGGGTGAGCCTGTGGAACTTGTGAGGCGTGCGACTTGTGTGCTGGGTGGTGTGATGCTATGGTCGCAGAATGATACTAGTATTGCGTTGAGCATTTTGGATTCTTTTTGGGATGGTAGGTCGCCCATTAATAATAGGAAGATTATATCGGCGAAGTTGACGTTTTCGATCAGGTCTTCTATGGAGTAACCTCTTGTAGTGATGGAATTTTTTTCTATGAGGGTTATGGCGGTTTTCCAGCGGTAAATGTTAATTTTGAAGATTTCTTTTAGGGTTTTTTCTGTTATCATAGCTATTCACCGTATCGTTCTTGGATTTACTGATATTTAAATTTAACACTTTTTGTGTAGTTGTGTTCACATATTATGAATTAATTTTTGTTATCAACCTCTTTTGTTCATATAAAGTGAAATATAATTCACTAATAGTAAAATTTAAGTAGGTTGATGACAACTTACAATATTGGTGATAAAAAATGGACACCAAAACAATTGTAGGAATAATAGTAGCCATAATCATAATAATAGGGGCTGTAATAGTCCTAGGCGGCCAAGGCCAAGGCGAAAAGAAAATCGACATAGTCGGTTCAACCTCTGTACAGCCAGTAGCAGAGAAACTCGCAGCCGAGTACATGAAAAAACACCCAGACGTGAAAATCAACGTACAAGGCGGAGGATCAAGTGTCGGCATCACACAAGCACAACAAGGAACAGCAGACATAGGCACATCATCCAAAGAACTAAAAGAAGATGAAAAGAAAAACCTTAAAACATACCTCATAGGTAAAGACGGTATCGTAGTAATCGTAAATAAACAAAACAACATCCAAGGACTCACAACAGAACAAATCAAAGACATATTCAGTGGCAAAATAACAAACTGGAAAGAAGTAGGAGGCCCAGACGCCCCAATAACGGTGATAACTAGAGAAGAAGGCTCAGGAACGCGCAAAGCATTCGAAGAAATCGTGATGGGGAAAGATGCTAAAATAAGAAAGGACGCAATTGTAGAAAGTTCCACAGAAGCAGTGAAACAAGCAGTAAAACAAGACCCGAATGCAATAGGCTTCATATCACTAGCAAACCTTGATGACAGTGTAAAAGCACTTAAAATCGACGGAGTAATCCCATCAGAAGAGACCGTGGCCGACGGATCATACAAACTCCAAAGACCATTCCTATTCCTGACCAAAGGAGAACCAACCGGCGTCGTTAAAGACTTCATTAACTGGGTTTTAAGCCCAGAAGGCCAAGCAATAGTAAAATCAGAGAAAGTAGTCCCAGCAAAACAATAAAAAATACCACCCCCTTCCCCTTTTTTGAATTTTTTAAGGACTAAAAGATTATATAAAATATGATAGTAATTATTTTCAAAAGAACAATTCCAAGGTGAGTGTACTTGCAGAGGAAATGGAAGGGGGGAATCATACTCATCTCCATCATCATATTATACTTATTATTCAGACCAGGTGTACATTATGAAAGAATTGAGATAGCAGGTTCAACCTCTGTACAGCCAGTAGCAGAGAAACTCGCAGCCGAGTACATGAAAAAACACCCAGACGTGAAAATCAACGTACAAGGCGGAGGATCGGGTTTAGGTATCAGAACAGCACAACAAGGAATCGTGGATATAGGGACGAGTTCAAAAGCCCTTAAACCCGAAGAAAAAGACGACATGAAAGAATATGTTATCGGCAAAGATGGTATAGTCATAGCAGTGAACAAGGAAAACCCCATAGACGATTTAACAAAAGAACAACTCAGAGACATATTCAGTGGCAAAATACGAAACTGGAAGGAAGTAGGAGGCCCAGACGCCGAGATACATGTAGTAGTCCGGGAAGAAGGTTCCGGGACCAGGAGTTCATTCCAAAGCCTAGTGATGAAAGATGCTAAAATACGCCCTGATGCAATAGTCCAAGGATCCACAGAATCAGTTAAACAGACAGTTAAACAAGACCCTTATGCCATAGGTTTCGTTTCAATGTCACATATGAGCGATGATGTAAAAGCCATAAAAATCGATGGTGTCGAACCATCAGAAAAAACAGTGGCCGACGGATCATATCCACTAGTAGTCCCATTCATATTCCTAACAAAAGGAGAACCAACCGGCGTCGTTAAAGATTTCATAAAATGGGTTTTTTCACCGGAAGGCCAAAATATAATAAGAAGCGAGAAAGTAGTGCCTGCAATAGCAAATGTTTCAGATGACGACTAAAATTGGGGGAAATACCATGATAAACAGGACAAGGGAAATGTTAATTGAAAAGGGACTTTTCATAACCGCCATATTCTCAATAATAGTCATATTACTTATAGTATTGTTCATCTTCAGGGAAGCTGTGCCAATATTCCAAGATTATGGTTTCCTACATTTCATCTTCGGATGGGAATGGGCACCATCTGAGGGAGAATATGGCGTATTTACAATGATAGTAGGATCCCTTTGCATCACATTCCTTTCACTCGCAATCGCAGTCCCCTTCTCATTTTTATGCGCAATTTTCATGGCGGAAATAGCACCGGATTCCATGAGAAAAATCCTTAAACCAGTCATTGAAACCCTAGCAGCCATACCCTCAGTTGTATACGGATTCTTTGGACTCATAGTCCTAGTACCACTTGTAAGAACACATATCGGAGGCACAGGTTTCGGTATTCTCACAGCCTCCCTAATACTTGCTGTAATGATAATGCCAACGATAATAAGTGTATCAGAGGACGCCATCAAATCAGTCCCACTTGAATACAAGGAAGCATCACTTGCCCTAGGAGCAACCCATTGGCAAACTATAATAAATGTCATGGTCCCGGCCGCAATACCAGGTATAATAACCTCTATAATACTTGCAATGGGAAGAGCCATTGGTGAAACATTAGCAGTTATCATGGTAGCAGGTAACGTGGCGCAGATCCCACATTCAATACTAGATCCTGTAAGGGCACTAACATCAAACATAGCCCTTGAAATGGGATATGCAACAGGACTACATTATAATGCACTCTTTGGAACAGCCGTAATATTGTTCATAGTCATCATGATATTGCTAGTGATCGCCAATTATTTCCACTACAAGAAAAAGATCGTGGTCGGGGGAGGCTACCTCTAAGGGGGAATAAAAATGTTATCCAAGCTAATTTCACCCAAAACCACCCAAAAGCTGATGAATGGGGTTTTATGGGCCTCCGGGATATTCACGATAATAATACTCATAGTTATCATAGGCTACATACTCATGAAGGGCTTGCCAGCAATAAACCTTGAATTCATATTCTCAGAACCCATAGATTCTGGAAGAGCTGGTGGTATCGCCCCAATGATAGTATCAAGTATCTATGTGACATTAGTAGCGGTTTTAATCGCAACACCACTTGGAGTCGGGGCCGCAGTCTACATGTCAGAATATGCTGGTGAAACACAGATAGTTAAGTTTATAAAATTTGGGGCCGAGACACTGGCATCAATACCATCAATAGTCTTCGGTTTATTCGGATTATCATTTTTTGTCATATTCCTTGGACTTGGATGGTCACTCCTTTCAGGCGGCCTCGTGCTGGCCCTCATGGCTTTACCAACAATATTCCAGGTGGCTGTGGTGTCTATTGAGAGCGTTCCACGATCTTATAGGGAAGCAAGTTGGGCTTTAGGCGCTACCCACTGGGAGACAATATACAGGGTTGTTATACCAGCGGCAATGCCAGGTATAATCACTGGGGTTATCCTTGGAATGGCTAGGGCCATCTCAGAGGCTGCTGCGGTGATGTTTGTTGTGGGATCCGCGCTTTCAATGCCAATTTCAATCTTTGACCCGGGAAGGCCGCTGCCTTTACATTTATATGTGCTTGCCACAGAGGGACTTTCCCTTAAAAACGCTTATGGGACTGCAGCCGTCCTCGTGATAATGGTTCTTATTATTACAATCACAACCAATACTCTTGTTGAAAGGTATAGGGGAAAGATGATGGGGCGATGATCATGTACAGGATTGAAGTTGAAGATTTAAACGTTTACTTTGGCGAAGAGCACATTTTGAAGGATATAAACTTGAAGATACCTAAGAATACAGTAACGGCTCTCATAGGCCCTTCAGGTTGTGGTAAATCCACTTTCATAAGAACTCTTAATAGGATGAATGATGTTATACCAGGGTTCCGTCATGAGGGTCATGTTTACTTGGATGGGAAGGACATATATGATCCTGATGTGGATGTTGTGGAGTTAAGGAAAAAGGTAGGTATGGTTTTTCAGAAGCCGAATCCATTCCCTAAATCTGTATTTGAGAATGTTGCATATGGTCTTCGAGTTCATGGGATTACTGATAAGGAAGTGATAGAAAATAGGGTGGTGGAAAGTTTAAAAGCGGCGGCGCTCTGGGATGAGATTAAGGATAAGTTGGATCAGTCCGCACTCAGCCTTTCAGGGGGGCAGCAGCAACGTCTGTGCATTGCAAGGACAATAGCAATAGAACCAGAGGTAATATTAATGGATGAGCCATGTTCGGCATTAGATCCTATTTCAACAACTAAGATTGAGGATCTAATACACAAACTAAAACGTGGATTCACCATAATAATCGTGACACACAACATGCAACAAGCCACACGAGTTTCAAAGTATACAGCATTCTTCCTAAATGGTGAAATCGTTGAAAGCGGCTTAACAGAAAAGATATTCGTAGAACCACAGGATAAGAGGACGGAAGAATACATAACTGGCAGATTCGGATAATTTTTCCGGTTTCTAGGAGGAAAATGTTATGGAGAAAAAATATCCGCGAATACTCTTCAGAAAAAGGTTAAAAGATTTGAGAAAAGATGTGGAAAAAATAGCGCAGAAAACCCTTGAAACACATAAAAAGGCCGTGGGCCTCTTATTCGATTTTGATGAAAAGAGAAAGGAAGAAGTAATATCCAATAGCAGAAAGATAGATGACATGGTATTCAACCTCGAAAGAAAATGTATAAGTTTAATAGCTGCTGAACAGCCAGTTGCGAGAGATTTAAGGTTCATAGAGGCTTGTATAAAGGTTGGAAGCCACTTGAAAAGGATAGGATACCTTGCAGCTGATATGGCGGAATATTCAGAGAATATAAAAGATGAGGAAATACCTAAAAAACCCTTAGAAAATCTCATGCACATGGCAGATTTTGTCCAGATGATGCTCTCCAAAGGAATATATTCATTTCTTGATCAGAACATAGAAATGGCTAAAGAGCTCAGACATGACGATGATAAAGTAGATGATTTATTCGACCAAACATTAGAACATGTGACCATTAGCATGTTCAAGGATAAAGAGGCTATCAATTACCTTGTCAACCTACTATTCATAGCAAGATTCCTTGAAAGAGTAGCTGACAGGGCTGTGAGCATCGCTGACAGAACAATATTCATGATAACATGCGAAAAACCATAACTTGCAAAAAAAGGGGATTTGAAAACGGAGGTTTAAATATTCCCACAACTATTTTTTTTGGTTTATTTGTCTTCTAGGATGGCTGTGGCGTGTCTTGAAGCCCAACATTGTATGCAAACTCCAATAGGCAAACCTGCAGTATGTGTGTGAGCAGTTTCTATTTTAACATCTAAGGCAGTTGTTTTACCACCAAGGCCCATTGGACCTATACCAGTCTTGTTTATTTCTTCAAGTATAATTTCTTCCATCTCCGCGATTTCCTGGTTTTCGTTCCTTTCCCCAATTTTCTTGAGCAAAGCTTTTTTAGCAAGTTTCAGCGCAAGATCAGAAGAGCCGCCGATACCAACACCCACAACTATGGGTGGACATGGTTTACCACCAGCCCTAATCACTGTCTCAACAACAAAATCTCTGACACCTTCAAGACCTTCACCAGGAAGCCCCATTTTTAAACTGTTGTTATTCTCTGAACCAAAACCCTTTGGCATGACTGTTATCTCAAGAAAATCCCCATCAACTAACTCCAAGTCTATCTGCGGGATCATCTTACCTGTATTGTCTCCAGTATTCTCTCTTGAGATAGGATCCACAACATTCGGCCTTAATGGAACCTGTGAAGTTGCCTTTTTAACACCTTCTATAATCCCCTGGTAGAGATTTTCAACCTTGATATTACCCATTTTCACGAATACTATGGGGAGTCCTGTATCCTGGCATAGGGGAATTCCATTTTCTTTGGCAATTTTGATATTATCCAGGATGGCCTTCAAATTTAATAATGCTATTTCATCCTCTTCTTCTATGAAGGCTTTTCTGAGGGATGATTCAACATCCGCGGGTAATATTGTCACTGCCTCTTTAAAAAGTTGGCATACTGTTTCCTTGACTTTTTCTTGGCTGATCATGTGCTGCTGTTCCCCCCCAGAGCCTATAACTGGATCAGGTCTTTAATTTTTCTAAGTTCAGTTGCTAGTTTATCCCTTTTTGTGGATAGTAGATTCTCTGAGCTTTCTATAAGGGCCCCTGTGGGACAAGCTGCGATACAAAGTGGTTTTTCGTATTCTATGCAAAGGTCACATTTGTGTGGAATTCCATGTTCGTCAGTGTAAATGGCACCGATGGGACAGGCGTCTCTGCAAAGTCCGCAGCCTACACATTTTTTCTCATCGATTATAATGGCACCATCCTTTTCTATTATGGCGCCTTCTGGGCAAATGTTGAGGCAGGGAGCCTTTTCTGGGGCGCAGTGCATGCAGAAGATTGGCACTCCATTTATTAACCTGATGGAGTTCCTTGGACATATTCTTTCACATTTTAGGCATTCATCGCATAATTCTGGGCTTAAGATTAATTCTCTCAATGTTGAGGCCCCCTATTTCAGTTTTTCCTCGGCTTTTTTAGTTGTCTTAATCAAGTTTAGGATGTCTGGTTCCGGTTTGGTGATTCCTGCAATTTTTGCTATGTGTTGTTCTTGTTTTTCGAGTTTTAGTTTCTCTGCGTCTATTAATGCTAGGGCTCTTTTTGAGCATGCTTTTATGCAAGCTGGTGTGTCTAGGTCGGTGCATTGGTTGCATTTGTGGGCTTTTCTGTCTGATAGTATGATGGCGCCGAATGGGCATACTACCATGCAGAGTCCGCAGCCTATGCATCTTTCAGGGTCTATGCTTTTGTTGATGGCATCTGTGGGGCAGATTGCTTTGCATGGCGCGTCCTCGCATTGTTGGCATATAATAGGATAATAGTTCCCGTTTATTTCACGTATAATTATCCTTGGAGCTTCGTAAAGTTTCTCGCAGGCTTCTTCACAGTCTTTGCAGCCGTCGCATAATTCTGGTTGGCTTAGGATTTTTTTCAACTCTTTATCCTCCACTCTATATTCTAAGCTCTGCACATATATTGTCAATATACTCCTGTATCTTAGCTTTCTCCTGCTCTTTTAAGTGTTTGAATCTTCTCTGGACATCTAGATATTCTGCGACTGGTTTTCTCTGGATTGGCCTGTAGGTTATCCTGAATTCTCCCTCTTCTATCTCGTATAGTAACCAAGCGCCTGTTTCTACTGCGAGTCTTCCAACTTCTATTGTTTGTGATGGGTCGAATCCCCATCCTGTTGTACAAGGCTGATGTAAGTGTATGTATGCTGGTCCTTCTGTCTCTTTGGCCTTTTTAACCTTTTTCATGAAGTCTTCTGGGTATGATATTGATGCTGTTGCCACATAGGGCACTCCATGGGCTGCCATGATGAATGGCATGTTCTTTTTTGGCCTGTCTTCGCCGAAGCTCTTTTTTCCTGGTGGTGATGTTGTGGTTGATGCGCCGTATGGTGTTGCTCCACTTCTTTGTATTCCTGTGTTCATGTATGCTTCGTTATCGTAACAAATGTAGATGATGTTATGGCCTCTTTCCATTGCCCCTGAGAGGGCTTGCAGGCCTATGTCTGCTGTTCCACCATCTCCTGCGAATGCAACTACATTCACGTCTGTTTTGCCCTTGGCTTTTAGTGCTCTTTCAACTCCTGAGGCAACTGCGGCTGCATTTTCAAATGCTACGTGTATCCATGGTATTTCCCATGCTGTCTCGGGGTAGGGTGTGGTGATAACTTCTAGGCAGCCGGTTGCTGAAACTGCTATTGTATTTTTGCCAAGGACTTTTAATGCTAATCTCACGCCTAGGGTTGCGCCGCATCCTGCGCAGCCTCGGTGACCTGGGGCGAGGAGTTCTTCTTTAGGTATTTCCATCTAGGATTCCTCCTTTAATCCAATCCATGTAATGTCCTTTTCTGGGTTTTCTGTTTTCTCTACAATCTCTTTGATGTTTTGGGGTGTTATGTCGCGTCCTCCTAATCCTAGGATGAAATTGTAGATTTCTTTGTCGTGGATTTTCGACATGATGTCTGTGTAGAGGGCTCCTCCCATGCTGAATGTTATGTCTTTGTCGAGGACCGCTATTTTATCAGCGTTTTTTATCGCTTTAGAAATTTCTTTGTATGGGAATGGTCTGTAGACTCTTACTTTGAGTAGTCCTACTTTTTTACCTTCTTTTCTGAATTCGTCGACTAGTTCTTTTAGGGTGCTGCAGAGTGATCCCATTGCTACGAGTATGATTTCTGCGTCTTCGCATTTGTATTCTTCAAGGAAGTTGTATTGGCGTCCGAATGTTTCATTGAATTCTTTGTTTACTTTTTCTATGATTTTCTTGGATTTTTGCGTGGCTTCTTCGATTTGGTATCTTGCTTCCATGTAGTAGTTTGGGTCTGTGAATGTTCCGAGTGACATTGGCGTTTCTGGGTCTAGTATTGCATGTTCTGGTTTATATTCTGGGATGAAATTGTCTACTTCTTCTTCTGGGGGTATTTCAACTGGTTCTACGGTGTGTGTTAATATGAACCCGTCTAGGCAGACCATGCTGGGTAAAAGCACTTTTTTGTTCTCGGATACCTTGTAAGATATGAGTATAGAATCTAGAGCTTCCTGCGCGCTTTCGACGTATACTTGTATCCATCCTGAGTCTCTTTCAGCTATGGAGTCTTGATGGTCGTTCCATATGCTTAATGGGGCTGATAGCGATCTGTTGGCGTTGGCCATTACTATAGGATTTCTTAGTCCTGCTGCTGCGAAGAGTATTTCGTGCATTAGGGCTAATCCTTGTGATGATGTTGCTGTGAATACTCTTGCTCCTGCTCCTGATGCTCCTATGCATGCGCTCATTGCGCTGTGTTCTGATTCTACTCTTATGTATTCTGCTTCTAGTTCGCCGTTGGCTACGAATTGTGCTAGGTATTCTGATATGGAGGTTTGTGGTGTTATGGGGTAGACTGGTATGACGTCTGGTTTGGCGAGTTTCACGGCCTCTGCGACGGCCCGGTTTGTTGATATTACTTTTAGTGTCATTTTTTCACCCTGGTTATCTTTCTCTTTCCATTTTTATTGCTTTTACGGGGCATTCTTCTGCGCATATCCCGCATCCTTTACAGTAATCGTAATCTATTTCATATTCTGGGTTTATACATGCGTCTGGGCAAAATAGGAGGCAATTGTCGCATTCTATACATTTTTCTTTGTCTAGGATTGGTTTGAATGTTCTCCAGGTGCCTGTTTTGTTTTTTCGTGTGCTTCCTGGTTCTTTGACGGTGGCTCCAATCTCCATTTATATTCACCTTTTTAGGTTTTCATAGGCTTTTTCAGCAGCCTCTGCATTTTTTTCCCCGATTTTACCAGGGAATGTTTCCTTGATTATTTTTATTATTGAGTCTATTGTTACTTCACCTGTTGCGCCTGCGAACGCGCCTAACATTGTTGTGTTGACTATTGGCCTGCCCAGGATTTCTAATGCTATGCCTGTGGCGTCTATGGTATATTTTTTGGCTCCTGGCAGCACTTCATGTTCTTCTCTCGTGTTTATGATGACTGCACCGTTGTTTTTTAGTCCTGCGAATACGTCAACGACTTCTAGGAGTCCGTCGTCTAGTACAACAACATAATCGGGGTTGTAAATTTGATGTCTTCTTCTTATGGGTTTTTCATCTAGTCTTGTGAAGGCCATGACTGGGGCGCCTCTTCTTTCCACTCCGAAGAATGGGAATGCCTGTGAGTACTTCCCATCCTCAAATGCGGCTTTAGCGAGGATCTCTGCTGCTGTTACGGCGCCTTGTCCGCCGCGTCCATGAAATCGGATTTCGATCATGGTCTACCTCCATTTTTCATTGTTAATCATTATAAATTTTTAATATATATACATGATGGTCAAATTGTATAAATCAGAGGGATAGAAAAATGAAGGTACTTATAGTCACAGGAAAACTTGCAGGACAACATGTAAAGAAAGTTTCATCCACCAAAAAGCACGATGTACATGTTCACATCGCAGATATACTCATAGCAGCTTTCCTAACACCCCAAAGGATAATAAATGAAATAAAAAAACTAGATGAACCCCTTATCTCGAGCTTAGATATTATACTCATCCCTGGTCTAATACCCAGAGATGCTAGTATAATAACAAAAGAGACAGGGATACCCACCTATAAGGGGCCTACAGATGCCGCGGATCTCCCAATAGTCCTTGACTTACTCGATAAATTGAATTTATCACCTAAAAAGGCTGCTGACAGGCTCATAGAAGAAGAACAGCGTAAAAGGGCTCTTAAATTCATAAAAGATTTTGAGGAAGACGAAGAAAAACGTGAAAAATTACTCAAAAAAGACGAGAACATCCTTGTAGGCAAACTCCCTGTAGGAAGAGACTTCCCAATGAGAGTGTTAGCGGAAGTTGCAGATGCACCATTCATCAAAAGAGAAGAACTAATAAAAAAAATCAAATACTTCATAAAAAATGGAGCTGACATAATAGACCTCAGAACCATAGCAGGCGAAGACCTCTCAAAAAAAATACCGGAAATAGTTAAAACAGCGAAAAAAGCAGCAGGCAACCTCCCAGTCAGTATTGACACATTAAACCCAGATGAAATAAAAGCAGCTGTAAAAGCCGGCGCAGACCTTGTTCTAAGTCTCGATCATGGAAACTACAAAGAAGTACTACCCATACTAGAAGAAAAAAACATCCCCGCAGTTATATTACCCACAAACTATAACAAAGGCTGGATACCAGAAACCGCTGAAGAAAGAGTAAAATCTCTAGAATCCCTAAAGAAAAAATGTAAAAGCATAAATATTATCCCAGACCCGATCCTAGACCCAGTAAACAGTAAAAGTATCGTGGATTCAATAAAAGCCTGCAGAGAATACACACTAAGAAACCCAGAACCCATATTCTTCGGCGCAGGCAATGTCGCAGAACTCATAGACGTGGATTCAACCGGAGTAAACGCACTCCTCGCAGGCATGGGAATGGAACTAGGTGCAGGGATCCTCTTCACACCAGAAGTAAGCAGTAAAAACAAAGGCAGCGTATACGAACTCGCAGTAGCATCCCGCATGATGTTCATAGCAAAAAACAGAGGATCAGCACCCAAAAACACAGGCATAGACCTCATACTATTCAAAGATAAAAGAAAACACGAAGAAATCAAAGAAAAAACCAAAATCCCCACCATCGAAGCCTCAGGTGGGCTGAAATTCATACAAGACAAAGCCGGCAGCTTCAAAATAACAATAGAAAACAATAAAATAAAAGTAATCCACTACAAAAAAATGAAACCACAAATCGCACTAACCTCTAAAAGCGCTAAAAAACTTTATGAAGAAATAATAAAAAGAAACCTTGTAACCCGCATGGAACATGCAGCATACCTAGGAGCAGAATTACAAAAAGCAGAAATAGCACTCATCACAAAAAAAGATTACAGACAAGACCTTGAACTCTTCAAAAAACCATTCAAACTATAAAACTCTTCTCTAGGAGTAAAATAATGTCATGTACAAAATGTGGCTCAGAAAAGGTTATCATCCACAGAAAATATTCAGGACAACAACTATGCAAAGAATGCTTCATTAAAACAATCCAAAGAAAAGTCCTAAGAGACATAAAAAAACACAACCTAATAAAAAAAGGCGATAAAGTACTAGTCGCGCTTTCAGGCGGAAAAGACAGCACAACAGCACTAGATATACTATCAATCCTCGCAGAGAGAAACATAATCCAACTTGAAGCAATAACAATCAACGAAGGTATAAAAGACTACCGCGAAAAAGGAATAAAAGCAGCGACAAAAACATGCAAAAAACTTGGGATACCTCAACACATAACATCATTCAAAGAACATTTCAACATAACAATAGACGAAATAATGGAATCAAAACCGCCAAGAAAAGCATGCACATACTGTGGAGTGCTCAGAAGATGGATACTCAACAAAGAATCCAAAAAACTCAAAGCAGATAAAATAGCAACAGGACACAACCTAGACGATGAAACACAAGCAATAATAATGAACTATCTAGAAGGAAACATCGAAAACCTCACCAGAATAGGCCCAGCAACCCACTCAAAAAAATTCGTAACCAAAATTAAACCACTAAGAGAAATCCCAGAAAAAGAAATCAAATTATACGTAAAAGCAAGGGGCCTAGATGTCCACCTTGAAGAATGCCCATACCGAAAAACCTCATTCAGAAAAAAAATAGCAACAATACTAGAAGAACTATCACAAGAACACCCCACAATATTATACTCAACACTAAGAGGCCATGAAAAAATCAGAAAACCCCTAAAAGAATATAAAAAAGAACCAAAGCTAATAGAATGCCAAAGATGTGGTCAGCCAGCTTCCAAGGAACTGTGTAAAGCCTGCACCTTCCTAGAAGAAATACTCGGGGGATCGAAATGAAATTCACCCTCATAATAGATGATGAGAAAAGGGCCATGGAAACCAATAAAAGTTTAAAAATCAAAGACTTGCTTAAAGATTTCAAAATACCACTAGAAGCTGTTGTTATTAAAAAAAATGGTGAAATAGTACTTGAAGAAGAACCAGTAGACGACGGTGATATCATAGAAGTTATAAAGGTCATATATGGTGGATAATCCATGAAAGTATACTATGAATGCGCTCCATGTTTCCTTAGACAAGCAAGAGAAGCCTTGGATCTTGCAACAGATGATGCAAAACTAAAACTCAAAATAATGACAAAAATAGTAAACCTACTCAATTCCATGTTCAGGGAAGGTGCGGTATCCAATGAGATAGGTACTAGCATACATAGACTCATCAAAGAAATGACCAACAACAAGGACCCATATGCCAATGAAAAGAAAAGATGTAACAGGATAGCCCAAAGTTTCCTGCCAACCGCAAGAAAATTCCTAAAAAATAATAATAATCTCGAGGATTTCATAAAAGTGGCGATAACCGGCAACATAATAGACTTCGGAGCCCTTGGACTTGACTTCAACCATGAAAAAGTGGTTATAGAAGCACTCCACTCCCCCCTAGAAATAAACCATACCAGAATCCTTGAAAAGGCCCTGGAAGAGGCTGGAGAACTCCTCTATCTCGCAGATAATACTGGTGAGATCATATTCGACAGACTACTAATAGAAAAACTACTAGAATATGATTTGCATGTTATAATTGCTGTTAAGGATAGGCCTATACTCAATGACGCTTGTATAGAAGATGCATTTGAAGCAGGCCTCCACAAATTCGCTGATATAGTTACTACTGGAACAGATTCTGTTGGTGTGATCTACCATGAATTCTCGGATGAATTCAGGGAAATATTTGACAAATCCCCTCTTATAATAGCCAAGGGCCTTGGTAATTATGAGGGTTTAACAGAAGCGCCACTCGGTAAAAAACAGGTGTTCTGCCTATTAAATGCTAAATGCACAGCCATAGCAAAAGATATTGGAGTGAAGGTAGGATCTAATGTAATGATAAAAATTAATCCCACCTCTCATTAGCGCTGTCTTTCTTTCTGGTAGGAGGTGATATTATTAAGGTTGGTTTTATAGGATTTGGTGAAGTAGCATCTATCATGGCCTCAAAGCTCTTGGAAGAGGGGGTTGAGGTTTTAACATCTACTAGTGGTCGGAGTGAACGCACAAGGAAACTAGCACGTGATTTAGGGGTTGTTGATTGTGCTGACATCAGGGAGGTTTCCAGGGAATCTGATATTGTAATATCTGCGGTCACGCCTGGGGTGGCTGTTAAGATTGCTAAGGAGGTTGGTGATCATGTTAGGGGGGTTTATGTTGATATAAATAATGTTGCCCCGGCTACTGTGAAAAGAGCTCTTGAGAATATAAGGAATGGGAGGGTGGTTGATGCTGCTATCATGGGACGTATAGGTTTGAAGGTTAAAATTTTAGCATCTGGAACTGCGGCTGATGAATTTGCTAGGTTAAATGATTATGGGTTCAATATAAAAGTTGTGGCTGGTAGTGTTGGTGATGCTTCTGCCCTTAAAATGTTGCGGAGTTCTTATACTAAGGGTGTTTCAGCAATTCTATGGGAAACTTTATTAGCTGCATATAATCTAGGTCTTGATGGGCCTCTATTAGATATACTTGAGGAGACTGAGGGTGATGGTTTCAGTGAACGTGCAATTTCAAGGGTTATAAGTTCGGCTTTCCATTCCGGGAGGAGATATGAGGAGATGAAGGATGTTGAATCGTTTTTATCCGAGAATATAACTCCAATAATGTCAAGGTGCACCCTCAGGACATTTAAGAGGATAATAAAGCAATTAGAAGGTTTTGATGCGGAGTTTGAAGATTATACTATGGTTTTTGATTATATTAAAGATTTATAATATATTAAAACGGATAAGATAATGTGGGTGATTTAGTTGGGAGAAAGCATCATAAATGAGTGTAGGGAAAATCTTAAAAAATTGATTGGAAAAAAGATCCTTGACGTTGAATTTAAGTTTTATGATGATGAGTGCTGGAGGATTCATCTAGATACTGGTGAAGGTACATTTGTCATGACATTTTGTAAATCATGGACATGTCCCATAGTAGAACATAGAAAAGAAAAATAAACTTTTATCCGATGTTTATCTGGATCCTGAAACTTTCATCTTTTTTGATGAGTCGGCTGTTGAATGGTATGATATGTGAATCTATTATTAGGCGGAGGTAAGTTGCCATTGCACCTGGAAGGATCAGTGGACTTTTAATTTTAATATCGTCTTTTATCTGGCAAGAGATAACACCATCTTCCTTCACATATATCTTGGCCTTTGTTCCTTCCCTTAATTTTCTTGTTTCAAATTTTCTTAAGCTCAACCCTGCATTAAGGGATCTTTCAGGCTCTTCGGATGGTATGTGGCCTTCTAGGAATTTTTTGTGGGCTTCTTTTGAAGTGTAACCTTTTTTTATGTTTTTTGATATGAACCAGGCTCTTTGGATTATCTTTTTCCTTTTCTGGTCTGGTGGTATCCATCCTTTTTTTTCATAGTATCCTATGAGGTCATAGACTTCTTTTCTTGTGACGTTCATTTCCATTGAGCTCATTGCTAGTCTTGTTAGCACTGGACCGTACCCGGCTTTTCTGAAAGTTGCCCATATCTGGTTTTCTGTATGATGGGGTCTCCATTTGATCATGGAGTTTATGAGGTTGGCATTGAGGTAGGCTATCTCTAGGAGGTCTGCTCGTGAAAGTCTGTTCATCTTATCCTTTATTAGATTAAGGTTTCTTTTACTTGGTGCTCTACCTTTTTTGAGTTCCTTTTCGAGGATTTTTGTGGTGGTTTCAGGTAGAAGTTTAGCCACGTCTTCGGGTATTTCTAGGTTGTTTTCTATTATTTTTTTTCTTATTTCTCTGCCGGAAATTTTTGAACCGTTTTCTGTGAGTTCTGGGATTATGTGAAATTTCATTTTACGTTTATATTTTCCTTGGAAAAATTCATTAACAGCGAACCATCTTATAACGTTCCTGTTTGGGAGATTTGATGGTATGCCGCTGAATATGCCTCTTTTCGCGAAGTATTCCGCCTCTTTTTTTATGAAGTGTGGTGATACATTCGCTGCATCCACGTAATCTGTGATACCATCTTCTATCATCATAGCTATCCTTATAGGCACTGTGTATGCTAAGGTCAGTCTGTAGTGCAGACCTTCAATTGGTATAACCTTGTCAGCACCCGCTTTAAGCGCCATTTTCTTACGTGCATCATATGATGCGAAGAATGGGGCGTGGTTGGCGCTATAATCTTTGTTAAGGTATATAACGAGTTTTTTCCCGGTTTTTCCCGCTATTTCGCGTCCTTTTTCTATGAGTTTCACATGTCCTTTATGTAGTGGGTCGAAATCTGCGCTTATACCAATCATAAACTCCCCTAAATTTTGTAGAGTGACCTCCTCTTCACGTTTACACATGGAGCTTCCCAACATGGAAGCTTGCAAAGTTGAGGGGGTTCATCCAGCTTCATACCTATGGGTTCATACTCCCCTCTGGACGGTCACTAGGCCCTGCATACTATACCTCTTAGGGTGTGGGCTGTAAAAAACTCTATGAAAAAAATAGTATTTAGATTTACTTATCTCATTGTATACCTCCCTTTCAAGGTGTGGGGGGTCTTACAAGCAATAAGATTTTGCATGAAAAGTTTAATCTGTTTCGTGTTCTTAGTATATTTGATATTTGATGGTGTTGGATGATCTTACGAAATCTCCAAGTTCTTTTTCGGCAATCCAATTTTTGTAACAGTCGCATTTTATCCATGGTATGGTTTTTTGGGTTAGGTTGGATTCTATTATCATTTTTTTAAGTTTCATGTTACATTTTTTGCAATTGTATGGGCCTCTTGGTGTTCCTAGTCCTGAGGTGTCCATTATTGTGGGTATTTTTAGGGTTTTTCGGGTGCGGTTTATTATCTCGATTAGGCTCCATATCCATGGGGGTTTGTATGAGCCTTTTTTCCAGAGTTCTTCCATTATTGTGCCTTTGTGGATGGTTGAGGGGCAGAATGATATTCTGTCCACCCCTATTTTTTCTGCGTAAATCGCAGATTCAACTGAATCTTGGATGGCTTCTTTTTCTGATGTTAGGATTGGTTTTACAAGGATATAGGCTTTTGATTTTATCCTGAAGTCTTTTTTAAGACCTCTTATGGTTTTTATGGCTTTTTCGAAGTCTTTTTTTGTGAATCCTTTGTTTATTTTGAATTTGCGGGTGTAATCGTCTGCTGTTTCGAGTCCTATGCTAACTTCTATGATTTTGTTGGGTGCTTGTTTGCAACATTCAATGAGTGTTTCTTTGTTTATGTATTCTGGTCGGGATTCTATGATTATTTCTTCTATTTTGTCGATTTTATCAAGATATTCTAGTATGAATTTTCTGGATTCTTCTGGGAATTCTTCTGGGTTTAGGAAGCTGCCTGAGATGAATATTTTAACCGCGGTTTTCTCTTTTATCTTATATTTTGATATTAGATCCTTGAATATCTGGTTTAGTTTTTCGGATTTGATATCTTCAAGTAGTGAATCTGAGAGGTAGCTGCACATGGTGCAACCACCACTTTCTGATAATGCCCATGAGCACCCCTTGGTGGGGAGTATCATGAAAATGGATTTGCCTTTTCCCGAATAGAGCAAGTCGTCTTGGCACCAGCTCGTCGCTAACTCTTCTGGTGATCTTCTTCTAATCCTTTTGATGGCCTTTTTCCTAGTTTTCAGTGCTAATTCTCTTATCATTTTCCCCTTTTAAAACTTCTATTTATAATCATTTTGTCTAAAGATTATTTATATTTTAGAGTGACCCTCCCCACGCGTGGAGACTTCTTCAACATGGAGGCTTGCGGGGTTTGAACCCAAGACTTTTACATTCATATCCCCTTTCTCGCTTGGGGCCCAGTATTCCATGCTACTCTCTTTAAGGTATGGTCTAGAAAAGGGTGTATGTGGAAGGCAGTATTTAAGGCTTTACAATTATCCCCCTCTCTATGGGAGGGTCTTCTTGCAGAATTTAGATAAAAAAAAAGTTTTTGTAAAAAAATTAGAAAAGGTTGGGGGTTGTTTTAGAAGCTTTCTATGATGTCTCCTACGAGTTTTATGGATTTTTTCATGTCTGGTCCTATTGGTGAACCAACGACGTATTGTGTTACGCCCATTTCACCAAGTGCTTCTATTTTAGGCACGAGGTCGTCGGGTGTGCCTACAATTGCGAATGCTTCCATTAATGCGTCGTCGACTGCTGCTATTGCACCGCCGAAGTCTCCTTTGGCTATGAGGTCTCCGAATTTTTGTTGTGTTTCGCCTGGTAGGCCGTGTCTTTCGAGTACGAATGGTGGTGATCCTGCGGCTATGAATGCTACAACTATCTTGGCAGCGTTTGCTGCTTTTTCAGGGTCTTCATCTACTGATGTGCATGTGTATGCGGCGACGTCGATTTCATCAATGCTTCTGCCTGCGGATTCTGCCCCTTCTTTTATGTTTGGGACGGCTGCTTCAAAGTCTTTTGGGTTTGAAGCGTTGATCAGCACACCATCTGCCACTTCACCGGCGGTTTTGAGCATCATTGGGCCCTGGGCACCCATATATACTGGGATTTTATCTTGGACTGGTTTGTAGTCTAATTTTGCCCCTGTGTCGAGTGGTTCGCCGGCTGTTAGGGTTCTTACTGTGGATATTGCGTCTTTTATCCTTGATATTGGTTTTTCCCAGGCGATGCCTAGTTTGTCGAATGTGGCCTTGTCACCGGGTCCGATACCGAGGTTTGCTCTTCCATTTGAGATTTCGTCGAGGGTTGCTATTGCTGAGGCTGTTATTGCTGGGTTTCTAACATAGGGGTTTGTTATACCTGGACCCATTCTGATGGTTTCGGTTTCTTTAGCGAGTAAGGCGAGGACTTGATATACGTATCTGTTGTTGTAGTGGTCTGTTATCCAAGCGTATTCAAAGCCTACGTCCTCTGCCAATTTAACGACTTCAACTACTTCGTCTATTGGCATGCTTGGGACTATTTCGATACCAAATTTCATATATATCACCTTCGGGTTGTTAAATGTTTTCTGGGGGGGTTTCCATCCCTTTTGTGGGAGGGTTTCACCTCCGTTCCCGAACTTGACGGGTGGGTGGAGATGTTAATTATCCCTTTACAGGTTAAGGGAGTTTTCCACTCCCAGATTCAATTTTTGGTTTTTCCCACCCACCTCTCCTGCTGCCTTTCACCACCCCTTTATAATGGCGGGAAATTTGCGGCAGCCAGTATATCAGTTTATCTGCAAAATAGAAATAATTTATGATTTAAAGGTAATCGAAAGTTTTAAATATTATTAACTGAACGGTTATCCATATTTTAGATTATATACCTGCACCCAATTTATAAAAGGAAAAGAGAAGCTTATTGGGCTACAAGTCCACTTGGAATTCCCTTTGGGTCGTAATTTATAATTTTGGTTCAAGTCTTTTTATCATGAAGGCCATGAACCCTACTATCGCTGGGAATAATAATAGATATAATAACAGTATGGCAATTGGGGGTAAAACTGACCTTTCCATGACTGTGGTGGCTGCAAGTAACATTACTAGGAATATAACTGGTCCTAGGATGGCGATGAACATGTATATCATGGTAAAAGAGTTAAGCTTCTGGGAATAATCTCTAAGTTTCATTCTCATCTCATAGGCCACATCCTCTGCTATAATGTTAAGGGTTTTAGCTAGGTCCCCCCCACTCTCTAGAGTCCTTGTAATCTGATAAATAGCCCTATCCAAACCTTCTGAGTTCACACGGTTACACATTTCCTTTAAAGCATTTTCTGTGGTTTCACCATACCTTATTTCTTCCAGAGTCCTTGCGAATTCTTGGGATAACGCCCCATACCCTGACATTGCTACTGAGCGCATGGTATCATGGAGTCCTAGTCCTGCTCTAAGTTCTGTTGCCATTTGCCTCAGAGCAAATGGTAGTTGACGTGCCGCTTCTGAAGATCTTCTCCCCTTTTGTAATTCTGGCGCGAACATTAAGAGTATAGATAGGGAAATTACTGAGAACATTAATATAAGCCCAATATCTAAGCCAAAACCTAATATAACTGTTATCAATAATAGTAAGAAGCCGGAAATGCCTCCTAATGTCATTACCAGTTTAGGTTCGAGTCTCCTTTTCTCTCTCTCCTTTAATATTTCCTCGAGTGAAGCTTCCATATACTTCTCTTCACTTTCTTTTTCCTTTTCCTCGCGACGTTTATCGGCTTCGATAAGATCCTTGAATATTTCTATCTCCTCTGGGGTCATCTTCATCCGTTCCAAGATCACGGATGTGCTTCTACGCTTTATAGTCCTCCTAAAATCAATTTTACCAGGGATTGATGGCATTTTACTAGTGAATGAAGGCTTGACAATGTTTAGTTTCGTGGCGGGGACTTTAACCCCCTCTTCCACCTTTTTACCCGCATCTATTGTTAGGCTGCCGAGTTTTTCAAAAATTTTTTTTAAAACCATTGTGGACATCCCCTCTTTTATATTCGGGGGACTTTAGAGTATTTGCTCCAAGATTTCCTCAGGATTCTTATAATAACTATGTATATATTTAGCTACTTCATCTATAGATCTTATGTTTTCGTCGGCCATGTACTCTAGGACTAGTCTTCTTTTCTCGATTTCTTCTTCTATCTCTGTTATGTTTATACCTCGCATTTCTGCTATTTCTCTTAGTGTTTGGCTTGCTATACCCACGTATTCCACTTTGTCGGTGACGTTATCCCATTCAAATATCCTGTTTAATTGGACTTTGTCTTCTTCCATCCCCACAACTTCGGCTACTTCGGTTATGCGTCTTATTGAATGGCCAGATGAACTGTACATCCTATTCTGCATTATAATGAAGTCTAGTGCGGGTATCATAATATTTGGCACATTCATTGGACGGTTTGTAAGTCTTGTGATTGTTTCACGTGCGGTGTTGGAGTGTAATGTGCCGAACCCTGAATGTCCAGTGTTCAAGGCTGTGAATAATGTTATGGCTTCTGGCCCCCTCACTTCCCCTACTATTATCCGGTCTGGTCTTTGACGTAGGGAGTTTTTGACTAGGGTGTCCATGTCAATTTCGCCTTTTCCCTCTATGTTTGGGGGTCTTGTTTCCAACCTTAGAATATGTGGGTGTGGGAGTTGGAGTTCTAGGGTGTCTTCGATTGTGATAACACGTTCGCGGGGTGGTATGAATGCTGCTATTGTATTCAAGGTTGTTGTTTTACCAGAGCTTGTACCACCGGCGATTATTGC
The DNA here is from genome assembly GCA_003584625.1 of Methanothermobacter sp. MT-2. Taxonomy (NCBI): domain Archaea; kingdom Methanobacteriati; phylum Methanobacteriota; class Methanobacteria; order Methanobacteriales; family Methanobacteriaceae; genus Methanothermobacter; species Methanothermobacter sp. MT-2. The sequence continues at coordinate 1,459,418 of AP017647.1, read as the reverse complement.
GTTGCATGGTTTGGCTCCGAGGCCATCTGTACACACCCAAAGGAAGGCTGCAAGGTAAGATGACATTGTCTTGAAATTTATAAGATCTATGATGGTGTAGGGATCTTTTCTGAATTTACGCACTGTTAGGGTGGGGCCATCTGGGGAGACTGGGGGTATGGTTGCGTTGACCCTTGATCCGTCTGGTAATCTTGCGTCGAGTATGGGTGTTTGTTGGTCTATGCGGCGGCCTACCTGTCTTGCGATTAAATCGATTAGGGCTTTTATGTTGTTCGCGTCATCGAATACGAGGTTTGTGATCATCATGCCTTTTTCTCTGTGGTAGACAAAAACTGGTTTTTTCACGCCGATTATCATTATTTCTTCGAGGTTATCATCTCTTATGAGGGGGTCGATTTCCCCATAGCCTAGCATTTCTTGTATGATTTGCTTGGCGAGTCTGTCAATATCGCGAACTCCTTTTATTCTGAGGAAATCTTTAACCTCTTTCATAAGGGTTTTTTTATCAACTTTAAATTCGCCACCCGCACTTACAGCGGCTTCAACGAGCTTTGCCCTTATCTCGTTTATAAGTTCCCTTTCTTTTTCAGTGAATCTGGGGATGGAAACCCTGTATAGTGGTATTAGTTCTTCTTCGACGATTTCGACTTCTTCAACATCTGCTCCAAGTTTTGGGGGTCTTTTCTTAATTATCTTGGATATATCAAAACTGCTCTCATCCTTTGATTCAAGTCTTCCCTCAGATTCAGAGTTTTCAGAAGCGAAATCTCCCAGGATTTCCTTTAGGATGGCTTTCCTTTTATCCTTCATGAGAATCATCTTTTAATATAATGAACATTATATTTAAATTTTATATGGGATTAAGGTGTGAATGTGGGGAAAAGTGCATAATAGATAGGCGATCTTTGTTAGAAAAGATCCAATATTTTTATAATGGATGTAAAAATTGCCATGATCCTCACATAGATAAAAGAACCCCACTAGGGGATCAATTAAACTTGAAATCCATTGATAGAGACTGGGGTAGATGTGAGTGTGGTAAAAGGCACCTTGACTCCACAATGGGGCATATTCTGAGTATAATGGTTGACAAAGGACTACTAGATAAAGAATCAAGTCTAAGAAACGTTGGCACTCCACTCATGACCATAGGCTATCCTCTTTCAAGAGCACCATTTCTACCATCAAAATCCCTATTAATATTATCTGATAAACTGGATAAAAAAACAGCTAAACAGATAATCGGGGAAGTGCCAGAAGTTAAAGGGGTTATCAAAGGCGATCCAGGGAAGACAGTAGGCATGCTTGACTCAGATCATAAACCAATCGTATATGAGAAATTAGCCGGATGTGATATGCGCTGCGACATCATAAAAAGTCCAAGGGGGGCCTTATGCATTTATAAAAGACAGAGTAGGATGCACATCGAATCCCTAGGATCTTCATATTCAAAGATCATGAATCTCTATAATATCCTGAGAAAATTTAAAGGTCCATTTAAGGTTATAGATGCTACATGCGGCCCTGGAACCCTCGGATTATTCTCACTCTTCACAGGCGCCGATAAGGTAATATTCAATGATATATGGACTGAAAGCATAAAAACAACCATTATAAATTTGGAAGTGAATGGATTTAAACTTGCAGATGAGAAATTTGAGGTGTACAATGAAGATATAAGGGATCTGCCTTCACTCATTGATGAAAAATATGATCTTTGTATCATAGATCCATTCCCAAATGTTGATACCACACCTTTCGTTAAAACTTCTAGAAAGCTTGCCAAGGAAATAATTTTAATCTGCTAAAGATAGATGGCCAGGGCGGGTATTATAAGGACTCCCATCAAATAAGATTTACTCACACCAATATAATGTGGTATCAAACCAACGGCGATGGATGTTACATAGGCAAGTAAGATGAAATGGACTGGTGCATTTTCCCATAGGGAGAATATCACCACTAGGCAGCTTATAAAAAATATTACCAGTTTGGAAAGCTTATTGTAATCTAGGTATTGTAGACGATCAACCAGAAAATCCCCCAATTTTATGCACAGGATAAAAGATGCTGCAACTGATAATAAAGATGCAAAACTAAAAAATATGAGATAATTTAAACTGAAATTTTCTATTATCTTCAAAATGTAGACTGCTATGCCACTGCGAGCATTTCCCATGAGATATATTGTCATAAGTGAAAAAAGAGCATCTGAAGTGTTCAAGGCGCTGAGAGATGTTAAAAGGTTCTCTATCCTATCATCACTCCCACCACTGATTTCCTGGGCCAGTATACTGCCCTGCGCCGGTCCAAAACCTGGGAGAAACCCTAATAGGGTTCCTGCAACTCCTCCTCCAAGGATTCCTCTTATAATCCTAGTATCGATTCTAATTTCCTTCACAGTATATTGGCTGGGTAAAATCGAGTGTTTACCTAGGCTGTGAATTAATGTGCTCACACCAAATAGGCCGCTGAAGGTACATAATAGAGAGATATTTGATGAAAGCGGAGTATTTAACATAACCCATCCTAGGATCCCTGAAAGGATGAATATTACAAGGGACCATATAGTAGCCTCTAAATTCTTATTCAAGCTTATTATAAGGTAAATTGACACTATAAGGAGTAATAGTCCTATATATGGTCTTATCAGATTATATGTTGGAGGTAGGAAAATTATGGATAAGGGTAGGGATAATACTGTGAATATTATGCCTCCAAGCCCTCCAATGGCTGTTAGTCTTATGGCCTTTCTACCTTGCCCTTCCAATATCATCCTATGGCCTGGAAGGATGGATAATGCTGTTGATTCATCTGGTACGCCTAGGAGCATGGATGGTATGAATTCTAGGAGTGCATGGGCAATAGACATTGAAAGCAGGAAAACAGCTAAAAATTCAGGGGAGAAAAACTTGAGAAGGAAGGGAGTGGCAGCGAATACGAATGCACCTACGGTATTAACATGGATACCAGGTATAATACCTGTTATTGTACCGCAGATAATCCCTAGAAAGCAGGCGAGGATGAAATCGAAAATTTCAACCACCAACTTTTCAACATTGAAGATTAGCCATTTCACAACTTCAATTTTTGATAAGCTTTCAATGTTTTCTGTTCCCCCGGCCGCGTCATCTACGACAACCATTACATTGAGGGCTATGAGGCCGAATGTTACAAGCTCCTCTTCTATTTTTTAGTTTTGGCGTTCCTATTTTGGGGGGGTTTCTGGCATTATCTTGATTGTGGCGAGAACTTTCCCCATATCAACTCCCAGACATAATATTATATTCAACATTATTATTATTATTTATATTTTATGTGGTTTTCGAATATCATGGATTGGGAATTTCTCTGGTGACGTTTTTCGCAGGATAAAAAAACCTCCGATAAAAAAATCTCACAGAAATACCATTAAAGATTGTCAATATAAAAAAAGGGGTTATTGACGTACTATTTATTTCCTTCTTTTTTATTCTTCATCCCAATTTAGATTTTCTTGGTAAGAAAATGCTTAGTATGAATCCTAAGAGGAGAATCAAAGACAATACGTTAAATGTTTGCCTCATTGCAGAACTAATAGATAGATCCACAATTTCAGTTGCATAAGGTTGTATTTGTGGCGATATTTGTGGAGGTGGTCCAGTCTGCATCTTTTCTACATATTCAAAAAGACTATCCCGAATTTCCTGTGTAGTCATGTTTCCAGTCTGGCCAGTTGCTTCTATTCCAGTTGTAAGTCCATTGAAAATTCCTATTAAAAGTAAAACTCCTATCAAAGCCGTTCCTAGTGAATAACCTAGATTTTTAAATGAATTAAGTAAACTTGAGGCATCTGTTTCTTGTTCGCTCCTGACAGCTGACATGGTAAGGTTGGTTAATTGTGAAAGTAAAAGGCCGATTCCCACACCAAAGACAATAGTCGATGGTATAATGTCCATCATTTGAGTGTTTAAGTTAAACACCCCTCCCAGTAGGAATGTTCCCAGTGCAGAAATAAGAAAACCAATCATCATAATATGTTTGGAATCTAAAATTGTTGAGAATCTCGCCCCTAAAATTGAAAACATGAGGATAGAGATGGATGCTGGTAGAAGAGTCAGCCCAGTATCAAATGCATTGAGTTTGGTAATCTGTTGCAGGAAAACTGGTATGATGAAAAGAAAACCTGCTAAGGGTATTTGTTGTATTATGGAATTAATAGTACCTAATCCAAACAGACGATTCCTAAAGAGAGATACATCAGATAACGGTTCTAAACCTTGGTTAAGCCTTCTTCTCTGCCACCATAAAAAGACAACAAAGAGAATAGAACCAGAGACTAGTAAAACCGGGACATATTCCCAGTTTCGCGGTTTTGAAAGGAGTAAAATCCCCATAACAATTAATACTAGGGATACTGTGGAAATAATGGCGCCTAATATGTCTAAATCCTTCCATTTCAAAGTTGGTTCAGATTCCGTTAAATAGTCCTTGAAAATTAAAATTAATGCTACAAAAATGAGTTCAAATGCAAACACTAGCCTCCAAGTAAAGTATGTCGTGAAAATTCCCCCTATTATAGGGCCTATGGCCGCGCCCATGGCTGCTATACCACCCCAAATTCCAAAAGCAGTAACTTTATCTTCACCCTCATAACTAGCGCCCACAAGGGTTGTGGTCGCTGGGAACATCAAAGCCGCGCCAACACCCTCTAAAATGGCCCATCCTATCATGAGCATCCCTGCATTGATACTTAAAGTAGCGATGCTCGTTCCACAAGCATAAATGATCAATCCCACTAAAAATGTCTTTTTTCTGCCAAGGATATCTTGAAGTTTGCTCCCTAATAACATGAATGAGGCTATTATTAATGCATATAAAGCGATTATGGACTGAATTGTTGACAATGTAGTATTTAGCTCCACAACTAGTGTGGTTATTGCCACATTCATTGCTGATGTATCTAAAACTATGATGAAAATTGCCAAACAGGCAACTAAAACTGCCCCCCATTTATACTGGCCACTAGGCATATTATTAACCCCCCCACACATGATATAAATAAGAATGTTTTTTAAAATAGGATAGCGGATGTTTAGATTAAACGTCGAAGATCAGTCACTTCGATATTGCTTACACCTTCAATTTTTGATAAGTTTTTTTCGACGTTTTCTGTTCCCCCGGCCGCGTCATCTACAATAACCATTATTTTAAGGGCTATGAGGCCAAATGCTACTGGTTCCTCTTCTATTTTATATAGTTCGGCGCTTTTGGGGATGGATGATTGGATTTCATTTTTTAGTTTTGACATGTCTATTTCTGGACTTTCTGGCATTATCTTGATTGTGGCTAGAACTTCTCCCATATTAAATCCTCCAATGTTAAATTTACGGGCCTTCGAATCCGCATTTAGACTTGTATGGGTGGCCGAAGGTTCGGCATTTTTCGCATCTGTATATTATTTCTTCGCAGAATGGGCATTCGAATTTGACATAACTTTCAACTGGTGGTATTTCTTGTTTGCATGATGTGCATCTTATTTTGGCCATTTAATCACCTCTTATCTTTGTATGTATGGTGTCAGTGGATCTTATGATAGAAAGAATCCGTTGTGGATGCTTTCCATTGGCTATGTAACAATCAGATTTGTATTTTAGTAGTAGTTTTGGTAGTTCTTCATCCACTGCGGTTTCGCCAAAAGTTAGTAACTTTTTAGCAGTTATTTCATTTATAAGTTTAGCCCCTTTTTTTGTGGGTTTTGTTGTGTATATACCATCTACGTCTGTTGCTATTAATAGTTTTGCATTTATGAGTTTTGATATGTAAAATGCGATGGAGTCTGATGTTACTTTCCATGAGTGTTTGAGGGGGTCTAGGTAATGTAGTATTCTTGATGGTAGTAGGATGGGGATTTTACCATCTTTTTTTATTTTTCGGGCGCCTTTGATTGTGTGGGTTGTTTCAGCCCTTTTCACAAGGTCTGCTAGGAGTATGCCCATTATATCCATTGATAGTATTGCCGCTTCGTGGTTAGCAGTGTCTGAAAGTCCGATTTTTTTGTCGTATTCTCTTATTTTATCTGCGAATTCTCCACCTCCAGGTATGATGATGACGTCTTCGTTTGATAGGTTTTCTAGGAGTTTTTTTGCGTGGTGGGGGAATAAACTGCCTCCTATTTTAACTGTCCATTCCATTATTGGCACTTCCTTGGTGTTGTGTTGATGAAAATCATTTTTTAAAGGTCCCTATGTTATTTTTTTGGGTTTTATAATAGTTTTAGGTGGCCTGTTATTTTATCTATTTTTTTATCGTTGTCTGGGCCTATTCCGAGGGCTGTTATTGTACCTGGGGGTAGTTGTGTGTGTCCTGCATCGCGTACAAGGTAGTGGGGGATTTTTTTCTTTTTTGCTGTTTCGTATACTTTTATGAGTTCTTCTAGGTTTTTCACTTTTAGGATTATCTTTTTTGAACCTTCTTTTTCCCATTTTTTTATTTTCTCTTTAGGTGTTCTTTTGTATGATTCGATGGATGCGTGGCAGGCTTGGGCTGCGAGTTTACCTTTTCCCATTTTAAGGTCGGTGCGGATTATAATGGCTTGTTTCATCTGGGGGTCTCACCCTTTAGTTTTTTTTATCTTATTATGGTATGGGGTATATAGGTTATTATATTGTGTGAAACTTTATGGGAGTATCTTGATGGTACGAAAAATTTTTCAAAGTTCTATTGTTGTCTTTAGTGTGGTTCTCATATTTACAAATGGGATATTGGTCACAAAAATGGGGAAAAAAACGATAAATTTAAATACTAGAGATTTGAAGATAAAAATGAGGTGATATTATGGGTGAATTACCAATAGCACCAGTTGGAAGAATCATAAAAAATGCCGGTGCGCAAAGAATAAGTGATGATGCAAGGGAAGCACTAGCAAAAGCCCTAGAAGAAATAGGCGAAGAAATAGCAGAAGAAGCTGTTAAACTAGCAAAACACGCTGGTAGAAAGACCGTTAAAGCAGAGGACATAGATTTGGCATTTAAAAAGAAAGAACTTTAATTATATCAATTTTTATATATTTATTTTCCTTTTTTTATGGGAATGAAATTTTTTTTAGAAGGAAATAGTATCTTAAATCTGGGAGCCTATACCTTTAAATACCTTTGGGGGGGTCCACCTTCCGGAATAAGAAGGGTAATTCACCGGAGCCAATTTAAAGTTTAACCTTTTCACTGTTTTCCTAAAGGGTGATTTGATGACTAGGATTGCTATTTTGGATCATGACCGGTGCCAGCCAAAAAAATGTAATTATCTATGTATTGAATATTGTCCAGGTGTCAGAATGGGTGAAGACACGATAACCGTTAACGAAAAAACGAAAAAGCCGGTGATATCAGAAGAATTATGTTCTGGTTGCGGTATATGTACTAATAGGTGCCCTTTTAATGCTATAAGTATAATAAATCTACCAGAGGCCCTTGAGGATCCTGTTCATCGTTATGGGGAGAACATGTTTGAACTTTTCGGATTACCAGTTATCAGTCAAGGTGACGTGGTTGGACTTATAGGACCCAATGGGATAGGTAAATCGACTATAAGCCGTATTTTGTCAGGTGAATTAAAACCTAATCTTGGAGATTATGAAAACCCACCAGGATGGGATGAGATAACACGCTTTTTCAGGGGCTCGCAGTTACAGGAATATTTTAAGAAACTTTCAGCAGGTAAATTAAAGGCAGTTCATAAACCCCAGATAATAGACCTCATCCCTGAATATGTGAAGGGTAAAGTGTATGAACTCCTTTCAAGGATTGATGAACGTGGCAAATTAGATTTTATAATTGAAACACTTGAACTCCAACCCATACTAAAAAGGGATATTAAAAATTTAAGCGGGGGAGAACTCCAGAGCATAGCTATAGCCGCAGCAGCCCTTAGAGATGCTGATTTCTATTATTTTGATGAGCCAACATCTTGGTTAGATGTTAAACAGAGACTAAATGCCGTTAAAGTGATAAGATCTCTCCAGGAAGAGGGCAAAGCAGTTATGGTGATAGAACATGACCTAGCAGCCCTTGACGCGCTCTCAGATTACGTTCACGTGCTCTATGGTAAGCCGGGGGCTTATGGAGTCGTATCAAAGAGAAGAGGTGTGAGGGTCGGTATAAATGCCTACATAAAAGGTTTCTTAAGGGAAGAAAATGTCAGATTTAGAAAAGGCGAAATCCAATTTAAAATAAAACCACCCACCCCAGAAGAGGAGGGCGAAACACTCACAGAATACACAAAATTAACCAAAAAGTATAAAGGTTTCCAATTAAACGTCGAAGAAGGTAAAGTATACCTAAAGGAGATAGTAACCGCATTCGGACCAAATGGTATAGGTAAAACAACCTTTGCAAAAATCCTAGCCGGAGAAGAAAAACCAGATAATGGCAAAATTAAAAAGAAACTCAAAGTAGCCTATAAACCACAATACCTAAAATCCAATTTCAAGGGCACTGTTAGAGAATTCCTACATTTAAATGCACAAGGATACGGGACTAAAATATTTAAAAGCGAAATTGCAAGGCCATTTTCCCTCGAAGAATTAGAGGATAAAAAGGTTGAAGAGCTCAGCGGAGGCGAACTTCAAAGACTATCCATCGCCACCACACTTTCAATGGAAGCCGATCTTTACGTTTTCGATGAACCCACAGCATTCCTAGATGTTGAACAAAGATTGATGACAGCTAAAGCCATGAGAAAAATAATAGAAGGTAGGGACTCTTCTGCCATCATAATAGACCATGATATAATATTCCTTGATTATATATCAGATAGAGCCATGGTATTTTATGGCATGCCAGGTATAGAAGGATATGCTACAAGCCCGACAGAACTTCGAAGAGCCATGAACAAGTTCTTATCCCAAGTGGGGATAACATTCAGAAGAGATAAAGAAACAAGAAGGCCCAGGGTGAACAAAATCAATAGTTTCCTTGATCGTAAACAAAAAGAAATCGGAGAATATTATTACCTTAAAATTGAATAATCTGAGGGGATCATAATTTAATTTATAAGAACTTTCCCCCAGAATTTCTCTTCTTGGGCTGATGACGCCAAAAGTCTTCCATCGAATGTTACTTTCTATGTTTTATTCCTGATTCTGTTCCTATTTTGTTCTTGATGTAGTGACCCGCCACTGAACATGTTCTGATCTTGATATTGTATTAGATTCCCATTTGCGCTGTTTAACTGGTCAACTGAGAGACAACTTTGGTTCATGTATCGTGTCTGGTTTCTTATTTGTGTCTGATTTTGAAGTTTCGTTTGATTTTGGATCTTTAACTGTGTCTGTGATTGTAGTTTTTCTCCCCCGTAATAATGGTAACCTGCTGCAACCCCACTAACTGCTATTATAGCTAGTAGGATTATAATTGTTAATTTATCCATGTAAACACCTCCCTTTGTCCTTTTCATCCTATAAATTTTCATTAATTGGTTGAAAAATATAATGGACCTCTATGAGGGGTTGGTCTCCCCCCATGCTTACACGTGAGGTTTCCAACATGGAATCTTACAGAGTTGAGGAGTTCACCACCATGGCTTTACGCCCATGGAATCATACTCCCCTCTTGGCTCGGAACCCCTTGTATCCTATGCTACTCTCGTTAGGGAGCAGAGCTACAAAAGGAATCTATCTAAAATGTGATATTTAAATTTAACTATCCAAGTTTCCCCCATGTGTATCCTCTATTTTTGGGGGTTGACAAGCAAAATAAGGATATAGATGTGAAAAATAATTAAATTTTTCTGGAACTCTCCTAATTTTAGGTTCTTAGGAATCCCATTAAGTCTATGAAGTTTTCTGCGAATATTTGGACCTGTTCTTTTGGTATTGAGAAGCTTAATCTGATGTATCTGTTACCATAGGTTCTGCTGGTGTATGATCCTTGTCTTACGAAAATTTTTCTTTTTAGAAGATAGTTTGTGAGATCAACTGGGTCCACGCCTGTATTGTATATGTCTATGGCCATCATGTTGGCCTGTGATGGGTATACTGGTATGAATGTACCTTCTACTTGGTCAACAGCCCTTTTTATGATCTTCTGGTTTTTGAATGTGCGTTCACGCACTTTCTTGATCCATTTTTTCTTTGATTTTAGGGCTGTTATCGCGCCGACTTGTGATAGGACATTTGTTCCAAGATCGTTTATCATGAAATCTTTTAGGGATTTCATCATTTCTGGTGTTGTTATAACGCTTCCGATCCTTAAACCGGCCATTCCACAGATCTTTGAAAAACTATAGATTGTTAATGTTCTTTCAGGGGCGTATTTAGCTGCTAGGTAGTGTTTTCTTGCGAAATCTCTGTATGTTATATCATGTAGGAGGTATAGGTTTTTTTCTTCGGCTATTTCAGCGAATTCTTTTATCTCGTCTTTTGTATAGGATGATCCTAGGGGGTTTAGGGGGTCTATGAGTGATATTATCTTTGTCTTTTTGTCTATGTTATCTTCTACGAGTTTTGGTGTGAGTTTATAGGAGCATTCATTGTTGTATATTTCCACGCTTTTTACTTTTCCCCCGAATCTTCTGGCGAAGTTTTCGATTATTTGGTATCCTGGGTCGCATGTTATGATCCCATCACCTACTTTTATGATGCTTTGCATGCATATATGGAGGGATTCTGTCCCCCCAGCTGTTATTAGGGATTCGAAGCCGTTTTTTAATCCTAGGTCTTTTATTATTAGTTCTTGGAGTTCTGGGAATCCTTCTGGTGGGGGGTATTTACAATATTCGTTGGTTTTTATGAATTCTATCATTGATTCTTTTATTTCCTTGTGATCGTTGAGATGGTTTGTATTCTGACCCATCCATATCATTTTTTTGTCCTGGAAAACATGATTAAAAAATTCATTAACATTTTTAAAATCATTAGGTGGCATTTTAGCTGTTCTGTGATATTTTTTGGGTGATATCATGCTCATCACTATGTTTTTTATGTGACATTGGAGAAGATCATGTTCTTGCTCCTATACTCTTCATTGGAAAGAAAATCTGTCATGATTTTTTTAGACTATTATTAGTTTAGAGGGTTAATAAAAGTTTTCATGGCATCTGAGTATATGATTTTCTTCAGATGGTTTATCCTTCAAGACCGTTTTCAACTATTCTGAATGTTGTTTCGAGTCCTTCTTGTTTGTTTTTATGCCTTTTGAGGATTGCGCGGCGTTCTCCGATGACATCTCCTTTTTGTAGTTCGATGATTATTTTGCTCCAGTATTTGAGTATGGTGCCTCCTACTGGTTCGATGGCGTTTCTGCCTTCAGCATCGAATAGTGAATATATTTGGTTTGTGATTACAACTGCGACGTCATATTTTTTCGCCATCCTTAAAAGTAGGGCCATTTGGTTGCCTAGTTCGCTGTGTATTCTTGGGGAGTTCCCGTCTTTTAATCTGTATAATGCTACTGCAGAGTCTAGGATTATGAGGTCGAATTCTTTTGGGTGTCTTTGTAGGAGTGCCCATATTTTTCTTATTGTTTCGCTTTGTTCTTGGAATGTTCCTGGTTCGAATAATATTATTTTTTTGGCTACTTTGTCGAAGTCTTTGTCTGCTACTTGTTTTATTCTTTCTATTGACATTCCACCTTCAGTATCTATGAATATCACTTTCCCATGGTTTTTCGCTGTTTCTACGGCTAGTTTTATGGCTATGTTCGTCTTCCCGGATCCTGGAGGTCCATAGAATTGTGTTAGGTTTCTTTTTTCCACGCCCCCTCCTAGTATTTTATCTAGGGAGCAGCCTGTTGGTATTCTGGCTGGTTTTTTAATGTTTGAGAGGAGTCTCATATTCATAACCTTTTAATATTAATTTTTTGATCTTTTCATGTCCTGCTCCTTTTCTTAAAATTTTTGGGGGATCTTTTGTGAGATCTACTACAGTGGATGGTTTTCTTTTTTTGAGCGGACCCGCGTCGAGGGCTAGGTCTACTTCTCCTATTTGTTGGATTATGTCCTTGATGTTATTATGGGTTTTCATCCCAGATATATTTGCACTTGTAGTTGTTATTGGGAATTCACTTGCAAGTTCTCTGGAAATGGTGTTGTCTGGGATCCTTATACCAATTTTTTCACTGCCACTGGTTAAAATGGAGGGGATTGTGTTCTTTTTTTTGAGTATGATGGTGAATGGTCCTGGTAGGATCATATCTATTATCTTTTCGATTTTGGGGTTGGGGTGGGCGACTCTTTTAATCCATTTCGTGTCATGTAAGCATATTGACATTGGCTTATTTAGAGGTCTCCTCTTTAACCTGTAAAGTCTTTTTATAGCCTTTTCATTAAATGCGTCAACTCCCAGACCATATAGGGTGTCAGTAGGGTATAATATGATACCTCCACTTTTTAGAATAGCTTTTGCTTCTTTTAAATGCTTTTTTAAGTGTTGATTTTCTATTTTTATGATCTTCATTTTCGGATTCCCAAGATTTTCTTATTATGTGTGGGGGGGTGTCCATGGAATATATATAAATTGAATTTTATAAGAATATTCTATGCTAAATAATCTCAGACCATACCTTGAGGGTATAATAGACCCTATTCTGTCAAAGATTAAGGTGAACCCAAATTATGTTACTCTGATGGCTTTTATCGCAGCCTTGGCAGCTGCTTACATGTTTGCAGTTAGGGAATTGTTTATCGGCGGCTTATTGGTGGCCTTGAGTGGTTTTATGGATATTGTTGATGGTGCTCTTGCAAGGGGGAATTTTAAGGCGACAAAATTTGGAGGGTTCCTAGATTCGACATTGGACAGGTTCTCAGATGCATCTATGATAATAGGTATAACTTATGGTGGTTTTACAGGATGGTTAACTGGGATGTTGGCACTCCACGCCTCGATGACTGTAAGTTATGTTAGGGCCCGTGCAGAGGGTGAAGGTATACCCTGTGGTATAGGAGTGGCTGAAAGAGCTGAAAGATTGATAATATTAATTATTGGAGCGTTTTTGGCTTCGATTTTTGGAGATTTTATCATGGAAGTTGCTGTTATACTTATCATAGTCCTAGGATATTTTACTGTGGCTCAGAGGATCTATTATTCTTGGAGGATGATGTCCAACAGGTGATGGGCTTTGGCATATGAAAGGATTAGGAAGGATATTGAACTTTTAGAGAAAAATTTAAGGGAGATGTCATACCTAGATTTCAGTAGAGAAGAGAAGGATATTATCCAGAGGGCTGAAAATTATAAAGAGGACTCTATATATTATCTGGAAAAGGGGGATTATCTAACATCCTTTGGTTGTATAAATTATGCCCATGGGTTGATTGATTCCCTACGTATTCTACATGGAATAGGGGTTAAATAATGAGAAGGTTCTTCTTAAAAGAAAGTAAAGTTGAACTATATGCTAAAGAGCATGTGGAGAAAGTTTATGAGTGCTACGAGGAATTCGAGGACATTATGCTCCACTTTTATAATGGGGAATATGATATGGTGGATGTTTTAACAAAGAAGATATCCTCATTGGAGCATGAAGCTGATGAAATACGTCGAAAGATGGAATTGGGATTCTATGAGGGGGCTTTCTTGCCATTTGACAGGGAAGATAGGATTATGTTAACTGAAAATGTGGATAAAGTAGCTGACACCCTAGAATCCACAGCATTCATAATATCCTTGAGTAAAGTTGAATTTCCCTCAAAATTCAGGGAAGATTTTGAAGCATTCATGGATGTTATAAGACAAGTTGTAGAAGCCCTGAGAGATTGTATAAAATTCCTAGAAGAAGATCTTACAGAAGCGATTAAAAAAGCCCATGAGATAGAAAAACTTGAAGAAAAAGCAGACATGATTGAAAGAAGAATATTAACCAAACTTTACAGATCCTATAAAAGCGAAGAAATTGGCGTGGTCAAACTCCTAGAAATGAAGGAGATTGCCATACACATTGGAAATATAGCTGATAGGGCAGAGGATGCCTCAGACCGCGTACTAATTATAGCTGCTAAGAGGAGGGGTTGATGACCCTCAAAGATGCCAGGGAGGATCTCCGATATCTTCTAGACAAAGGTTATAAAAAGAGAGTTGCCCTTGATTTCGTTGCGAACCACTATAAGCTCAAAAGAAAGGATAGAAATTACCTTGCAAGATACGTTTTTTCAGAGTCCACAATAAAAAAGAGAAGAAAGAAAATAGCAAATCCAGAATCCCTTAGAGGATCTAAGATACTTATAGATGGTTATAATGTTCTTATAAGTGTGGAGAGTGTCCTTCGAGGAGATTTTTTCATAGCCCAGGATGGATTTTTAAGAGATTCCAGGGGAATTTTCGGAAAATACAAATTAAATGATGATACACTCAAAGCTCTTAAAATCGTCTTTAAAACATTAAAAATTTTAAAAGTGGATTTTGTGAAATTCTATTTTGATAAAAATGTCAGTTTCAGCGGAGAACTAGCATCCATTGTAAGAAGATTATTAAAAGATTATAATATACCCGGGGAAGTCGAAGTATCCCCCCAGGTTGATTACAATATCAAAAGGGAATCTGATGATTTTGTAGTGGCCACAAGTGATAGTGCCATTATAGATAAAGTTAAGAGGGTCTTTGATATTCCTTTTTTCGCATGGAAATATTTGATAGGTGGCTCCATACCTAACCCATGAAATCATGGGGGGAGCCACAAAAATTTTTTTATTCTATATCCTCGAATCTTCCCTTTAATTTTTTGAGGATCTCTGGTAGTGTTGTGTATTCCATTTCATCACTTGGGAGTCTGTGAGGCTCAAATGGTCCATGCCTTCTCATATACTCTGCTATTTCAGCTGCTAGTGCCCTTGAACGGTCAAATGATGGATCATCAAAGAGGTCTATTGGCCCGGTTAATTTGCAGTTTGCAATTTGGAATCCTAGGCTGATGACTCGTGGCGGACCATCGAATCTGACTGGTGTGGCGTTCTTTTGCGCTACTGGCATTAGTGGACCATTGTGGGATCCTCTCATCCAGCCACCTACAAGGTGCGGGACTGAGAATGGTTCGAGCACTTCTCCTGCTGCCGGGAAGCCTGACTGGGCTCTTACTATGGCTACTGGGTCGTCTTTTCCAATGTATTTCCCTGCCATGATGTTTAATCGTTCCGTGCTTACGGAGGCTGCTATTTCATCATCATCTTTTCTGTATATTTTTTTGATCACATAGCGGCTTATGGAGCCTAGAAGGGCTAACAGATCATACATTTCTTCTGGACATGACATTGTCACTTTTTTGTGTTCTATGACGTCGAATATTTCGAATTTGTAACCGTTGTGTAGGCTTGGGTCTATGACGAGTCCTGCTGTGTTGAAGGGATCGGCGAATATTCTAAAGAGTGGGAGGTTGAATGCGCCTGGTTCTGTTTTATCACAACAGAATATGATTACTGGGTCGCTTGGTCTTTCTTTGAACTCCATCTCGGCGCAACCTGGACCCATACCCTTTATGTTACCTGAGAACGTGTCTGAGAGCAAGTCTTGACCCGCTCCGTATAGTTTCATTTCCCTTGCAAGGTTTGTTGCTTCTTTAAAGGCCTTCCATGCGGTTTCATGTACTTCCTCATCTTCTTCGCCTCTTTGATGCGTCATGATGAGGTCGATGTCATCACCACAATTGGTTATATAATAGTCTTCTAGAATCCCTGTGTCCTTGGCCTCTGAGAGTATATCTTCACATTTGTCCTTTAGGGCCTCGTGGACGCGCACATGACCTGCTAGGCTTCCTACATCAGCTTTAATCACACTAATAGTTGTTTTCATGGTAATACACCTCCGGAGTATACAGTTATGAACATTATTAGAATATATTGAGATTATTTAATTTAAAGTTACTATTTTTTCTAATTTTGAATCCAATCCTATGCTCTTTTTTACCTTTAATAGTTTTTGAGGTTCTATTTTGGTGGCAGGATGTGAAGGGGCTGCGCTACACCCTCCAGTGGGTGTTATGGAAATTTCATAAGTTCCTATCTTCTTTGCAAGGTTTTCAATTTCTACCTTGTCGAAGCCTATTAGGGGGCTTAAAATGGGGATTTTCACATTGTAACGTGTTGCCAAAATGTTAGACAAAGTTTGGGAGGCGACTTGTCCAAGGCTGCTACCATCTACAATCGCAAGGGCGCCTATCTTCTCAGCTATTTTTTCCGCAAGATGGTACATTCCAAACTTGCATAATATACAAGTGAGGTTTCTGGGAGCATTTGATATGCAGTAATCAAGGTATTCGCCATATTCTATTGTTAGGAGTTCAAATTTCACACCAGGGGAATATTCTCTTAATTTATCTACTAAGTTTTTAACTTTGATTCTTGTTTTTTTGCTTGTGTAAGGATAAGTGTCAAAGTGTAGGGCCGCTATTTTACATCCTCTTTTCATCATGAGGTATGTTGCAACAGCAGAGTCTATGCCACCAGAGAGTAGAGATACTGCTTTTCCACTTGTGCCAACTGGAAGTCCCCCCGGACCTGGTGACATTTCATGGAAAATGTATGTTTCTCTGCCGCGGACTTCTATGAATATTTCTATGTCGGGTTTTGTGAGGTTGACCGGGGCTCCTATTTTATTCACAACTATGGAACCTGCATATGCTGCTAGTTCTTGGCTTGTGAATTCATGATCTCCTGTTCTTTTACACCTTATGGCGAAGGATCTTTTATTATCTAATAGATTCTCTGAGTTTAGTTTTTCCACATAATCTTCGAGTTTGTTTTTGATGGTGTTTTTGTCTGTTTTCATTGCAATTGCTGGTGAAAATGAGACTATCCCAAAAATTTTTTCTAGGCGATTTAAGGCCTCTTCAAAATCAGTTGGGTAGATGAATATCCTACCACTTTTTATATGTGCTTCTGTTTTAAATGCGCTTTTTATGTTATGAATGAGCTGAGATTCAAATTTCCTCCTAACCCGCGGACTTTTAAGGGCAATTTCACCGTAACGTCCAAGTATAAGATCATAATCCATTAGAACACCAAAGTTTATTTAATGGGGAAACTTTCATCTTCTATCCTGGATTTTAATTCCTCTGCCAATCTTTTGGCACGTTTTATATCTGATTGTCTGCATACTACTGGCACATAGATATTTTTATTGTTAAAATGTAGCGTAACCTCTCCTGTTTCCATTTCAAATACATTATTTGGGCAAGAATTTGCGCACATTCCGCAACCAAAACATTTCTCAAGGTCTAGGCTGTTCTTGAAGGCGAATGTGGGGCATCTTTCAGCCACGAGACATTTTTCACAATCAGCACACCTTTCAGGATGATATGATGGTCTTTCATCCCCCATCCAAACAGTTTCATAATTTGTCTGGTCTATGATGCTTCTGTCTCTTATATCTGCTACTGGCAGCGGTATCTGATGGTTCATTATAAGGACGTTTTTAAGTATTTCATTGTTTAGTATGGGTATTGGGATTGCGATTGTATTGAATATTTCTGGGCCTGCTGCTGTCCTGAAACCTCCCAGGTAGTATGGGTTCATATCGTGGATGTCGGCGGCTATCATAAGATTGGGTTTTTCTGGTGTGCTTCTTGTACCTTCTCCTATTATCATGCCAAGCGCACCGTTTAGGAGTATGGGTGAGCTGGCTTTTATTGTTCTCATTTGGGGGTCGTTTTGGATGGGGTTTAGTTCACCACATCCAGAAAATGAGAGGCCTTTGAATGGACCTTCCATTGGCACTGGATTGAATATGGATGCTATTGGTTGTTTTCCAGGGTTTACAAAGGCGGTATAGTTTTTGTATGCCATTCTTGTGCCGATTATCTTCGCTGTTTTGATCTTATCTAGGGTTGTTGTTGTTTTTATGGTTTTGGAGTCTGTTTCTATGGTTACTTCTATTTTTTTGCCACTTGTTATATCTTTGAGTAGGAATCCTCCTCCGTAGTCTGGGTTTTCTATGCTTTTTGATGTTCCATGGAGTATAAGGTCTATTAGGCCTAGGTTTTCGTTTGGACATGGGCCTGGGGATGCTGGGATCCCGTTTAGGTAGACTTTTTTTGCTTTTTTGAATTTTCCGGGTTCTGTGGCTTTAAAGTGCATGATTGCTGCGGTGCCTGACATTATTCCGCAGGTGGCTGTTGTTACGATGTCTATGTCTTGGATGGATGGTGTTTCTCCTTGGCGGAGCATGTTTTTTATTTCCTCGGCTGTGAATATTTGCGCTTCGCCTTTTTTTATCCTTTTTTTTATATCTTGGATTGTTTTTTCCAAGTTTAACCCTCAAGAGCCTCTTTTATTAATATTGGGGCTTTTTTTAGGGTTTCTTCTATTTTGTGTGTTTTGGGGCCGGCTCCCTGGGCGAGGTTTGGTTTTCCTCCGCCGCCGCCGCCGAGGATTGTTGCGAGTTCTTTTATGATTTTGTTTATTTGGATGCCTTTTTTGATGGCTTTTTGGGATGATGTTCCCACGATTTTCCCGTCTTTGTTTAGTAGGATGGTGATGTCTATGTTTTTGTCTTCTGTGAGTTTTAGTGCCATTTTTTGCATTTCGTCCATTTCTGCGTCGACAATTTCTGCTAGGAGTAGGAGGTTGTTGATTTTTGTGGTTTTGTTGATGAGGTTTTCTATTTTTAGACGTGCTATTTCTTCTTTTAGGCGTTTTATCTCGTTTTTGAATGATTTCCATTCTTTGAAGAATCTTTCAGAGACTTTTGGGAGTTGTTCTATTGGTACTTTGAATATTTTTGAGCTTTCTGTTAATAGGCGGTTGTTTTTTTGTATTTGTTCTATTGCAGCTTTTCCTACTGAGAATTCGATTCTTTCAACGCCGTCTTGTATTCTTTCTGTGCGGTTGATTTTTATAAGTCCTATGTCTCCTGTTCTGGGTACGTGTGTGCCTCCGCATGCTTGTACGTCGATTTTGTCTATTTTAACTATTCTTATCTTGTCTCCTGGCACTACTCCTCCCTGGTATAATATGAAACCGTATTTTTTCTCGGCTAGGTTTCTTTCCATCCATTTGGTTTTAACTGGAAGGTTTTCTCTCACGTATTTGTTGGCTAGTTCTTCTATTTTTTCTATTTCATCTATTTTGATCCGCTTGTAGTGTGATAAGTCTATCCTTGATTGTTTGATCCCTTTTTGGGCTCCTGTTTGCCAGATGTGGTCTCCTAGGATTTGGCGTGCTGCTGCTACTATGAGGTGTGTTCCTGTGTGGTTTCGGCTTAGTGTCATTCTTCTTTCCCAGTTTATGTCTCCTTTCACTGTTTTGCCTATGAGTTTATTGGGTAGTTTTTCTGTGTCTGTTCTGTGGAGTACTATGTCCCCTATTTTCTCTGCATATTCAACTTTTAGTTTTATTTCTTCTGTTTCTAGTGTTCCTTTGTCTGATGGTTGGCCGCCGCCTTCTGGGTAGAATAGTGTTTGGTCTAGTATGATCCCGTTTTCGTGGATTCCTATTATTTTTGCTTTGAATTTTGTTTTGTTTGGTTTTTCATAGAATAGTAATTTTGTTTTTGGGTAATCTAGTTCAATTTTTGTTGTTTCTGTTTCTTCTTCTTTTTCATGTTTTTGAGCTACTAGTGTGTAGAAGTTGTCTGGGATTTTTAAATTGAAGTTTTGGGTTTTTGCTATTTCTTTCACTAGTTCTGGGGGTATGCCATGGGAGTCGTAGAGTTTTATGAGGGTTTCTGGGGGTATCTCTTCTTTTTCTTTTTTGAAGTGGTCTATTGTCTTTTTAACGATTCTTTTACCCTTTTGTATTGTCTTTTTATATCTTTTCTCTTCTAGTTTGATGATGTCTAGTATGTGTTTGTGATGTTCTTTTATTTCTGGGTATTGGGGTTCTAGGAAATCTATCTGGATTTCCATTATGTCTTTTAATGATTTTTCCAGGTTTAATTCTTGTATTAGTCTGATTGCGCGTCTAATGATTAGGCGTGCCAAGTATCCTTCTTTCACATTTGATGGTATTACACCATCTGCTAGCATGAAGGCCAAGCATCTTGTATGGTCTGCTATTGCATAGATTGATTCCATTGGCTTTGCAGAGGCTTCAAGTTCTTCTATTGAAAGACCTAATTTGTCCGCCACCTTTTTTCTGAGGGTTTTAAGGTCTGCATATGTTTCTATGTCCATCATCCCTGCGACTTGGGCGTTTTCTTTTAATATTTCCTCGTCGACTTTGATTGATGCCAGTTCTTTTAATTTTTGGATTACTGGCCCGAATGATGCGTCATATGCTGTTGGGGTCCCCTGGGATATCCATGCGAATCTTTCAAGTCCATAGCCTGTGTCAACGATCTTTAGTGGGATTTCTCTTTTTTTACCATTTGGTAAGATCTCGTATTGAATGAATACTAGGGTTGCGAGTTCAACGCCTCTTACACAGACTTCATAGCATGGTCCGGCGTTCCCTCCTCCTTCCCACCATGATTCTATGAATGTTGCCTCTTCTGATTTTATACCAATATGTTTTAAGAAGTCGTGACAGTATTTTATTGTTTCGTTTTCCCAGTATATTTGCTTTTCTGGGGAGTTAAATGCGTGGTGGCCTCCCATTGTGAAGCAGGTTAGGTGTCTTCCTGTTCTTCCCACGTTGTCTATGTCGTTTAGTCTTATTGAGGGTTGGGCGACTACTAGTGGGTTTGCTGGGGGTTTAACCAGACCTGAGGTTACCCATGGTTGGAAGTTGTAGATTGATGCTCCTACTAGGAATACGTCGTCTCTCCAGCGTTTTGCGAGTACTGGGTATCTTTTGATGGGTTCGTGTCCTCTTTTTTTGAAGAATTCTATGAAGGTGTCCTGTACCTTGTAGAGGTCATATTTTTTCTTTGTCGGAGGATCTCCTATGAACGTGTATGGGTCGCATGGAGCGTCTCCGCATGTTTCGCGTTCATCTATAGACCAGAAGTATCTCCCACATGTTTTGCACTTGTTTTTTCCATATCCAAGTTTTTTTAGTTGGTGGGGCATGGTAATCAATGGTCTTTTTTTATTTAGAAAAAGTAGTGTGAATGTTAAAAAAAAGATTTTATAAGGGGAAAAGAAGTTTCAGCCGAAGAGCGCGCCTAAACCGGCCGCTGCCTCCTCTTCCTCTTCTTCCTCCTCTTCTTCCTCTTCTTCCTCTTCTTTCTCTTCTTCTTCTTTTTCTTCTTCTGCAGCTCCACTTGGCGCTGCTGCTGTTATAGTTGTTGTTTCCATTGCTTCTTCGATGTCGACTTCTTCTAGTGCTGCTATCAAGGCTTTTACTCTGGCGTCATCGACTTCTGCTCCAGCTGCCTCTAGCACTTTTTTCACGTTCTCTTCGTTTATTTCTTTGCCTGTAGCGTGTAATAACATTGCTGCATATATATATTCCATATGATCACCTCAGATTTAATTTTTTTGTAAAATTTTAGCCGAAGAGCGCGCCTAAACCGGCCGCTGCCTCCTCTTCCTCTTCTTCCTCCTCTTCTTCCTCTTCTTTCTCCTCTTCTTTTTTTTCTTCTTTTTTTGTTGTTGGTTTGGTTTTTGTTGAGATCTTTTCTAATAATTCTTGGTCAAGGGCATCCTTGTTATTTTGTGCTATCTCCGCTGCTAGGGATAGCATCTGTGCGTATGCTCTGGCTAATATTGGCTCTGTTGTCTCTGGGGTAAGTATCATGGCGTTATAGGCTAGGTTGAATGCTTTTGAAGCTGCGTTTTGTATTATATATGGTATTGTTTCCTTTGTATAGATTAGTGCGTTAATTGACAAGTTGAAGGCTTGTGAAAATGCCCTTTTGATATCATTTATTGTCTTGTTTTCATCAATTGTTAGAATATCAGATGTATAAATTGTTTCATTTTCATAGGCGGCTTTAAGGTCTATACCAACTTCTAATGGTTGTATGTCGAGGCGGTTTAAAATTTCAGCCACTTTAGGTGTTATTTCATCCCCAGCTTTTAATATGGTGTGATCTTCTGTTATAACGATTTTACCCTTCTCTATCTTCGCGGGGATGCCTAGTTGCTGTAATTCCCCGAGTATTGGTCCTGGGGCGAAGCCAGTATCGCCTTTTGGTATTATCACGTCTTGGGGTGCTATGGCCCCTGGTTTTGCGGGGGATGGGGTTTTGCTCTTTTCAAGTATCTTGAATAATTTGAAGGGGTTCATGTCGCTGACTATGAGGGCTGGTTGGCCTTCCATGGTATCGTTTAAGGTTTCTATGTTTTTCTTTTCCTTGTTCACCCTTTCTAGTGCTAGTGAAATTAAGGTTTTTCTTGACATTCTAATTTTTGCTTTTTCGCGGAGGTTCTGTCTCATTTTTTGTAACTGTTTTGCTGGGATGTCTGATAGGTCGACTATGCCTATGACGTCATGTCCTTTCATCATCTCTGCAAGTTCTTTAACTTCTTGCTTTTTCCATTCAGCTACATGAGCCATTTTAGATCACCTTTATTGCTGGTCCCATGGTTGTCTTCACATACATGGATTTTACTTGTTTCCTGCCTTTTTCGAGGTTACGGTCAAGGGCGTCTAGTATAGATTCTATGTTCTCTGTTATTTTTTCGTCTTCCATCTTCTCTGTTCCTACAATTGTATGTATTAGTGGCTGGTCTTTTACTCTGACCCTTACTGTGTCCCTGAGTTTTTTTATGAGTGGTGCTGGGTTTGCTGTTGCTGGTATTGGTTTTGGCATCTTTTTTCTGGGTCCTAGTACTGGTCCTAGAAATCGGCCTATGAGTGGCATTAGATCGGCTTGCGCTATGAAGAATTCGTATTCGTTGGCTAGTCTTTTCGCTTTTTTACGGTTTTTTCCAAGTTCTTCCAGGTCGTCTCTTGTTATTACTAGGTCTGCTCCTGCTTTTTTTGCTTGTAGGGCTAATTCTCCGTCTGCGATGACTGCTATTTTAATTTTTTTGCCGCGGCCATGGGGTAGTGAGATTTCTTCTTCGAATCTGTTTTCTGGTTTTTTCACATCTAGGTCTTTGATGTTTATGACGACATCGATTGACTGTGTGAAGTTCCGCGGCTTGGATTCTTCCTTAGCCTTCTTCACCGCTTCTAGTATCTCTTGTTTCATTTTTTATATCCTCCATGAGAAAAGAGTTTTATTGTAAAATAAGATTTTTGGTTTTTATTATAATTATAATTTGTGGTCTATGATTCTTCTAATAGTTTGTCATAGACTCCATTGTCGATTTCTTTTTGGACTTCTCTGGGGTCTTTTCCGTTTACTGTTATCCCCATGCTTACGCATGTTCCCATTATCTCTTTAACCGCGCTTTTGTAATCTTTTGCGAGTAGTGAGTCGGATTTCATCTTGGCCACTTTTAAGACTTGTTCGATGGATATGTCTGCGATTTTGTCCATTCCAGGGTCTTGTGATCCTTTTTCGATGCCTAGTTCTGCCATTATGAGGGCTGTTGTGGGTGGTGTGCCTACTTGGATCTCAAATTCTTTTGTTTCAGTGTCTATGGTGATTTTCACTGGGACTTTCATTCCCTCGAAGTTTTCTGTTTTTTTGTTGATTTCTTCGACGATTTGCATCATGTTGACTCCGTATGGTCCGAGGGCCGGACCTAGGGGCGGTCCTGGGGTGGCTTTACCACCATCTATGAGGATTTCAATGGTTTCTTTAGCCAATTAATCAGCCTCCTTTTGTATTATACGTATCTGGTCAGCTTTAACTGTTACAGGGATTGGTACGGCTGCTTCTATCAGTTCTAGGACTACTTCTTCCCTTGATTCGTCTATACGTATAACCTTTGCCCTTTCTCCTTTGAAGGGTCCTGATATGAGTTCAACTATACTACCTTTTTTGATGGATGAGATTATGGGTTCTGGTTTGAGGAATTTTCTTATCTCATCAAAGTCTATGGGTTTTTCACCATCTATTATACCCCTCAAGTGAGGCACCCTTAATGCAGGGTTTCTAATGTCTAGTTTTCCTGATACTTCTACTAGAATGTATCCCTTTAGGGATTCTGGGGCTAGTATGGCGTTTATCTCCATGCCACTGCTTTTAACTTTTCTCGCTAGCATCCTTGCCACATTTGTCTCTTGACCTACTGATGTTTTCAGGGCATAGATGGCATTTTTATTTTCCATTGAAACACACAACCTGCATGTTATTTACCAAGGATTTGTGTCGTGAGTGTTATTATGAGGCCTATTACTCCGATTATGATTATGCCTAGGCCAGTGACCTTGGCTACGGTGAAGTATTCTTCTCTGTCGGGTTTCTTTGAGACTTTTAGGACTCTCCTCGATTTTTCTATAAACTCTAGAATAGATTCTTTGTAACCCATGATTATCCCTACTCTTTGATGTTAAAAAGGAGGAGTGAAAAAAATTCTATGATAATGATATATAAATATATTGGCGGTTGTATTTATAAATTCTTCGTCGCCCTCACTCTAAAATATGGGGGTTTAGAATACACCGTCTATAAATTCTTCTAGTGCTGAGTCTTCCACGGATTTCCTTTCTTTTTTTCTTTCAGTTATCATCTCTTTTTCAGTTGGTGAACCATAAATGTAGGGGGATTTTACTCCTGCGACTATTATGGTTGTCCTTATCAAGTTCTGGAGTTCGTCTTGTATCTGGGCTCCCCAGATTATATTTGCGTCGGGGTCTAATTCTTCGGCGACTACTTGGACTATATTTTCGGCTTCTTGTAATGTGAGGTCTGAACTTCCCGCTATGTTTATTAGGGCTCCTTTACCATTGGATATGTCAATATCAAGGAGTGGACTGTTAAGGGCTTCATGTACGGATTCTAATGCCCGGTCTCCTGATTCTGATTCGCCCATTCCTATTATTGCCATTCCTGAACCCTTCATTATACTTTTGACATCTGAAAGGTCTAGGCTGACAAGCGCTGGTTTTGTGATGAGTTCTGTTATACCTTTAACTGCTCGGCCTAGTATTTCATCTGCTACCATGAATGCTTTGTTGATGGGGAGGTTAGGCGCGACTTCGAGGAGTCTATCATTAGGGATGACAATAACAGTATCCGCGGCGTTCTGTAACTTTTCCAGGCCAATCTCTGCATTTTCTCTCCTTTTGAGACCTTCTGCACTGAATGGTAATGTTACAACTGCGATTGTTAGGGCTCCTATCTTTTTTGATAATTTACATATTATTGGTGCCGAACCAGTTCCTGTGCCCCCGCCAAGGCCGCAGGTAACGAATACCATGTCTGCTCCTTCAAGTTCTCTTCGTATCTCGTCTTCGCTTTCCTCTGCACATTCCTCCCCGATTTCAGGAATGCCACCAGCTCCGAGGCCGTTACATATACTTCTCCCTATTAGGAGTTTACGGGAAGAAAGAGTATAATAGAGGTCTTGCGCGTCTGTGTTGATGGCTATGGTCTCCGCTCCCTCGATTCCTATCTCATTTAGGCGGGTTATTGTATTATTCCCTGCTCCACCAGTCCCTACAACGTATATTTTCGCCCGGTTTTCTTTTATAACCTCTTTAAGATCTTCGTCCATTGGTGTAGGACTTGGCCTATGTCTTTTTTCCTCTTTTATAGCATCATCAATAAATTTCAATTGCTACCCCCACATAAGTTTTTTTTTTGATAGTTTATCCTGTCTTGATCCTGGGATTGGCCGTTCACCCCAAGACGGGATAAGCGTAATGATGGGCTTTTACTTTTTGGATGAGAATCTATGAACGCCTTATAATCTAAAGGGATTTATATTTTCTCATAGAGATTTATAGGATATTTCTGGGAGTTGTATGATAGTTAACAGTCTTTTGAATGGATAATAATTCTCCCTTAAAGGGAATTCAACATTTTTATCTAATATTGATTATAATTGTGTATTATTTAATGTAGGTATATATAAACTTTAACGTTATTCCCCTTCTTTTATGGTCTATGGGGTTTCTATTGAGATCGCCCCCTTGGATTTTTCATGGCTAAAGCTTCACATCACCTCCTGTTTAAGGTCTTGGCATGGCGATTATCTCATGTATTCTAAGGTCAAAAACACTGTTCATATGGGCTGGTGAGACGACTAGGGCTGTGTCAACTCCCTGTGCAGTGCCACCTATTGCTATGATCTCCTTATCCATTGGTATGAGGCCAGCGTCGGCGGCCATTATGGTGATTTCGACGCAGACTTTGAATCCTTGCGAGACCATCCTGAGGGTTTCTGCCATTATCTCAACTGGCGTGACACCACCAAATCTGTTTGAGATTCCCCTTCCAACACCACTTAGTGCATGAGATCCTGCATATACTTTTATTCCTTTCCTTGTTAATTTTTCCTTTATTTTAGGATCTAATTCTAGTTTCCCCTTTTCTTTAAAACCTGCATGGTGGGTGATGCACACAATATTGGCATCAGGTAACATCTTCGATAATTTGAGGGCTGTTCTACCAGAAACAGATGCGACAACAATATCTTTGATGTTAAGTTCCTCTGATCTTTCTTTAACAAGTTTTAATAATGTTTCGGTGTTTTCAGGGCCCGGACTTTCAAAATAGCATATACTCTTTATCATAAAAATCACCATAATTTATTATATTAAGCAGCTTATATTTTTAATCCACTAAGAACAAACATTAACTTTATAACATAGGAAAAGTAGGGTGAAGTATAATGCATGCTTTTAATTTCTTAGCACCAGCTAGGATAAGGGAAGATGATGCTGGTATCACCATGATGCTGGATAAAGGTTTAGGCCCCCGTATGGTGGAAGATTTCCTGGAAATAGCTGGTGAACATTTGGATTTTGTGAAATTTGGATGGGGTATCATAAGTTTATGTGATAGAAATATTATAAAAGAGAAGATCGAGATTTATCGGGATTATGGAGTTGAAGCACACCCCGGAGGTACACTATCCGAGATAGCATATATTAAAAACAAGTTTGAGGAATATCTTGATGAAGCAGAAAAACTCGGCTTCAAGTACCTTGAGATATCAGACGGTTCAATAGAACTACCCCAAAATGAAAAGACCAAACTCATAGAGGATACAATAGACCATGGATTCAAGGTAATATCTGAAGTAGGTAAAAAAGATCCAAGTAAAGATAAATTAATAAGCCTCAAGGAGAGAGTGGAATCTGTGAAAAAAGATATTGAAGCCGGAGCAGAGAAAGTATTAATTGAAGCCCGGGAAAGCGGCCAAAACATTGGAATATACGATGAAAAAGGTAATGTTAAAGAGGATGAAGTAGATTATCTTATAAGAAACCTGCCAATGGAAAAGTTGATATGGGAAGCTCCACAAAAAAATCAACAAGTATACTTTATCTTGAAGATAGGACCCAACGCTAACCTTGGTAACATACCCCCAGAGGATGTTATTTCCCTTGAAAGCATGCGAAGAGGGCTTAGAGGGGATACCCTAGGAAAGGTGAAGCTCTAATGATAAAAAAAGTGACAATATTAGGCGGCTATGACAAATTCGGGGAAAAAGAACCCGTAAGGAAAGTTGATATAAATAGGGGTGAAATATTCGGTGTAGTAGGCCCAACAGGCAGCGGAAAAAGTTCACTAATCGCCGATATTGAACAATTAGCCCAAAGGGACACCTTCTCCAGGAGAAAAATACTCGTAAATGGTAAGGAACCAACATATGAAGATCGTACCAACCCCCGTAAAAAGATGGTGGCCCAATTGTCGCAGAACATGAATTTCCTGGCGGACATGACAGTAGGAGAATTCTTGACACTTCATGCTAAATGTAGAGGCGCGCATAAATCTTGTGTAAACAAGGTTATAAAATTGGCCAACACATTAACAGGAGAACCTATAAAAAAGAGCCATGACTTAACAATATTAAGTGGCGGGCAGTCAAGGGCCCTTATGGTGGCTGATGTGGCCATAATAAGTGATTCTCCTATAGTGCTCATTGACGAGATAGAAAATGCTGGTATAAGGAAGCATGAGGCGTTAGAGGTTCTATCAGGGCATGGTAAGATTGTTATGGTGGTTACCCATGATCCTATCCTTGCCCTGATGACAGATAAAAGGATTGTTATGAAGAATGGTGGCATGCAAAAGATAGTCACCACCACACCACATGAAAAGGAACTTTCAAAGGAACTGAGTAAAATAGATGATCTACTTCTTAATCTAAGGGATAAGGTCAGACACGGAGAAATCATAGAAAATATAAAAATTGAGGGTCTGACCAGCTAAAAAATGGGATAGTGGGAGTTGTCAGAGGATGCGTATGGTTATAGTGGCGGGAACTCCTGGTTCTGGGAAAACAGCTGTCCTAATCCATGCTCTTAGGAGTCTTATGAGGGATAATTTCACAGCTTCAGTTGTTAAAATTGACTGTCTTTACACTGATGATGATCAAAAATTTAAAAAACTAGGCATACCCACCCTTGTAGGCTTGTCAATGGACATGTGCCCAGACCATTATGCAATATACAACATAGAGGATATGATAAACTGGGCGCAGGAAAACAATTCGGACTTTCTCATAGTGGAAACAGCAGGTTTATGTCATAGATGCGCCCCTTATACAAAAAATTGTCTAGGCGTATGCGTCATAGATGCTACAAGCGGACCTAACACACCATTAAAGGTGGGTCCATTCCTTTCAACCGCGGATATTGTGGTTGTGACCAAAGGGGATATGATATCACAGGCTGAACGCGAAATATTCAGGGAAAGAATACTTGAAGTAAATCCTAATGCCAAGATA
This sequence comes from Methanothermobacter sp. MT-2, assembly GCA_003584625.1. Lineage (NCBI taxonomy): Archaea > Methanobacteriati > Methanobacteriota > Methanobacteria > Methanobacteriales > Methanobacteriaceae > Methanothermobacter > Methanothermobacter sp. MT-2. The sequence continues at coordinate 1,430,835 of AP017647.1, read as the reverse complement.
ATAGAAGCTAATGGACTAAGCGGTCAAGGATGCCTAGAATTGGCAGAAGAAATGATTAAAAGTCCAGAGGTGTCCCTTGAGAGTGAAAAACTCAGACACTCCGCTCCACTTGCAGTATGCACTTTATGTGTGGGTGAAACAAGGGTTAATAAGAAGCATCATAGGGGGATACTCAGGAGAATAGATGGCTTCCAAACATATCAAGGCGAATAGCTTATAAAATCCCAAGTTTCTTTTTTGCGATTAATTTTCATGAGAGGTATTATATGATAATGGAAAAGAGTTCACTTAAAGAGAAGGTTATTTCACTCCTCCCAGGTTTCAATTGTGGTATATGTGGTTATGCAAGATGTGACGAATTTGCAGGCGCCCTAATAAAAGGACACGCCCAACTTGAGGGATGCAGGTTCTTATACCAGGAGATTTTCACAGAAAACCTTGAAGAACTTCAAGAGCTACTCAGAGAAGAGAAGATAATACCTGAAGAAAAAGTGATAGTAGGCCTCTTGGATGATTATGAGGCGGATTTTATATTGAAACCGCTTCCAGGTGAAAGTTCATGCCGAGAAATACTTTATCCATTCACAAATGAAAAACTCACCATAGGAGAGGTGATCCGTTACAGGCCCCTTGGTTGTCCCATAACCCATTTTGCAGAGATAATAGATGAGAATCATGGGCTTATAACAGTGCATATCGTGGGGCCATGTCATAGGCTTGGTGAAGATTTTGAGTTTAGGGAGATTGGTATATGTCTTGTTGGGGGTTTTGAGGGTGTGATAGAAGGTAGATTGCCTTCTGTTGGCGAGACTGTCCGTTTCATACCCCATCATTGTATGATGCAGAAAGTGCATTCTGGAGTCATAGTACAGTTAGAAGGTGAAAGGGCCCTTATAGAGGGGATTGATTTGAAGGTTTGGGCTCCGCCTATAAAATTGGAAAGATGATCCCCCATGGATGATAAATATAGGGTCATCCCAGTGAGAACAGGGTATATAAGGCCTAATGATGGTTTGGACGTGATTATAGATAAGGCTGGTCCAGTAGTTGAGGATGGGGATTATCTTGTGGTTTCTGAGACGCCTGTCGCCATATCCCAGGGGCGCGTGATTGATGAATCTGATTATGAACCGTCTTTTTTGGCTTTTTTCCTTGCGGATATATGGTCTAAGTATATTTGGGGTTATCTTTTAGGGCCTTTATTAGGGGTGAAGAAGAGGACTATAAAGAACCTTAGAAGACTGCCAAAGGAGGCTAGGGCTCATAAAGAGGCTGTTCTCAGACATTATGGTGTTAAACATGCCTTGAAGCCCGGTTCGGAGGCTGGTATAGATTTAAGTAATCTTCCGGGGACTTTAGCAGCTCTTTTACCAGAGGATCCTCAGGGTGTTTCAGAGTATATTGCTGAAAATATACAAAAATCTTATAATAGGGATGTTACCGTCATTATAATAGATACCGATGCAACTTACAAGCTGATGGGACGTTATTTCACACCTTTACCTTGCGCCATAGATGGTATAAAATCTGATACTGGATTTTTGGGTTATCTGCTTGGAAGGTTTTCGGATAATATACTACCAACACCACTTGCAGTCTCGAAAAAGATGAGTATAGATAAAATTTTTGAAATTGCAAAGGTTGCTGAAGATTATCATAAAAACCATACAGAATACATTGAAACCGTCTATGATATGGAGGATATCTTTAAGGAAAAAAGGGATAGGATAACTATCAGAAATCTAGAATCAGTTGAGCATGTGCCTGCGCTCATACTCAGAGAAATCTAGAGATTTAGATCTTATCATGATCTCTACAAAATCAAAGGATCCCCTATTTAAAAGCTTCCATTTCCCTTTTATATATAAATTTATATAATATTATTTCCATAAGATTACATGCAAACTGATACAAGCAGATCACCAAAAAGAAAAGTGGCAGTGCAAACTTTTTCACAAGCTTTGCTTTCAGTCTCAGGGGGAATTTAATTTGATTAACAACACAATAGTGCAAGAGCTAATCCATGAAATAGTCAAAGAGGAGGAGGGCGTACCAGTAGTGGAATGTCTCATGGAAGGCAGCATAACAGATGAAGAAATAGCCGAGAAAACCCACCTAAAACTAAACACAGTCCGCAAAATATTATATAAACTCTACGATGCCGGTATAGCAAGTTACAAGAGGAGTAAAGACCCTGAAACCCAATGGTACACCTACACTTGGAAATTCGAATCAGAAAAAATTGAAGAGATAATAAAAAAAAGAAACCAGGAAATCATAGAAAACTTGAGAGAAATGCTAGCATTCGAAGAAAACAACATGTTCTTCGCATGTAAAAATGGCCATTACAGATACACCTTTGATGAAGCTGCTGAAAACAATTTCAGATGCCCAGAATGCCAAGAAGAACTTGAATACATGGACAACTCAGAGATAATCCAACAACTCAAAAGAGAACTAAGCCTATATGAGAATAATGGCTCAGAAATCGCCTTCAACTTCAAATCTTATTCTTAGAAGACAAAAAAATAATATCTAGGTGAACCTTTGAGTATCCATCTACTCAAGGAAGTTGGCTGCCCCCAATGGGTCATAATTCATTCTAAGAAAGTAGCTGAAAAAGCCCTTGAAATATCAAAAAATTTTAAAGTTGATAAAAAACTGATCAAAGAAGGCGCCATACTACACGACATTGGAAGATGCGAAACAAACAGCATTAAACATGGGATAATAGGAGCCAAAATCCTCCAAGAAAAAGGATACCCACAAGAGATAATACGGATAGTTGAAAGGCATATAGGAGCCGGCATACCCAAAAATGAAGCAATACTGTTAGGATTACCCCCAAAAAATTACATACCAGTCACCCTAGAAGAAAAAATAGTCGCACATGCAGATAACCTTATAAACGGGGAAAAAGAAGTGGACATATCCTTCGTAATAAAAAAATGGAAAAAAAGATTAGGAGAAAAACATCCTGCAATAGAAAGACTTAAAAATTTACACAAGGAGCTCATAGGAACCCTATAATCCATCCATTCTGGTGTGTGAAATGCCAAATAAAGATTGTCTTTGTCCAAAATGCCCAAGCTATCCATTCCATAGGGAATCATTCTATTGTCTTGAAGGTAATAGCCAATTCGAAGTACAAGAAAGAGGATGTCTCTGCGCCTCATGTCCAGTATACCAAGAAAAAAACTTTAAAGGCCTCTACTTTTGTAACAAGGACCTTATAGGTGATGAATACATTTTCATGCGCCGGAGAAGAAAAGAAGAAAACCCTAGAGAATATGAAAAGATAATCCAGATAAAGATAATGTCAAAAGGAAAAAGCGTCATAGCCTCAATGGGCTCCCCAAAAAAACTACCCTATACATTCGATGACATACATTTCATACCAGCACAAATCCATAAAATACCATTAAACGGAAAAGAAAAGGTTAACACAAAAGTTACAATCGGTCCAAAATCCAAAAAACCACTCAAAATCAACTCCCCAATCATAATAAGTGGAATGAGCTATGGGGCCATATCAGAAAAGGCCAAAAAAGCCATTGCAACCGTGGCTAAAAAACTGAAAATAGCCTATAATTCAGGTGAAGGCGGAGTACTCGAACATGAACTAGAAGTTGCATCATCCCAGCTCATCCTACAATATTCAACTGGAAGATTCGGATTAAACAATAACATTATAAAAAAGGCCGCCGCCATAGAAATAAGATTTGGCCAGGGGGCCTATCCAGGTAAAGGAAGTTATCTGCCACCTGAAAAGATAAGCCCACAAGTTGCGCGGATAAGGGGCGTGAAAAAGGGTGAGGGAGCGTATTCACCAGCCCATCATCCTGATATAAAAAGTCCAGAAGACTTAAAGGATAAGATAAAATGGCTCCGCGACATAAATGAAGACGCTCCTATTGGTGCTAAAATAGGCTGTGGAGACATTGAAGAGGATGTTAGGATACTTCTTGATTCTGGTGTGGATTTTATAAGTATTGATGGTTTCGGTGGTGGTACAAGCACAACATTCACCCATATAAGGGAAAATGTGGGATTTCCACTTATCAGCGCGCTTCCAAGAGCAGTTCGCGTGATTAAAGAAGAAGGGAAGTGGGGAGAAGTTTCCCTTATAGTCGGTGGCGGTCTTAGAACTTCGGCTGACATGGCTAAATGTTTAGCTCTGGGTGCTGATGCAATCTATATAGGTACTGCTGCGCTCATAGCCCTAAACTGTGAACAACATCGTCTATGCCATACTGGAATGTGCCCTACTGGTATCACGACACATGACCCTCAACTTTTAAAACAGTTCGATTTTGATAAGGCTACCAAAAGATTGGAGAACTTTATAAGGGTAGCTACTGATGAGATCGCGGATTTTGCACGTGTAACCGGCAAGAATGATATTAGATTGTTAAATGATGCTGATATATTCTCCCTTAAAAAGGGACTTGCAGAGATCGCTGGTATAAAATGGCTTGATGGCACACCAGGAGTTAGGAGATGATTAGGGTTCAATGTTCAATTGAGGAATCTCTTTATCGTCCAGAGGCTGTCCGTTGGCGGGAACGGATGAAACTCCTCAAACCCATCGGAGAAGCAGTGGTAATATTACCTTGTAGTATGAAAAAACCCTATTCAACTTCGAAGTCTCATCAAATATTCAGGAGAGTTACCAGTAAGATCCAAGAACTTATATTAACATCACCCTTCGCGATCTGCCCAAGGGAAATGGAGAACACATATCCTATCTCATCCTATGATGTTTCAACAACCGGTAAATGGTCATGGGAAGAGAAGAAGGTTGTGGGCGAAATCTTAAAAGGTTATGTTGAGGACAAAGATGTTATAGCCCATGTAACTGGTGGCTACAAGGAAGTGTGCCAAGAATATTTAGATGAATGCAAATTCACTTGCATTGATGGTAATCCAACATCCAAAAAGTCCATAGACAACCTTAAAAGAGAGATAAAACCTTACAAGAAAATACCCACCCATATAAAACTTTTAAACGGGTTAAGGTCCATAGCAAAATACCAATTTGGAAAAAAAGGAGCTAAGATAATACCAGAAAATTTTAAGATAAAAGGAAGATATAACAAAATGATCCTAGACAACGAAAATAATCATCTCTACACACTAATGATGGATAGGGGATTATATGTGCTCACACTCCGCGGCGGACGTCTACTATCAGATTTAAAGGTTAAATGGGTTGAAATAGATTTTAAATTAGATTCAAACACCATATTTGCGCCCGGAGTGGTGGGAGCGGATCCTAATATAATCCCGGGCGACGAGGTTATAATAACATGGAAAGGAGAACTCGTAGGGGTTGGTAAAGCCATTCTAAACGGAGAAGAGATGGTAAACGCCGAATATGGAGTGGCTGTTAAAATACGTCACAGAATCAAACAATAAACTATTTAAATACTAAAAGTAGAAAAAGATTAGAAAAATCAAACCATATCATCCAATCATAATTAGAGGTAATATAATGGCAAATGACCTTATGGAGAAAATAAAAAAGGCTTTAGCAAAAGTTGCCGATCCACATATGGGAATAAGTATAATGGAAATGGGACTCGTTGAAAACATTGAAATAGAAAAGAGAGACCAGACAATAGCTAAAATAACAATAAGACCAACAAATCCCGGTTGCATGAGCGCAGCTAGAATGGCCATGGACGCAAGAAACATGGTAGAACAAGTTGAAGGGATCGACAAGGCAGAGATCATCATCTCCGGACACCTAATGGCAGACGCCATCACAGAAATGGTCAACAAATGATAAATGCCAAGAATAAAAGATTTTGTAAGTGTTGTTGGAGTACCAGGCGTGGGTAAAACCAGCCTCTGCAGAAAACTTTCAAAGAGAGTAGACTATCCTCATATAAACTATGGAGACCTCATGTTAGATATTGCAAGGGAATGGGATCTCGCAAGGACAGAAAATGAATTATTCTCCCTCCCAATAAGAACCCAATATCAAATATGGCGAGAAACCGCACTTCAAATAAAAAAGCAAAAAAAAGCCCTGATAGACTTACATGGCTTCGACCAATCACCTAAAGGATACATATTATCCCTTCCAATTGAGATCATAAAACCAGCACTTATAATACTCATAGAATCCCCCCCAGAGCTCATACTCCTCAGAAGAAGACTTGACGCGAAAAAAAGGATAAAAGACACGATAAAAACCTTAACAGAGCACATGGAAATGTTAAGGGTATCAATGATGATATCCTCTGCCATGATAGGATGCACACTATCCATAATCCAAAATATAAAATTTAACGAAACCCTAAATGAAATGAAAAGAGTGTTAACGCTACATAAAACTTCTGATTCATAACAAAAGATTTATAGGATAAAAAAAAGTATAATGCAAAAAAAGTGTATAGAGGGGGCCCGTGGCTCAGGTGGTTAGAGCGCACGGCTGATAACCGTGAGGTCCTGGGTTCAAATCCCAGCGGGCCCATCCCTCGTAAATTTAACGAATTCTCTAAGCTTTCTCATGGCCGCTCCTGATTCAACACATTCCCGACTTATATTCACAGCCTCTTCCACATTCTCAGCTTTCCCTGAAAGGTAGATAAGGGCACCTGCATTTGCAAGGGTGATGTCAAATCGTGTTTTAGCCGCTTTTGAATCTTTCTCACCATTTAAAACTGAGAGGAATATTTTGAGGTTTTCATTGAGTGTAGGCGCTGCTTTTATTGCTTTTGATTCCCCTTTTTCTAATCCGAAATCTTCTGGATACAATTTTTTTATCTTGATCTTACCATTATCTAGAAAGGCTGTGAGTGTTTTGCCCATGATTGATATTTCATCAATGGTAGGTTCGCCTTCTTCATCAAAACCATGAACAACCATGGCCCTTTTAACACCTAATCTAGAGAGGACTTCTGCCAATGGTTTTACATATGAGGGGTCAAAAACGCCTAGTAATTGTATTTTTGCCTTGGCTGGGGATGTTAATGGGCCTAGGATGTTGAATATTGTTCTTATACCGAGTGTTTGTCTGATATGCATGACATTACGAGTTGCTGTGTGAAATTGTGGCGCGAACATGAATGTGATCCCTATTTTTTCCAGGCAAAGCTCAACCTTTTCGGGTGGAAGGTTAATTTTGACTCCAGCAGCTTCTAGTATGTCAGCACCTCCACAGGCGCCGGTAACGGCCCTATTGCCATGTTTTGCTATTGGAACTCCTGCTGATGCCGCTATTATCGCGGCTGCAGTGCTTATATTAAATGTTTTGAGTTTGTCGCCGCCTGTACCGCAGCTGTCAACAACTTCTAATCCTGGGGGTGTTTTGATGGTTTTGCAAACGTCTCTCATAGCACGTGCAAAACCTGTGATTTCTGGGACTGTTTCACCCTTTGTAGCTAGAGAAGTTAGTATCGCGGCTATTTGGATTTCATTGATTCTTCCATGGATCATGTCCATCATGCATTTGTATGCTTCGTTTTCTTCCAGGTTCGAGCCTGTTGTTATCTTCTGGATAATATTATTAAATTCAATTTTTCTCTTGGATTCTATCAACTATAAGGCCTCCTAGTGGCTTTTTTCATGGTATTGGCGAATTTGGAGATTTCTACGAGCATTTTTTCTTGGTTTTTCAAGTTTTTTGCTATGATGTCGATTATCGCACTCCCTACAATGGCTCCGTCAGCTCCTGCCATAGTTATTTCCTTTATATGTGATGGTTTAGATATTCCGAAGCCAACCATTGCTGGGAGTTTCCCATTTTCTTTTATTCTTTTTATGAAGCTGAGGGTGCTTTTTTTAATTTCCTTTCTCGCGCCTGTAACTCCCATGACTGATACGAGGTAGTGGAATCCTGAGGCATGTTTTGAGATCATCTTCAATCTTTTATTTGATGTGGTGGGGGCTATGATGAATATCTGATCTATATTATATTCTTTTGATGCCTTGAGAGCCTCCCCCGCTTCTTCTGGGGGTAAATCAGCGATCAATATACTGTTAACACCTGCTTTCATCGCGTCTTGGTAGAATTTTTTTATGCTGCGCTGGTAGACAAGATTATAATAGACGAGTAATCCTAGGGGTATTGATGTGAATTTTCTCAGTTTTTTTAGAAATTTGAAGCACTTATCTATTGTTATCCCATTTTCAAGGGCTCTTATGTCTGCTTCTTGTACTGTTGCGCCATCTGCTATTGGATCTGAGAATGGAAATCCTATCTCGAGTGCATCTGCACCATTATTGATTAGTGTTTTGGCTATCTCTAGTGAAGTTTCAAAATCTGGATCTCCTACCACTATAAATGGCATGAATGCAGCTTCTTTTTTTTCTTTAAGGTCGTTGAACATTTCATTGTATGTTTTCATGTTTTCACTCCTAGTAGTTTGGCTGCTAGGAACATGTCTTTGTCTCCTCGACCTGAAAGGTTGACTATTATCCTTTTACCTTTATTTTCAGGTTTTTTGGCGTATTTTTCCATGTAGGCTATTGCGTGGGCGCTTTCAAGGGCTGGCATGATACCTTCATATTTTGAGAGTAATTGGAATCCTCTTAGGGCTTCGGGGTCTGTTATTGCCACGTAACGTGCCCTTCCAATCTCTTTAAGGTATGAGTGTTCTGGTCCTACTCCAGGATAATCTAGTCCGGCTGATACTGAATGTGCTTCTTTTATCTGCCCGTCTTTGTCTTGTAGTACATTGGATAATGAACCGTGGAGTATTCCTTCATTCCCCGCGCAGAGTGTAGCTCCATGATTGTCTGTTTCTAGGCCGGTTCCTCCTCCCTCAACTCCTATAAGTTCCACTTCATCATCTAGGAATGCTGAGAATATTCCTATGGAGTTGCTGCCACCACCTACGCAGGCTATGATGGCGTCTGGTAATTCACCTTCTTTTTGTAGTATCTGTTTTCTGGTTTCGTCTCCGATTATGCTTTGGAAGTGTTTTACCATTGTGGGGTAGGGGTGTGGGCCTACTGTGGAGCCTATGAGGTAGTATGTGTCTTCTACGTTGCTTATCCAGTCTCTCATTGCTTGGTTGATCGCGTCTTTTAGTGTTTTTGATCCTGTTTTTACTGGTATGACTCTGGCTCCTGAGATTTCCATTCTGAATACGTTCAGTTTTTGGCGTTGTATGTCTTCTTCTCCCATGTAGACGTCTACTGGCATTTTTAGCATTGCACCGACTGCTGCGGTTGCTATGCCATGTTGACCGGCGCCTGTTTCTGCTATTAGCCTTTTTTTGCCCATGTATTTCGCTAGTAGGCCTTGTCCTAGTGTGTTGTTTATTTTGTGGGCGCCTGTGTGGAGTAGGTCTTCTCTTTTGAGGTATATTTTGCATCCTAGTTTTTTGGAGAGGTTTGATGCGAAATATAATGGGGTTGGCCGTCCTGCGAATTCTCGCAGATAATAATCTAGGCTTTCATTGAATCCTTTATGATATTTATATTTGAAAAAAGCTACCTCTAGTTCTTCTAATGCCGGTATTAGAAGTTCTGGTACGAATATTCCACCGTATTTGCCGAATTTGCCGTTTTTAATCATCTGATCACCTTGTCTATGTATTCTGATAGTTCCTTGATTTTTCTGGGATCTTTTATCCCAGGGGATTTTTCGAGGGATGAATTAAAATCTACAACATCAAAATGTGAATTTATAATCTTAAAATTCTCTTTTAAACTTTTGAGGTTCATACCACCCGCGAGGAAAAGTTTTATCTTTTTGTTCGCATTTGAAGCGATTTTCGCTGCATGACATGCTATATTTAATGGTATCTGGGTTCCTGTTCCCCCAGTTTGTCCTTGAAGCTCATAATCGAATAGTATGGCATCTGAAATTTTCGCAAAGGTTTCTATTTCCTTCATTTTCCGGATTGTGAGTTTATCTGATATGCCAACAGCCTTTATGATTAGAATGTTTTCTGGGAGTTGAATTTTCAACTTTTTTATTTCTGATGGGTTGAGTGAATGGATCTGAATGTTGAATATGTTGGATTCTTCAATTTTTTCCAGGACTTCCTCTGGTTTTTCTGGTTCTAATACGAGCACGGCCTTTTCTTTATCGTCTGCTAGGTTTTTTATTTTGGATAGGGTGATGTAGCGGGGTGATCTTTTGACGTTTATGAATCCTATGTAATGTGCCTTGTTGTTGACTAGTTTGAGGTCTTTCTTGTTTGTTATTCCGCAGATTTTAATTTGGATTGGATTCAAGTGGGTTCCTCCTTTCCTTTGGGGTGTGGGTTCCGGTGATTAGAAGGTTTTTTATGAAGTCTGTTGGGTTTTTTGATTTCATGACTCCTGTTCCTATTAAGATTGCATCTGCACCGTATCTGCGGAGTTTTTTAACGTCTTCTGCTCTTTTCACACCACTTTCAGATACTAGGACTTTGTCATGGGGTATGAGAGGTGCGAATGCCTTTGTCCTGTTAAAATTTATGTTGAAGTCGTTGAGGTTCCGGTTGTTTATTCCTATTATTTCGGCTCCGTTGTCAAGAGCCTTGTAGATTTCTAGGGAGTTTCCGCATTCTATGAGGGGTTCCATGTCGAGGCTTCTTGATAATCTTATGAAGGTTTTTAGGTTGGGGCATATGCTGGCTATTAGGAGTATTGAGCTTGCACCATGGGCTCTGGCTTGTAATATCTGGTATTCGTCTATTATGAAATCTTTCATCAAGATTGGTAGGTTTGTTATTGATTTAGCCATCTCCAAATACTTAATATCTCCTTTAAAGAATTTTTTTTCGGTTAAAATTGAAATTGCACTTGCACCACCATTTTCAAATGATTTTATAGCGTCTTTTAGTCTTGTTGATGATATGAATCCTGTAGATGGTGAGGCCCTTTTGTATTCACATATTATGGAAAATTTTCCTTTTAGGGTTGTTTTAAAATCGGTGGGGGGGTTTGTTATGCTTATTTTATCTTTTAGGTCATTGGCTGGTGTTTTAGTTTTGGTTTTAGAGATTTCTTTTTTCTTTTCTCTGATTATTTCTTTGAGTATCAATGGGATTCACCGTTTAAAAGGAAGTTTTTGACTATTTTTTTGCCATAGGTCGTTCCTATGGATTCTGGGTGGAATTGTAGGCCATATATTGGATATTTTCTATGTTTTATCGCCATTATAATGCCGTCAATGGACCAGGCTATTACTTGGATTTCTGGTGGTATTTGGAGGGGGTCGCATGCAATTGAGTGGTATCGTGTGGCTTTGATGGGGTTTGGGATGTTTTTAAAGATGTGGGTTCCGTTATGGATTATTGTTGTTATTTTCCCATGTACTGGTTCGATGTAGCATATTCCACCACCGAATGTGGTGTATATTCCTTGGTGTCCGAGGCAGACGCCTAATATTGGCTTATTTTTGAATTTTTTGATTATTTCCTGGCAGAATCCGAAATCTTTTTTATTTAGTGGTGTGCCTGGGCCTGGTGATATTATTATTTTTTCTATTTTTGATTTGTCGAGTTTGAGGAGTTTTTTGTCGTCGTTTCTCAGGATCTTTAATTTTTGGGTTATGCCATTTTCTTTTATGATTTCTCCGATTAGTTGGTGGAGGTTGTATGTGAAGGAGTCGTAGTTGTCTATTAGGAGTATCATCTTGTTTCACCCGCCATTTTGAGTGAATATAGTAGTGCTTTCGCCTTGTTTTCGCATTCTAGGAACTCTTTTTCTGGTATGGAGTCGTATACTATGCCTGCGCCTGCTTGTATTTTTCCATGGGTTCCTTGGGTTATGAGGGATCGTATTGTTATTGCAAAATCAGCATTTCCATTTAATGAAAGGTATCCGAGGGCTCCTGCATATGCACCCCTGGGTTTGGTTTCTATTTCATCTATTATTTCCATTGCACGTATTTTTGGGGCTCCTGTCACGGTTCCAGCGGGGAATACTGATGCTAGCGCGTCGATTGCTGTTTTGTCCTTTTTGAGTGTTCCTTTTACATGGGAGAAGATGTGTTGTACGTGTGAGAATCTTTTTATACTCATATATTCTTTGATTTTAACTGAGCCGAATTCGCTGATTTTTCCTATGTCATTTCTTGCAAGATCTACTAGCATTAGGTGTTCTGCCAGTTCTTTCTCGTCTGATAAGAGTTCCTTGGCGATTCTTTCATCTTCTGTTTTGTTTGATCCTCTTGGGCGGGTTCCTGCGATTGGGAACGTTTCCACGTTCCTGTTTTCGACTCTTACAAGCATTTCTGGGCTTGAGCCTATGATTTCCCTTTCACCTATTTTTAGATGGTACATGTAGGGTGAAGGGTTAACTTTTCTCAAGGCTTCATAGAATTGGAGTTTGTTTCCTTTTATCTTGTATTCATGGGCGTTCGATATCACGGCTTGGAATATTTCGCCCTTCTTTATTCTTTCTTTTGTTTCTAGGACCATTTTTTCGTATTGGTCTCTGGAGAATATTCTTCCATTGTCTTTGAAGGAGAGTTTTTCAGGGTCCTCTGGGGTATTTTCTATTTCTTTTATCCAGTCTAGTCTGTTTTCTGATAGTGTTATGTATGTGCATTTACCTGTGTGGTGGTTGAATTTTATTCCGTCGAGGAATAATCCGAATTCGAAGTCTGGGAAGTCGCCGGGTTTGAGTGGGATTTTGTCGAAGAATCTTGCGGCTTCATAGGAAATGTATCCTACAAGGCCGCCTGAGAAGCCTTTGCATTTGTTTCCTTGTTTTAGGAAATTTTTTATGATGTTAAATGGGTTTTCGGTGTGTATTTTTTCTTTGTTGTCTTCTGTTTCTATTTCAATCGTGTTTGACTTGGCTCTGAGGGTTAGGGTGGGTTTGAATCCTATGAATGAGTATCTTGAGAGTCCTGTGTCGCTTTCCATCGATTCTAGGAGAAAAACAGAATCATTATTATAGTATAGTTTTTTGAATAGTTTGAATGGGTCTTTAAAGTCGAGTTTGAATGTTTTAGGGGGGTTTCCAAAAATATTCACTTCCTTGCATTTTATCACTCCTTTTTTGTATAATGCACAAAATACTTATACTTTAAGGTACTATTTAAATCTTACTTGTATAATAATGTACATTGGTGGTTTTGATGTGGGAAAAAATAAAACACAAATTCCAAAAATACCCCGCCAGAATAAACGTGGCTAAAAAAATAGTGGAACTCGGATTCCGCGTAGACCCTACAGGAAAAATATACTGTGGAAACGTGGAAATAAGTGACATGGCACTTGCAAGGGCCGCTAACGTTGACAGAAGAACAGTAAGGGCAACTACAAATGTCATACTCCAAGACGATGATCTAAAAGAAATCTTTGAAAAGATAATACCGGCAGGAGCCCTCCTCAAAGAAACTGCAAAAAGCCTCGAATTTGGCGTTGTTGAAATAGAAGCAAACGCCAACAGTCCAGGTATACTAGCAAAAGCGGCCTCACTAATAGCATCAGAAAACATAAGCATAAGACAGGCCCATGCAAGCGACCCAGAACTCGAGGAAAGACCAAAATTAACCATTATAACAGAAAAGCCTATTCCAGGTAATCTCCTTAAAAAATTTCTAAAAATAAAAGGCGTGAAAAGAGTTTCAATATACTAATCTATGGGGTTCTCCTCTTCAAGAACCCTTAACAGTTCATCCCATGCCTCCAATGACTCCCTTGCAGCCTCATCAGACAACACTTCAATAGCATAACCTGAATGCACAAGAACATATTTACCCTCTCTAACATCCTTTACAAGATCAAGCTTAACCTTCTGTCTCACACCACCAAAATCAACCACTGCACTATTCTCTTCCTTGTTAATCTCTATTATCTGAGCAGGCGCTGCTATACACATCTTGTTAACCCCTCTATCAATAAGTATAATATACTAATTGAAACAAGCTTACTTATAAAGATTATCAAATAAAATAATCACCCGGAGGATAAGTTTATGAACATCATCATAGGCGGAGGACCGGCGGGAAGAGCCGCCGCCCTAGAATTATCATTCCTAGAAGAAGAAGTAACAATCATAGAAAAGAACCATCTAGGCGGCACATGCCTCAACCAAGGCTGCATGGTCATATGCGGATTAAGAGACATAACCTCATTCCTACATGATGCAAAAAACTTTGATGAACATAACATCCTAGAAGTCGATTACAACTTTAAATACAAGAATATAGCAGATGGCGTCAAAAAAGTAATTTCAAAGATAAGAGATGTGACAAAAAAAGAAACCAAAGATGCTGGGATAGAAGTAATATACGGAGAAGCCAAAGTCCCAGACAAAAACCATGTGGAAGTAGAAGGCGAAAAAATAGCATATGACAACCTTATAATAGCAACAGGTGCAAGGCCATACACACCACCAATCAAGGGAAGCGAAAACGCCATAAATTACCAAAACCTCCTAGACCTAGAAGAAGTGCCTGAAAACCTCACCATAATTGGAAGTGGAGTGATAGCAGCTGAAATAGCCAACATATTCTCTATCCTAGGATCCAAGGTCAATATAATATGCAGAGGACAATTCCTATCAAGGATAGATGATGAAATAAGAGACTATATAACTAGACTATTAAATGATGTTAAAATTTACACAAACACTAAAACAGAGGAAATAAAAGAAAAAGGTGTTAAAACAGAAAAGGGTTACATAGAAGGTCTGCCGTTCTTGGCCACTGGGATGACCCCCAATTCAGAGATAATAGACATCGTTAAAAAAGGTGAAAAGGGAAACATCATAGTCAATGATAAAATGGAGACAAGTTGCAAGAACATCTACGCTGCAGGAGATGTTATTGGAGGGATTGGAACAACCCCAGTCGCGCGCATGGAAGGCGCCATAGCAGGATTAAACGCCGCGGGCATAGAAAAAAGGATAGACTATAATTATATCCCACATGCAATATCACTAAACTATGATGTAAGTTTCATTGAAATAGAAGAAACCAAGGGAGAAAAGTTTGTGGAGGGGAAAATGCCAGGCGCCGCTGGCCCCGGATCGTTCTGGAGAGTCCTAGATGATAATACAGGTTTCAGTAAAGTCCAAGTAGATCTTGGAACAGGCACAATCCAAAAAGTTTACTCCATATCCCCTTCAAGTCGTAATGTGGTAGCCTATCTTTCCCTTCTCTTAAGGTTAGGTGCTAGAACCTATGATTTCGAAAATTTTGTAGAGACCCACCCATCAACTGACGTTCTATATAAACTAATGCGCTTTTTCGCAAAATATTAAATTTTTCTCTTCGCAACTCTCACAATTATATCAGCGATTTTATCAGAAGCTCTTATAACCTTTTCACTATAGACTGAGGCTTTCTCCCTCATTTCATCTCTGATCATAAGCGATTTTTTCAAGGTATCTTCAAGGTTATTAAAATCGCTTTCAACAACGGCACCAGGAAACACAGAAGCCATATTATGATATCTGCCATATTTCACGCCTTTTAATGCAACTATCGGGAGTTTACATGCTATGGCCTCGTGTATCATAACACCATCATCAGATAGCACTGCAAGGTCAACAAGACGGTAAAGATCTGGAATCCAATCTATATAACCCAAGTTTATTATCCTGGGACTTTGGAGGTATCTTTCATAATCTTCTTTTAAAGGATGGCCAACTACGAGAATATTTGCTTTTATATCACTTTCACTTATTTTATGGGCGGCTTTAGCCATTAATTCGAAGAGGGAGGAGCCTGAGGAGAATAATATTGTTGGCAGGTCTTCTCTGAAGGATGATGGCATCTTTTCAAGGGCGTGCTTGGCATTTCCCCCCACTATGTTGGGGTTTATGGGAGAATAGGAACTGTAAACGTTTTTCATGTTCTTGACGCCGAATAGTCCAGATTCTGGTAACATTATAGTTGGGTTAAGCCTTCTACATACCCTTGCATCTGTTATTGTGTTTGATATGCTCACAGAGGGCACCCTAGCCAATTTAGCGGATAGGCAGCCGATTATAGCACCACCACCTATAACCCCAACAATTATATCTGGTTTAACCTTTCTTATCAGTTTGTAACCTTCCCATGTTGCTTTAACGGCTTTTAGAGCGGCTTTAGCCAAGGTTAGGGTTGTGGCGGCATGACCACCAGCTTGAGGTATGCTTGTCTTATACCATCTGATATTCCTTTTTTTAAAGAGTAGGCCAGGGGCTTTATGATCTAATGCAAATTCGCATTCAAAACCCTTATTAGAGAGGGTCTGTGCGATGTTAAGGCCCATGACCGCGTCACCCCCCATACCACGTCCCGTGATCATGAACAATACCTTCATAGTATAGGTCCTCCCATATCATAACATTTTTTTTGGATTGGAAAATGTTAAGATAATGTCCTTTTATCCCACTATTTACAATATAATATTATAGTATCCATACAGAAGAAAGGGTATCTGGAGTGTCCGAGATCCGTATTTACAATATAATATTTTATGGTATCCATACACTGCTTGCGGTTCCAAGTTCGATAGAAAATTGGTATCCCTCCTAATGGTTTTAGTAAGTATGAAATTTCAGCCAAAGAGACCTATCGAAAGGGGGCCTTAGGGGGGATAACCCGTATTTGAGAGTATCAGTTCTTGAAAAAACAGGTGTTCGTGGCGGGGGAGTGTCCTAGCCCTACATTCGTACTTATGCTGTTTTTTCCTTGAAAGTATATAAAGGATTACCCCCCATTTGGGGGGGGCCTAGGAGCGACAAAAAGTTAAATGTTTTCTCCTTTAAGCCCTTTTTGGATGAGGTAATTGTTCCATTTTAAAGCTAGTTCCTTAAAGTAATAGTTTCCTGTGATAAGATAAAGTTTATTCGCGAAATTTACATGGAGTCTATGGTAGTCGGTTTCTGCAAGCTATGCCGGTTTATAATCTGGACCGCTCACTGCATAATAGGTCCAACTGCCACTATCAAATAATTTAGCCATTTTTTCAAATGTTTTAACACCTTTTTCAAAGAGTGTTAATGCAAGAGTGTTTCCAGTGGCCTCATATGTATTATAGAATGCTACGGTGGCGATAAGGTGAACGTTTAGGATGTAATGTTCTCTCATAAAGGGATATTGAAGGTAGAAACTGCCATATTTTGTCTCTTTCACGAGATTGTTAGGGGCTATGAAACTGTTTATAAGAGCATTTGATATGTCAAGGTATTCTGTGTTACCACTAAGCTTATAGGCTTTAGCATATAAACTTGCAAGGTTAGCCTGGGAGAAGGAATTGATCCAACCAATCCCTGATCCTTCATATTCAAAGTATATTTTGAAAAGGGCATAAGGCATACTATTGTATGTTTGGAATGTGATCATTAGTTTCAGTTCATCGAGGATTTCGAAGAATCTTTCATCAGTATAGGTTGCTGCGAGATTTGATGTTGTGACAGGATAGAGGTTCCATCCTTTGTTTTTGTAATAGACGAATGGTAGAGTGCTTTCAAATTCTGGCACGATAAAATTGGTGTAACGTGATGATCTGTTGCTAAATAGGATTCCTGTGTAACTCTGTGATGGTGACAAGCTCCTTGAATAATAGGCATTATTTGCTTGGATTGTTTTGATTTCAATTATCTTTTCTTCGGATGTGAGGGGCCTGTTCTTTTTAATATTTTTGAAAACTTCAACCGCATATCCTGCATCTATATAAGCTGTATAGTACCTTTGGTCACCAGTACTCTTATATTTCGAATATAAACGATCCCTTATCCTTTTATTTTCATCAATAGCTGCTGACAAAAGTTTATCATAGTTTTTGAGGTAGTAGGACTTGTCAAGATAATATTTAATTTGGGTCTCATTGGAGGGATCTGTTAAGTTGCCTGTGACTGGTGTAGGAATTGTTTGAAGATCTACATTGTTTATTGTTACATAGTTTGGTAGTCTTCCGTTGGTGTTGTAGAAGTTTATTATTTTGGCGTAGGTGTAGATCAGGCTTGGATAGTTTATTTTTCCTATTGTTGTGGTGGCATAATTTGGCGATCTTCCATTGGTTTCCATGTATTTTTTGATGTTTTGTGCTACCTGTAGGTATGTTGTTTTTGTGAGTTTTCCAGTTGCTGTATTACTCGGGGGGTTTGTTGGTGGTTTGTAGTTGTTGGTGCTTATGTTTGTTTTTTTGTTGGTGTTTAGGTTTATTGTGGTGGTGCTTGTGGCGTATAGGTAGTCGTCTAGGGTGATGTTTTTGTTGTTTACTGTGATTTGGGATGGTATTTGGCCTGTTTTCGAAGCCTGGTCTGCTATTATCTGTGAAGTGTCTGAAATTTCATTATATGATAATTCGGTTGCTGAAACGCTGCCGATAAACACTAAAGAAAATGCCAATAAACAACCCAGATATAGTATTCTCTTCATGTGAATTACTCCTATCCTTAAAGATTAGGGTCTCCTTAAAAAGGGCTTATCCCTCGTCGTCCCTATTCAGAGGAGACTTATAAATGGCGGCCTCTTCATAAAGCCTTTGAGATTCCCCAGTCAAAACCTAATAATCATTTTGTTAGATGCTACTTTATAAAATTTATTATTTGTTGTAATACTCCCCAGTCTTGAAAGTGGACTGGTAGTAACGAAAAGCTGCAGATGATTTGTGCCATGATTGTGAATAGCAAAAGATAAAATAGTTGAAGTTTTAAAGGGCTTTAAGAAGTTGGGGGGAAGGTTAAATTGTGGAAACCAAAGCTAGAGAATGATTAGGATAGGATTTTTTTTACTGGTCATGTGTTTGGATTGTGGAGAAGTCTTCTGAGTCCTAGGGATTTTAGTGTTCTATTTTCGATTTCGAATCTTTTTTCTTTGAGTATTATCCTTCTTAGGAGGTCTCCAAGCCCCCCTCCAGTTAGAACATCCATGAAACAGTCTCCTAGGCTTGGATTTTGAATTCCAAGGTTTTCTTGGATATATTCTGTCAGGTTTTTTCTTCTTACCAAGGCTATTATAAATGTTGTGAGCAAGAGGAAGATTAGGACTGTTATAAATCCTCCAATAAAATGAAAACTTACTCCAAGTGCTATAGCATAACTATGATTACCGATTTCGCCCATCATCATCTCACCCTTATAATCTAGGGGTGAATATGCGATGCAAGTAGCCAATATTAACAATGGGACATATACGGGTTGGCTTTTAACCAAATTTAAGAGGATGACTAGTAGTGATGTTATTATTATGGTGGTGCAAGCAGCTCCTGGTTGCATGTCAGCAATATTTAAAGGTTGTATCATGAAGGCTACAAGGATGCTAGAAGGGCCCATAAATGGATATCCCATGATGGAAACGAGTATTATCCCAAAGCCTCTTGCTAATTGTCCCCATTCAACATTTAATGTTTTTATCTTTTTTCTTCCTATGATGTCGTCGATGAATGCTAGCAGACCCATTATACCTACTAGGAGATTGTAGGGTGATGGCAGGAATAGGATGAGTACTATGAATGGTGCTATGCCGACTCCACGTGGCGTGCCATCCCTGATTTTAGTGTAGAGATTGGTGGATCTTGCATATTTTTCTATTAAATGTTTTATTGTTTGGGTTAGTATTAGTGTTAGGATTGTTGCGATGATTATCTTGGTTAACATGTTGCCCTCCAAGTTTTATGGGCCGATGTGGCCATGGGTGGTCTGGACTATGACTGTTTGTAGGCCTTCTTTGTTTAGTATTTCTTTTATTTTGATCATTTCTTTGAATGATGGTCTTGTGATGTTTTGTCTTCTGAATTCTGGCCGGTAGTCTAGTATGCAAACTTGTAGTTGGGGGTTGATTTTGCGGATTTTCTCTGCCATTTCTTTGAGTTCTTTGATGGTTATCAGGTCTTTGTTGTAGGGTATGCCAACTCCAGTGTATACTTTTTCTTGGTAGTTATTGATAATGTATTTTGTGGCGTTCCATGAATTTTCTAGGTATTCTTTGGCGATTTTTTTGTCTTTTATTCCTGTTATGTGTTGGAATGTTTTGGTTTTGAGGGCTTTGAGGTCTATGCCTATTTGTGTCATTCCTTTTTTTACTAGTTGGTCTATGTATGTTGGGTTGAGGATGGTTCCGTTTGTGTCAATGTGGATGTTGAGCTTTTTTTCTCTTTTTATGTTTTTTATTGTTTCAAGGAGCCATTTTTTGTTTAGTGTGCATTCTCCTCCTGATAGGGTTATGGTGCCTGTTGTGTATATTGATTCGAGTCCTAGTAGGATATTGGCTGTTTCTTTTGGTTCTAGTAGTTGTGCTTTTGCTGTGAATGCTATCCTGTGGTTTTGGCATTGTGGACATCTTAGGTTACAACCGTGTGTGAATCCAACGACTTCGATTGGTCTTATGCTATTTTTTAGGTAGTAGGGTGTTCCAACACCGCCTACCATATGGGCTCCGAAGCCGCTCATAACCCTTAGTGGTGCTTTTATACCAGTTTCTATTTCCATGCCTTCTATTAGTGGTGTTATACATGATAAGGCCATTTTTCCATCGATTTTGACTGCGCAGGCCCAGCAGCCTCCGCATTCGCATGGCATGAATATGTTGTTTTTGGGTGATTTTCCCATGTTTATCCCGGCGGCTTTGAGGGCGTCTTTCACGAGTCCTCTTGTTTTTATTGGTTTTCCATTTACTGTGACTTTTACTTTTTCTTTTCTGGTTTTTTCTATTTTTATTGTGTTGTATGGGCAGGCTAGTGTGCATGCTCCGCATTCAAAACATTTGTCTTGTTTGGCTGCTTTTTTAACGTTTCCTGCGGGACAGAGTACTAGGTTGCAAGTGTTGCATTCTCTGCATTGGCTGATTTTTATCCCCATTTTATGCACCCTATTATTTTAGTGTATTTTGAATCTTAGGGTGGCTGCTATTCCTCCGAGTGATTCTAGTTGTTTGCCTCCTTCGTGTTCGCTGCTTATTAGTATTATTTGGCCGCCGGTGTTTTCGACTAGGTCTAGTAGTTTTTCCGTTTCGTTTACGAGTTTGTCTAGTATTAGTAGTTTTTTTATTGCGCCCATGTTTGCTGCTTCTGTGACTTCTTTTTTGCCGTAGGCTATTAAGTCTGAGGATTTTGCTATTTCTTCTAGGATTTCGTTGACGGCTCTGGTTTCTTTTGCTATTCTGTTTTCTGTGGCTGCTTTTTCGATTGTTCCTTTTCTTAGGACTTCTTGTATTCCTACTCGGCCGCCTGTCCCGGTGCTTTCTATTATGGATATTTTGGCTAGTTTTGGGTGTTTTTCTTTTAGGTAGGAGTGGAAGTCTGTTTTTGTGAATCCTGGGCCGGCTATGACGATTAGTTCTATTTCTTTCAGGTTTTTTATGGCTTCTATTATTTTTTCGTAGAATTGGATGACTTTTTTTCGTCTGTCTTTTGTTTGTATTCTTTTGCCTGGGATGTTGCCGATGATTGGACCGTAGTAATCTATACCATATTGTCTTATAAGGCCTATTTCGGCCGTGTCGTCTTCTATTGCTAGTATGATAGCATATAATCTTTTTGATGATTTTATAGCGTCTTTTAGTCTTCTCAGGGCCCATTTGGACCAGGTTTCTTTTTTTATTTTTAGTGGTGTGTTTAGTTTGATTTCTAGTGTGTGGTGTGAGCCTAGTGGTATTAGGTCTTCTGGGCCTTTTTCTATGGTTCCGGTTGCTCTTAGTTTGCCTGTGTATCTGTGGAATTTCACTGTTTCTACTCGGATTCCGAGGTAGAATGTTTTTTTTATTCCTCTGTCACTTCTTATCTTTTCGCCGCTGGTGTCTTGTATTCTCCTGGTGGTCTGGGATGATAGGAGGTCTCCTTTTTCTATTATGTGTGATAGGTGCCAGAGGTCGTCGAGGGTTTCAGGGATTAGTTCTATGATCCCTTTTTTTTGGTTTTCTTGGATTATTCTCATGTTTATCTCCATACCATAGAAAGATCATTTATAATAAAGAGTTATTATTAACTAGGTTTAATTGTGAATATATTAGTTTAGGGAGGATGTGTTGGAATGGGTGATTATGAAAGTGGAACAGCAACGTTTATTGGTATAATCTTTGGGATTGTCCTGTTTTTATTTTTTGGTGGAGTTTTTGTATTTGTCTTCACGGGTTTTATCTCCACTTATTTGACTAGGTTAGAGGATAGGAGTTCTAGTGTGGGTGCTTTTGCAGGTTTAATCCTTGCGATTATTTTATTCGTTTATAATATGATAATGGGGCCTGAGATGCCATATTGGATAGGTAGTATGCTTGGGTTTGATATGTTTAGTTTTGTTGTTGGTTTTGTTTTGACGTGTTTCTTGGCGTTTTGTCTTGGTGGTTTGGGAGGTTTTTTGGCTGTTAGAGCATCTCAATTGGGAAAGAGTAGACAGGTAGGATAGTATGATTGTTGCGGTTATTGGTGGTACGCGGGGTCTTGGAAGGTGGATCGCTGGTTTCTTGAAGGATGAAGGTTTTAAGGTGATTATAACTGGTAGGGATAGGTTTGTTGGTGAGGGTGCTGCGAGGGAGCTTGGTGTGGAGTATTGTCCTGATAATGTTGAGGCTGCGAGGGCTTCTGATGTTGTTATAATTTCTGTGCCTATTGAGAGCACTCCTAGTGTGATTAGGGAGGTTGCTCCTATGATGCGTAGGGGTTCTTTGCTTGTTGATGTGACTTCTGTGAAGGAGGAGCCGGCTCGTTTGATGGAGGAGTTTGCTCCTGATGGTGTTGATGTTATTCCTATGCATCCTATGTTTGGTCCTAGGGTGCGTTCGCTTGCTGGGCAGGTTGTGGTTTTAACTCCTAGTAAGCGATCTAAGTGGTTTAGGAGGGTTGTTGATTTTCTGAGGGGTAAGGGTGCTAGAGTCTTGGTTACTTCTCCTAGTAAGCATGATAGGATGATGAGTGTTGTTCAGGTGCTTACGCATTTTGCTTATATTAGTATTGCTTCGACTATTAGGGATTTGGGGGTGGATGTTAGGGAGTCTAGGAAGTTTGCGAGTCCTATTTATAATCTTATGTTGGATACTATTGCTCGGATAGTTTCTCAGAATCCTTATCTTGCTTATTCTATTCAAGTTTATAATAGGTTTGGTGAGGGTGTGCGTGAGAGGTTTATTGAGACTGTTGAGGGTTTGGGTGATCTTTTGAGGCGTGGGGAGAAGGATGAGTTTGTTAGGTGTATGAGTTTCGCTGCTAAGGGTCTTGATGATGTTGAGGCTTCTCTTGGGAGGTCTGATAAGGCTATATTTGCTTTGAATAGGGAGTTGGATGTTTTGAAGGGGGCTGTGGGTAGAGAGGTGGGTGTTAAGCATATTTATTCTGGTAATGTTCATGTTGGGGTTTTGGAGTCTGTTGATCCTGATTTTGCTGTTTTGAGGGTTGGTAAGAGGCTTGTTAAGTTGAAGGTTTCGAATATTAGGGTTTTGAGTAGGGAGGAGGTTTGGAGTTGGAAGGTTGAGAATCTTCCTAGGCGTAGTTATGATATTTCGGCTATGTTTCCTGAGGGTTGTGATCCTGAGGTTATAAGGGGTGTTATTGAGGGTTTGGATGGTGTGATAAAAGCTAGTGTGGTTGATGTTTATAGGGGTGATCAGATACCTTCGGGGATGGTTAGTATAACTTTTAGGTTTGAGGTTTTTGATTCTGAGGTTTATGAGAAGGTTAAAGGTCTGTTTGAGGGTTTTGGCGCGGTTATAAGATAAGGTTGTGATAATAATTTTCTAGGGTGGATTTCATAAATTCAAGTTTATCATATATAAATTTACCGAAACCTTTATATATGATAAACTACATTTGTATTATAGTTACCAAAATTTACTAAAATATCATGGTAACCCCCTTAATAAATAAAAAAAATAATATAATTAATAAGGTGAAATAAATGGAAAGAAAAGAAATAAAATTAAAAGTAGCCGAAGCATTATCACAATCAGACGTAGGTAGAGGAATAGCCCGCCTCGACCCACAATCAATGGAAGAACTAGGAATCAAAGACGGCGACATAATCGAAATAGAAGGAAAAAAACTCACAGCAGCCACAGCTGCATCATCACAATCAGACATAGGCCTAGGCATCATAAGAATAGACGGATACATACGCAAAAACGCAAGAGCATCAATAGGAGAAGAAGTAACAATCAGAGTAGCAGATGTAAAAGAAGCAGAAAAAGTCGTGCTAGCACCAGTAGAACAACAAATCATAATAAGAGGAAATATAAGATCAGCATTCCTCAACAGAGTACTCGTAAAAGGAGACATAATAGTATCAGGGATAAGACAACAAATAACCACAGGCAGCCTATTCGACGAACTACTCCGAGACTTCATGGACATATCACCACTAGGAGAACTAAAACTAGCAGTAGTATCAACAAAACCCACAGGAGTCGTCAAAGTCACAGAAATGACAAACGTCGAAATACAACCACAACCAGTAGACGTAAGCAAACTCGAAGGAGTCACAAACCTAGTAGACGTAACCTATGAAGACATCGGAGGCCTCAAAGAAGAAGTCAAAAAAGTAAGGGAAATGATAGAAATCCCACTAAAAAGACCAGAACTATTCGAAAGACTAGGCATAACACCACCAAAAGGCATACTAATGTACGGACCACCAGGCACAGGTAAAACACTCCTAGCAAAGGCAGTTGCAAACGAAAGCGACGCACACTTCATAGCAATAAACGGCCCAGAAATCATGAGCAAATACGTCGGAGGATCAGAAGAAAGACTCAGAGAAATATTCGAAGAAGCAGAAGAAAACGCACCATCAATCATATTCATCGACGAAATCGACGCAATAGCACCAAAAAGAGAAGAAGTATCAGGAGAAGTAGAAAGAAGAATAGTAGCACAACTCCTAACACTCATGGACGGCCTTAAAACAAGAGGCCAAGTCATGGTCATCGGAGCCACAAACAGACCAGACGCACTAGACCCAGCACTCAGAAGACCAGGAAGATTCGACAGAGAAATAGAACTAGGAGTGCCAGACAAAGACGAAAGAAAAGAAATACTAGAAATACACACAAGAGGCATGCCACTAGCAGAAGACGTAGACCTAGACGAACTAGCAGAAATAACACACGGATTCGTGGGCGCAGACCTAGAATCACTCTGTAAAGAAGCTGCAATGAGAGTGCTCAGAAGAATAATACCAGAACTAAAAGTCGACGAAGAAATACCAAAAGAAGTCCTCAAAAAAATGATAGTAACCAGAGAAGACTTCAAAAACGCCCTCAAAGACATACAACCATCAGCACTCAGAGAAGTACTAGTACAAGTACCCAACGTAACCTACGAAGACATCGGAGGACTGGAAAAGGCAAAACAAGAACTCAGAGAAGCAGTAGAATGGCCCCTCAAATACCCCGAAAAATTCAGAGAATTCGGCATAAGACCACCAAAAGGCATACTACTCTACGGATCACCAGGCACAGGTAAAACACTCCTAGCAAAGGCAGTTGCAAACGAAAGCGAAGCCAACTTCATAGCAGTCAAAGGACCCGAACTACTCTCAAAATGGGTTGGCGAATCAGAAAAAGGCGTTAGAGAAGTATTCAGGAAAGCCAGACAAACAGCACCAACAATAATATTCTTCGATGAAATAGATGCAATAGCATCCCGCAGAACAGGATCAGAAGCAGACTCAGGAGTAACCCAAAGAGTAGTCAACCAACTATTAACAGAAATAGACGGCCTAGAAGAACTACAAGACGTAGTGGTAATAGCAGCAACAAACAGACCAGACATCCTAGACCCAGCACTACTACGACCAGGAAGATTCGACAGACACGTGAAAGTCGAAGATCCAGACAAGGAAGCCAGACTCGCAATATTCAAAGTTCACACAAAGGACATGCCACTAGCAGAAGACGTAGACCTCGAAAAATTAGCAGAAAAAACAGAAGGTTATGTTGGCGCGGACATAGAAGCAATCTGCAGAGAAGCAGCCATGCTAACACTCAGAGAAGACATGAACGCAAAGAAAGTTCCAATGAAAAACTTCATGAAAGCCCTGAAAAAAATAAAACCAAAATCAACCATGGCAGAAGAACAAGTACAATACCTATAAGCCACTAAAACTTCACATCTTTTAATTTTTTTGGAGAGGATTTTTCATGCCATATAATGTAAAGGATATTTCACTAGCCCCAAAAGGGAAAGAGAAAATAGAATGGGTTCAAAGGCACATGCCAGTCCTAGAACACATAAAAAAAGAATTCAAAGAAAACAAACCCTTCAAGGATATTACTATAGCTTCATGTTTACACCTAGAACCGAAGACAATCAACCTAGGATTAACATTAATGGCCGGAGGGGCTGAAGTCGCGATGACAGGCTGCAACCCCCTCTCTACCCAAGATGATGCCGCGGCAGCAGGAGCATCCTTCGGCCTTAACATTTATGGTTGGCGTGGTGAAACAAAACAAGAATATTATGAGAACATTCATCGCGTACTCGACCATGAACCAGACATCCTTATCGATGACGGGGCAGACATGATATTCC
This sequence comes from Methanothermobacter sp. MT-2, assembly GCA_003584625.1. NCBI lineage: Archaea > Methanobacteriati > Methanobacteriota > Methanobacteria > Methanobacteriales > Methanobacteriaceae > Methanothermobacter > Methanothermobacter sp. MT-2. The sequence goes on along the minus strand of AP017647.1, from coordinate 1,404,481 downwards.
TAGTACACAGGGAAAGACAGGAACTATTAGATAAAATAAGAGGTGCATGTGAAGAGACCACCACTGGTATAAATCGTCTAAGGGCAATGGCAGAGGACGGAGCGCTAGGATTCCCTGTCATGGCTGTAAATGACGCATATACAAAATATCTCTTTGATAACAGGTATGGTACTGGCCAGTCAACAGTTGATTCCATAATGGGCACAACTAACATGTTAATAGCTGGCAAAACCGTTGTTATTTGTGGTTATGGATGGTGTGGTCGTGGAATCGCTATGAGAGCTGAAGGTCTCGGGGCCAATGTAATCATAACCGAGGTGGATCCTATAAGGGCTCTTGAAGCTCGTATGGACGGTTTCAGGGTTATGAAGGTAAATGAGGCTGTTAAATATGCTGACATGCTCATAACAGCCACTGGAAACATTGATGTTGTCTCGCTAGAAGATTTTAAAAAGATGAAGGATGGGTGTGTAATGGCCAATGCAGGGCATTTCAATGTCGAGATAAGCCGCGATGATCTTTTAAAGCTTTCAGTCGAAAATAGGATTATCAGGGAGGATATTGAAGAGTTCACATTAGGTGATGGTAGAAGATTATATCTTCTTGCAGAGGGCAGGCTTGTTAATTTAGCTTCTAGCAGGGGTCAAGGCCACCCTGCTGAGATAATGGACATGAGCTTTTCATTACAAGCACTTTCTGCAGCTCACCTTTTAAGCCAAGAGTATGAACCTGGAGTTTATAGGTCTCCTGATGAGATCGATTTAAAGGTTGCGAAGTTGAAATTGAAATCCATGGACATAGAGATAGATGAATTAACACCCAGGCAAGTGGAATATTTGAGTAATTGGCAGGAAGGAACATGAGTTTCTTCAGGTTAATAAAAAAGGGTGATAAGCCAAGAAGATTGTTCATAGGGGGTTTGCATGGAAGGGAAGGTCTTACAACGATAAAAGCCCTTAAAATGATAAATTTTGAAGATGTGAAAAGTGGCGAGCTTATAATCTATAACTGCAATTCCACAACTTATCTCAGCACCCTAAAAAGATCATATTATAATACAAGACAGGGAAAAGAGATCCTCTCATTAATAGAATATTATAAGCCATCGATTTATGTGGAGGCGCACTGTTACAAGGATCAAAATTATGAACGCCTCATAGACCCTGAACGTAAAAAGAAGATTGGAGTCCCACCCCTTATCGAAATGGAAAATGGTGTTCTTATAGGCTCAGTATCTCCACATATAAGAACTAGCCTGTTTAAACGGTGGGATGTTTGCATCACCCTTGAAATGCCATGCATTCTAAATGGGAAGGCCTTCAAGACCTATGCTAGTATTCTGAGGGTTATAGCGTCAATAGAAGATCGTCCAGAATTGGAGGAAAAACTTGGAAGAAAGTATCCCAGACAAGTTGAAATTGCCAGAAGATATGCCAGAGAATTCTTCGGTGATTATCCACCATTCTAGGAGGGACCCATAAATCAAAATCAAAAAATACGTGGAAAGACTATTAGAACTTGTTGAGATGGAGAGGAAGGCGGAGATAGAGGCTATGATGGCCGAGATAAGACATTTATCCGCCTTGAAGCGTGAGAAGATAGGTAGGGCTATTAATAACCTTAATGGGAAAATTCTTGGCAGGGAACTTGGATTCATCCTTGTTAAGTATGGTAGGAAAAAACCTATCGAAACCGAGATAAGCGTGGGAGACCTTGTACTTATAAGTAGGGGCAACCCCCTTAGAAGCGATCTTACAGCAACTGTAGCCCAGAAGGGCAGCAGATTTATAACTGTTGCCATGGAAAAGGTGCCAAGATGGGCTTTAAAAAATGTTAGAATCGACTTATATGCCAATGATATCACATTCCAGCGGATGGAAGATAACCTGAAAAAACTCAACAAAAACACCCACCAGGTATTAGAATTCCTCCTAGGAAAAAGAAGCCCCACAAACAAAACAGAAAAAGTGGAATTTGAACCGGAAGACAAAGACCTTAACCATTCCCAAAGAGAAGCAATATCAAGAGCCATGGCATCTGAAGACTTTTTCTTGATTCACGGTCCATTCGGCACTGGTAAAACAAGAACCCTACTTGAACTTATAATACAAGAAGTTAAAAAAGGCAGGAAATTGCTTGTAACTGCAGAAAGTAATGCTGCAGTAGATAATATCCTAGAAGGATTAGATGGAAGAGTAGAATGTGTAAGGCTTGGGCACCCGCAAAGAGTTTCAAAAAGAAACCTTGAAAAGACCCTAGCATATAAAGTGGAAAATCATCCAGATTATAAAAAAATACCTGAACTAGAAGAAAACATCCAAGAATTGATAGATGAAAGGGAAAAATACCATAAACCCACACCATCCTTCAGAAGAGGTTTGAGTGACAGGCAAATAGTGGCAAATGCCATGAAAAGGAAAGGTATTAGGGGAATATCACCGAATGTCATGATATCCATGGCAAAATGGATAAAAACCAACAAGAAAATAGATGAATTATACGAGAAGATAGATGATATAGAAAATAGCATAGTAGCAAAGATCCTGGCTAAAACTCCTGTAATACTTTCAACTAATTCATCAGCAGCCCTAGAACACCTCGATGATATCAGATTCGATTTTGTGATAGTTGATGAGGCTTCACAGGCCACAATACCAAGTATTCTCATCCCACTTTCCCGTGGGGGGAGGTTTGTCCTGGCAGGTGACCATAAACAGTTACCCCCAACAATCTTGAATCAGGATGCCCTAGAATTAGAGAAAACTCTATTTGAGGAATTGATAAGATTGTACCCATATAAGGCATACATGTTAGATATCCAGTATCGTATGAACCCAGAGTTGATGGAATTCCCAAACATGGAATTTTATGATGGTAAAATAAAAGCAGCGCTTGGCCTGGAAAATTTCACAATAAAAGACCTTGTGAATGATACAGATTGTGAATGGAAACTTGGAAGAGAACTTTTAGACCCTGAAAAGCCTCTGATATTCATAGACACCGCCGATATTGGAGTAAAGTTCGAGAGAAGAGTTAGGGGGTCGCCTTCACTCCAGAATCAATTAGAGGCTGATCTTGCTATTATAATATCCAATTTATTTATTAAGAGGGGTGTTAACCCTTCTGATATAGGTATTATAACGCCTTATGATGATCAAGTAGATCTTATATCGTCCCATGCTAGGGTTGAGGTTAATACTGTTGATGGCTATCAGGGACGTGAAAAGGAGATTATAATAATATCAATGGTAAGGAGCAATAAACAGGGTAGGATAGGGTTTCTCAGCGATCTAAGGCGCCTTAATGTTTCACTTACAAGGGCTAGGAGAAAGCTTATAATAATAGGAGATTCCGAGACTTTAAAGGCGCACCCATCCTATAGTAGGCTTATTGATTATTCTCATAGAAAGGGTTTCTATTATAGGCTGGTTGAGGAGTCTATCAGAACCAGTCTGTCAAACTTTTCTGGATAGAAGTTTCAACTTGCATCTTTTTTATGGCAGTTTCCACTCTTTCCTTTGAAAACCCATGTTCATGGCAGAGGAATTCTATTATACCATCCTTGTCGGGTTTTCTCCATGAAAGCTTGTAATCATCTGTAACCTGGGGTTTGAGGAAGATTTTCCTTAGGGTATCTGGGTCTTCGTCTAGTTCTTCACCTAAATCTTTTAATACATTATGGATGTTGCCCTTTTCCTTTATAAGTTTGAAGGCTTTTTTTGGGCCTATCCCTTTTATGCCCCTGTTGAAGTCTGTGCCTACGAGTAATGCCATGTCAACTAGTTGTTCTCTCGTAATCTCCAACCTTTTTAGGATAACATCTAATTCTAGGAGTTCTAGTTCGTGTGCTTTTAGGGTTATGGCGAGGTTTCTGACTATCCTTGGGGCTCCGAATAGGAGGCAGTCATAGTCTTGGGAGGCGACTGCCCATGCATCACCCTTCTGGACGAGGTAAGATGCTTGGGCTTCGCCTTCTTCTGGGGCGTTAACGAATGGCACGCCCATTAAGTCTAGAAGCTCCTTTGAACTTGATATTATATCAGAGGATAGTCTGGCGGATCTTATAGCATATTTTCTAGCCTCTTCGACCTCCCCTTCCCTGAGAGCTTCTTTCCATTTCTTTTCGGCTTCGATTCTTATAGATTTTCGTTTGGTGACTGTTTCACGTTTAAATTCTGGACTTTTTCCATCGAAGACATAGACCACTTTTATGCCCTTTTCTATTATGGCCGCGGTTCTGTATAGTATGCCGCTGAGGTGGGATGTTATTCTTCCCTTTTTGTCCATTAGGGGTGTTCCATCCTTTTGCCTTATACTGGAGAGGAATTGGTATATGGTGTTTGGGGCGTCGATGGCTAGGATGCGCCCATTCAGATCCTCGATTTTTATCTTTGAGGAGTATATTATATCCTTGAGTTTAACACCCATGTCATAGACCTCAATTTTAGTATTCTCCTGTGAAGTATGTGATGGGGAATGTTTCTTTTATCCTTATCAAGATTTTATCCTTGTGTATGATGTTGTATGTGCGTGTTAACATTAATGAATCTGTCTGGAATATTTTTTTGAGTTCACTGGTGGGTTCTTCAATGTCTATTTTTTCCACTTCTCTTCTTGATTCAATGTTATGTTTGCGGAGTATTTTCCCGATTGGTATGTCTGCTCTTATCAGATCTTCTTTGAAATCATTGTCTAATCTTGCAAGGGGTATGTATGATATTGCGTGTATCAGCGGCTCCTTGTTACCGATTAAAACTATCCTATAGTTTATTTTCTCTCCAATGGCTATGTCAAGTTTATCGGCGATTTTTTCATTGGCTTCCCTGAATTCTTGGACTAAGGTTCTTATTTTCACTTTTCCAAAGAGTACGTCGAGTATTCTTGTGATTGAACCGTCAGTTGCTAATAGTATCTTCTGGGTGTTTGAAAGCGGGCCTATTATCCTTTCAAGTCTTTGGATTTCTTCCACGATATCTATATCCATTCCACATCCCCTTTTATTCTGGTATGGATATTTCGCCTTTGATGGCTGATTGGGCCACTATCGCCGGATTTGCGAGGTAGATTTTTGATTTGGGGTCTCCCATGCGTCCTTGGAAGTTTCGGTTGCTTGTGGATATGCAAACTTCTCCAGGTCCTAGTACGCCCATGTGAGCTCCGAGGCATGGGCCGCAGCCTGGATTGCATATTATTGCACCTGCATCTAGGAATGTTTTTATGAGGCCTTCTTTGATGGCTCTAATGTAAATGTTGGAGGATGCTGGGACTATTATCATCCTCACGTCTTCGTGTACTTTTTTGTCTTTTAGGATCTCTGCTGCTATTTTAAGATCTTTGAATCTTCCGTTTGTGCATGAACCTAGGAATGCTTCATCTATGTGCTTTCCTATGAGTTTTTCAGCGTCTTTTACGTTGTCAACTGAATGTGGGCAGGCTATCTGTGGTTTGAGATCGTCTATATTGAAATAAAATTCTTCATTGTAGTTGTGGTCTGGGTCTGGAGTGTATATTTGGAATTTTGTCTGGGATCTTTTTTTGAGGTATTCTAAGGTTGCTTTGTTGGGTTCTATTATCCCGTTTTTTGCTCCCATTTCTACTGTCATGTTGCAGATGGTCATCCTGTCTGGGACGTCAAGTTTTTTTATGGTTTCTCCCGTGAATTCAACTGATTTGTAGGTTGCCCCGTCGACTCCTAGTGTCCCTATGATGTGCAGTATGAGGTCTTTGGCTGTTACATGTTCTTTGAATCTGCCTTCTACTTCTATTTTTATCGATTCTGGGATTCTGAGCCATGTTCGACCGGTTGCGAATATCATGGCCATGTCTGTTGCTCCCATTCCCGTGGCGAATGCTCCGAATGCCCCGTAGGTGCAAGTGTGTGAGTCTGCTCCTATGATGACTGTTCCTGGTTTTATGAATCCTTTTTCTGGGAGCACCTGGTGGCATATGCCTTCTCCGTGTTTGAAAATCTTTTCTATTTTTTGTTCTTTTGCGAATTTTCGTGTTACTTTTTGGAATTGGGCTGCTCCGATATTGTTTGGTGGTATGTTGTGGTCGTAGACTATGACTATCTTTTTTGGATCCCAGACTTTTTTTTGTCCTGTTTTTTCGGCTATTTTTTGGAAGGTTTTTATGGTGGGTGGGCTTGTGCCGTCGTGTGTCATTGCGAGGTCGACTTTGGCTTCGATGATTTCGCCTGTTTTTACTTCTTTTTTTCCCGCGGCTTTGGCTAGTATTTTTTCTGTGATGTTCATGGGGGATCACTACATGTCTACTGGTCCTTTAACTGAGCTTATGATTTCTTTAAATAGTTTATCATTTATGAATCTTCCCTTTTCTCGGGCTTTTTTAACTTCTTCTACTATTTTGCAGAGTTCGTCTCTGGTTACTTCTATTCCGTATTCTTCGAGTTTTGCTTTCACTGCTCTGCATCCTGAGTGTTTACCTAGTACTATTTTTCTTTTGTGTCCTATCATCTCGGGTAGGAATGGTTCGTAGGTTAGTGGTTCTTCTAGGACTGCGTCTACGTGTATTCCTGATTCGTGTCTGAATACGTTTTTTCCTACTATGGGTTTGTTTTCTGGGACGCTCATATGTGTGTATTTTTCTACTAGTTTTGATAGTTCGCAGAGTATTTTTATGTTGAATCCGAGGTCTATTTCGTATAGGATTAGTAGGGCCATTATTAGTTCTTCTAGGGGTGTGTTACCTGCTCTTTCTCCTATTCCGTTGACTGTGGTGGATATTGCATTGGCTCCTGCTAGTAGTCCTGTGATTGAGTTTGTGACTGCTAGTCCGAAGTCGTTGTGGCAGTGTAGTGCTATTTCTGTGTTGAGGGTTTTTTTAAGTTCTTTTACTAGGAATTGTATGCCTTGGGGTGTGATGGCGCCTACTGTGTCTGCTATGTGGACGCGGTCGGCTCCGTATTCTTCGGCTTTTTTATAGATTTTTTTCAGGAATTCGAGGTCTGTTCTGGTGGCGTCTTCGGCTGAGAATGCTACGAATATTCCGTGGTCTTTTGCGTATTCTAGTGAGTTCATGCAGATGTTGAGTGCTTGTTCTCTTGTTAGTTTTAGTTTGTGTTTGAGGTGTAGGTCTGAGGTGGCCATGAAGGTGATTATCCCGTCTACGTCGCAGTCTAGGGCTGTTTCTATGTCTTCTTTTTTTGTCCGTGATAGTGCTAGTATGTCGGCGTTTAATCCTTCGTTGGCGATTTTTTTCACGGATCTTCTTTCTTCTTTTGATACGATTGGGAATCCTGCTTCTATTTGGTGTATTTTTAGTTCGTCGAGTTTTCTTGCTATTGCGAGTTTTTCTTTTGTTCCTAGGCAGACTCCCGGTGTTTGTTCTCCATCTCTTAAGGTGGTGTCGTAGATTATGATGTTATCTGGGAATTTTAGTTTGATTTTTTTGTTGAATGGGCTTACAAAATATTTCAAGTGATTACCACCTAATTTTTTTGATGGGAAGATTTTTATGATTCTAGTAGTAGTTCGAGGTATGATTTTCTTTGGAATCCTTTTTTGATTCCGAGTTGTTTGTAGATTTTAAGGATTTTGTGGAGTGTTTCATTATAGTCTTCATCTTCTTTTATATCCTTTTCTATTTCGATGTAGGTTCCAAGGCCTTTAACATTGTCTATGGCGATTTTGAAATCGTTTAACTGGTATGTTTCTCTTTTTTTGATTACTTTGTGTGCTTTTTTGAATCCTAGGCATTCTAGTATTCTTGTCATGTTTTTTGGGTCTGGGATTTCTGTTTCTATTTCTTGGCGGGTTTTGCTTTTTTCATCTATTTTAGGCCCCTTGTATGTTATGAAGGCTTTTAATGGTGTTTTTCTTATTCTTAGGGCTTCATCGGTTATTTTGAAGTCTTTGTGCGGTGCGTTGAAGTATGTGTCTTCTTGTTTTTCTTTTTTGATTTTCTGGGCGCCGATGGATTCAAGTTTCTTTTTTATCCCAGGTTTTGATTTTGCTTTTACTTCTACTTCAATCAAGGGTGTTCACCAGCATACTTTTAATGCGGAAAACAGATTACCATATTATTATATGATTTTTATTATTGTAGGAAGGGATATATTTGATAGTCTATTAGGTGTGTCTGAGAGAATTTCAGACCCACTTGTGTAATAAAAAATTGTTAATTGATAGTAATTAATTTTTAAGTACATTAATATTAATATATTTAAGCATTTAAAGAAGAGTCCATGAAGATACCATTTTTCAATTTCGCTGGGAGGTATAATAATTGAATGATGTAAATATTAAAATAGAAAATATAGTAGCCTCTGCAACCCTTGGAAAATCAATAGACCTTACAAGAGTGTCTAAGGCGCTTAAAAATGTTGATTTTAACCGTGAACAGTTCCCTGGACTTGTATATAAATTGAAGAGTCCTAAGACAGCCGCCCTAATATTCGGTTCAGGTAAACTAGTATGTACAGGGGCGAAGTCAATAGAAGATTCAAAGAAAGCCATAAAAATAACAGTGGATAAGATGAGGACAATGGATCCTGAAATCCCAGAAGATTTCGAGATTAAAATACAGAATATAGTTGCCTCTGCAAACCTGGGAAAACCATTAAACCTAGAAGCAGTGGCTTTAGGCCTCGAAAACACTGAATATGAACCTGAACAGTTCCCGGGGCTCGTATACCGTTTAGAAGATCCTAAGGTTGTTCTATTATTGTTCGGATCGGGTAAAGTTGTCTGCACAGGAGCAAAGAGTGCCGAGGATGCTAAACGCGGTGTTGAAAGGGCGAAAGCCCGTCTCGCGGATTTGGATCTTATTTGATGGTGATATTATTGATTAAACTTGTAGTCTTAGACCTTGATAACGTGATAATAGACGGTGAAGCAATAGATGAAATAGGAAAACTGATGGGAGTTGAAGACAAGATAATAAACCTCACAAAAAGGGCCATGGAAGGCGAAATAGACTTCAAGGAATCACTAGAAGAGAGAGTTAAACTACTCAAAGGCGCAAGGATAGATGATATAAAAAAGCTGGCCCAGACCCTACCATTAATGGAAGGCGCCAAGGAAACCATCAAATACCTTAAAGGTAAAGGCTGCAAGGTTGCAACCATAACAGGCAGTTTTGATCTGATAGCAGATATAATAGGTGAAAAATTGAACCTAGATTATATAATCTGCAACAAACTACACCATAAAAATGGTCTGTTAACAGGGGAAGTTAGCGGTCCACTTGTGGAAAAAACAAAATATGATATCCTAAAGGAATTACTAGAAGAAGAAGGTTTTAGTTTTGATGAATGTGTTGCTGTAGGTGACGGGGCGAATGACATATCCATGTTAGAATCCGCCAAATTAGGCATAGCATTCAATGCGAAGCCTATAGTCAAAGAAAAAGCAGACATCATAGTGGAAGAAAAGAACCTCAAATGTATAATACCATTCATAGAAGAACTTGAAGAATCTAATAACATAACCTTGGAAGAAGCCCTTGATAAAAAAAGTGAATACGAAGATAAACTTTCAGCCACCCTAAAAGAACGTGATGAACTCAACAATAAAGCAAAAGAAAAAAAGGAACTTCGAGACGAACTCAACAATAAAGCAAAAGAAGCTTTGGGATTGGCCATTAAATTCAGGGACAAGAGAAATGAAATAAATAAGATGGTGGAAGAGAACAAAAGACTTAGAGATGAAACTAATAAAAAAATAAGAGAACTAAAATGGTCACCTTTCAGGAGAAAACGCTTAAAATTAGAAAAAGAGATCAGAAAGATAGATAAGATAATTGAAACCCAAGTTTTGGACATGAAAAAGGAAAACGAACTAGTTAACAGGGCAAATGACCTTAGAAAAGAATTGGCAAAAATAAAAGAAGATGAAAAAACAATGGCTGAATCACTTGAACTTAAAAAATTATCAGAAAAATATCATGAAAATGTTGTCAAACTCTCCAATGAAGCCCAGGAATACCACGAAAAAATGCTAGAACAGTTCCAGAAAACAGATGAAATAAGAGCCCAGGCAGACGAAGCCCATAACGAATTCGTGAAATTCATGAAACTAGCATCAAAAAAACATGAAGAATCAAAAAAGATCATGGAAGAAATAAAACAAGTCAACAAACAGATAAAAGCGATCAAATCAAAGATGGGTGAAATAGAAGCGGCTAAAACCCATAAAAGAGAAATCATAGAAAGAAAAAAAGCAGAGGAAATATACAAATTATTCAAAGATGGTAAAAAACTCACAAAAGACGAACTACTACTCCTACAAAGATACAAGATAGTATAAAAGGCGAGCACATATGAAATCCCAGAACAAAAAAGAAAAGATAGAAACCTGCTTCATCTGCCAGAGAAAATTCAACATAAAAGCCGATGACAGCAGCCACTACCATTATGGAAAATATCCAATATGCAATTACTGCAGCGAATTTTACGGATTCTACCTAATGTGATTATCATGGACGAAGTCATCATATGCGAAAAACCACGCTCATCAGAAAAAATAGCCAAAGCATTATTCCCAAACGCAAAAAAGAAAAAACACAAAAAAACATACTACTGGGAATATCAAAATGGGAACAAAAAAACCATAATAATCCCAGCAGCAGGCCACCTTTACACCTTAAAGCCAAAAAACCCTAATGAGAAACTATTTTTTGACCTTGAATGGGTTCCAGTACCAGAAGTTGATAAAAGTAAACAATACATCAAGAATTATATAGATGCCATTGAAAAACTGGCTAAAAACGCCACGAGATATTTCCATGCATGTGATTATGACATCGAAGGAACCCTCATAGGCTATAATGTTCTTAAACATATTTGTGGAGAAGAAGCCCTAGAAAAAACCTTGAGGATGAAATTCTCCACACTAACGAGGGAAGATATCATAGAAGCCTACAAAAACCCTATAGAACTCGACTATGGACAAGTAGATAGTGGAATAGCCCGTCATGTGCTAGATTTCATCTTTGGAGTTAACATCTCCCGTTCTTTAATGAAATCAGTTAAAGAATCAACTAACAAGTTCATAAAACTTTCAGCCGGCAGAGTACAGACTCCTGCACTCGCAATACTCGTAGAAAGGGAGAAAACCATACGAAAATTCGAACCAGAACCCTACTGGCTCATAAAAGCCGTTCTAAAAGATGATATAATAGCATTAAACCAGCGGGGCAGAATATTCCAAAAAGAAAAAGTTGAAAATATCTTAAAAGAGTGCCAAGGAAAAGATGCCATTATAGAAGAAATTAAAATAGGCCAGATAACTAGGATGCCCCCAGCACCATTTAACCTAGGCGATCTACAAGCAGAAGCTTACAGGATATTCGGTTTAAGCCCAAAGAAAACCCAGAACATTGCCCAGAACCTTTACACAGAAGGTTATATTTCCTATCCGAGGACATCATCCCAGAAATTACCCGAAAGTATAGATTATGAGAAAATCCTCACTAAACTTTCAGCAAACCCTAGCTTCAAAGAAAAAATAATCAATTTAAAAAAACCACTAAAACCCCATGAAGGCAAAAAGGAGGATGAAGCACACCCAGCAATCCACCCAACAGGACTCCTACCAAAAGACTTGGACAAACATGAAAGTAAAATCTATGAACTCATAGTATACAGGTTCATAAGCGCATTCAGCGAAAAAGCCATTATAGAGTCAATGAATGCAAAATTAAAGATAGGTGAAGAAATCTTTAAACTTTCAAGGAAAAGGGTTGCAAGGAAAGGTTGGATGGAACAATACCCCTACCAGAAAATAGAAGACGAAACATTCCCAGAATTTGAAAAAGGAGAAAAATTCCCAGTTAAAAAGATAATAGCCGATGAAAAGGAGACAAAACCCCCAGCAAGGTACAACGAGGCCTCACTCATAAAAGAAATGGAGAAAAGGGGCCTTGGAACCAAATCAACAAGAGCAGATATAATCTCAATACTATATGATCGTAAATACATTGAAGGAAAAAAGATTAGAGTAACCCCACTTGGAGAAAATATAATAGACACCCTTAAAAGATACTGTGAAAAGATAACAAGCGAAGAACTCACAAGACAATTCGAAGAAGAATTAAAAAAGATAATGAAAGGGGAAACAACAAAAGACAACACCATCCAAAAAGCCAAGGAAGAAATCATATCAATAATAGAAGATATAGAAAAAAACAGGGAAGAAATCGGGAAACACCTCTACAAGGCCTACCAGAAGGGGCGGATAATAGGAGACTGCCCAGAATGTGAAGGTAAATTAGTAATAAAATATTCAGAGAAAAACAAAAGCAACTTCGTTGGCTGCTCAAGATTCCCTGAATGTAGAATAGTATACTCCCTACCAAAAGGTGCCAGGATATTGAAAAGCAAATGCGAAAAATGCGGCCTACCACTCATATCCTATGGGAGGCCAAGGCAAAGGGCTTGCCTAGACCCAAAATGTGGTAAAACCAAAAGGGATAAAATAGAAGTTGTGGGGAAATGTCCGAAGTGTGGTAGAGACCTTATAAAACGTTCAGGCAGGTATGGTGAATTTATAGGTTGTAAAGGATTCCCAAAATGCCGTTTCACAGCATCGTTAGAAGAAGTTAAAGAAAGGGAGTAAAATATTTATATTTGATAAAATAATCATATCCAGCAAACAAAAAGTTTGGGGAAGACATCCTATGAAGCTAGATAAAATCAAACCCTTGATAATCATCGTAGTACTCTTCCTAATAGCATTCGCTATTAGGGCTGAAGCTTATAATATAGGGGGGGTTCCCAAGGAATCAAAGGACTTTTATAAGGATTCAACTGGTCTTCCCTATTTCAGTGAGATGGACTCCTACTACAATTATAGGCTGACAATGAACTACCTGACAAAGGGAATGTTAGGTGATACAAAGATTAATGGAACAGACTGGGATCTACACTCATACTATCCCCCAGGCAGAGCTGTTGAATATCCCCCACTTATAGTATATACTACAAGTTTTGCTTATCGCCTAGTTAACATGGTGGGAGATTATCCGCTTAAGGTTGTCGCTTATTGGTTGGGCGCCATTATAGGTTCACTATGTGTAATACCAGCTTATCTTTTCACGCGGAAAATGAGCAATGATTATGGTGGTATAACCGCGGCCCTTATAATAGGACTTACACCTGTGTATGTGTCACACACTTATGCCGGTTTTTTCGACACTGACATGTTCAACATACTCTTACCATTATTATTTATATGGTTCTTTATGGAGAGTATAAATGCCGATAGTCTGAAAAGGGGATTGGCTTTTGCCTTAGCATCTATTATATCAATTCTGCTCTTCTCACTGGCATGGGTAGGTTACATTTTCTACATTGCAGTTATGGGAGTTTTTGTAATAGTCTATTTCATCCTTAGAAGGCTTATGGGATTTGAAAGGGAGACCTATAAGAGCAAGTTTGAATGGCTGGTTAATCAAAGGGAATTGTCAATGTTCCTAGTTCTTATAGTGGTTGGAGGGTTCCTTTTCGGACTCTTGAATGGATTCTCAGCACTTATAAATTCAGTTTCTGGGCTGTTTTCGGCTGTGCAATTACAGGCCACCGCTCAGAGCACGGCTTATCCTAATGTTTATGTGTCTGTTTCAGAATTGCAAGTTCCAACATTCACAGAGGGTAATCCTTTCATACCGAACCAAGTGTCAGTGCTTGGAGGAGTTGGCGGCCTATTACCATTCATATGCGGATTATTTGGTGTGGCGGCGCTCATATGGAAGATAAGATCATTAGAAGCGCCTAAAATAGAATTAAAGCAAGGAAGGGGTAAACGCGCCGGTAAAAAGAGTAAATTCGTTAAATATCCGAAAGATCCTAGTAATTTTGAAAAGAAAAAACGAGAATATCTCTCTTACATAACACTATTATCCGTATGGCTCATATTAACAGGATACACGGTTACAAAGGGTTTCAGGTTCGTGCCCCTATTCGCAATACCACTCGGCATTTCCGCTGGGATATTCACAGGATATTTTGTAGAGTACCTCAGGGATAATGTTAAAACCACAACATCCATTGCTATTGTATCATTCGTCGCAGGCATACTCTTAATTTACCCATTTAATGTCACTGTAATAGCCAAGATACTAGCAGGGATAATAGCAATACTCATAATATTATCGATAAAAAGTGAAAAATTCAGGGCAACATTCATGATGTTGCTTGTCACAGTAGCTATAATCTCAGCGCCTGTAAGCGGAGCCCATGCATTAACTTCATCAGTTGTCCCAGGTACAGATGATGGAATGTGGAATTCACTAACATGGATAAAAAACAACACTCCTAGTGATACTGTTGTAATGTCCTGGTGGGACTTCGGACACCTTTTTGCAGTGGCTGCTGACAGGCCCGTGACATTTGATGGAGGTTCACAGAATACTCCAAGAGCATTCTGGATTGGTAAGGCCCTTTTAACTGATAATGAGTCATTGTCACTTGGCATACTTACAATGTTGTCGACGAGTGGGGATATGGCATATAATACACTTGATAATTATACTAATAATACTTCCTTGACTGTTAAAATACTTACAGAGACCCTTGGACTCCCTAAGGATAGTGCAAGGGATGTGATGATAAATAAGTATAAGTTAACACCTCAGCAGGCTGATAATGTTTTGAAGTATTCACATCCTGATAAGAAGAAGCCTTTCACGCTTATTTTAAGTTCTGACATGTTGGGTAAGGCTGCATGGTGGAGTTACTTTGGAAGCTGGGACTTTGATAAGAAGGAAGGTGAGCATTCTGCATATTATACTTCCTTGGCAGCTTCGAAACCAGAAGTGGTTGGTAATGTAACTCGGATAGTGACTGTGAATGATGTTTCAGGGATGGTGGGTGTTGTTATAGAGAAGAAGGGTAACGACACTAATGCAACTATAGTGGTGATGGGTGCTAATGGCGAGGCAGAAAAGATAAAACCCCACAAACTAATATTAGTTGAGGGTAATCAGCTGGTTAAGAATGAGATAGTAGATAATAGTAGTCAATTTGGTTTACTTGTGGTGGAGAGTGGAGGCTCATATGTGACTGTTATAATGGATAAGAAACTTGAGAATTCCATGTTCACAAAACTTTTCCTTTTAGGCGGGTTTAACCAGACATCCTTCAAGTTACTCCACGAGGAATCTGGAGTTCTTGTATGGACAAGAGCCTAATATCTTTTCGCCATTTTAGCATGTAGGATGTCTGTGGCGCTAACCATCCCTATGATTTCTTCATCCTCTTCTACAAGGAGCCTCCAGACGACATTGGTAACCATCTTGGATGCTGCTTCCCTGATATCTGCCTCTGGGGATATTGTGACAAGATCTCTCTCCATGACTTCCCATACTTTCACTTCGCTTAGGTCATCGCCCTCGGCTATGGCTTCCAGCACATCCCATGTGGTTACTATCCCAACCTTCACATTATCCTTTGTTACAATAGCGCTCCCATGACCCTTCTCAACGAAATTCTTTAAAACGTCTTCGAGATTACTATTAATATCAAGGGTTTCCACATCTTTAACCATAACATCTTTCACTTTCATAAAGACACCTAACATCATTATTATGGATGGACTTCATATAAAAATTTAAACCCTACTAGATTATTGAGATTTTTTCCAAAGCAAATTTCAGTATAATTTTGCGTGATATCCATGGACATCGAAGAAAAAATAAAAGAAATCGAAGAGGAGATCAGGAGAACACCATACAATAAGGCCACGGCACATCATATAGGTAAACTGAAAGCTAAATTGTCCAGGTTAAGGGAGGAGGCCGTTTCAAGAACCGCTAGGAAGGGTAAAGGTTTCCATGTTAAAAAGTCTGGCGATGCTACAATAGTCCTTGTAGGCTTCCCATCTGTGGGTAAATCAACCCTGCTTAACATTATAACGAATGCCCAGGCAAAGGTTGGAGAATACCAATTCACCACATTAGATGTTATACCAGCTGTAATGGAATATAAAGGTGCTAGGATCCAAGTATTGGACATACCAGGTATAATCCCAGGAGCATCAAAGGGTAAGGGAAGGGGAAGAGAAATTTTATCAGTTGCAAGAAACGCAGACCTCATTGTAATGATAATAGACATCCTAGATCCAAAACAAAGAGATATTATACTAGAAGAGTTGAAGAATGTTGGTATAAGACCAGATGAAAAACCTCCAGACATTAGAGTGGAAAGGAAAAAAAGGGGCGGCATCCGAGTTTCAAGCACAGTAGAGTTAAGCCACCTCAATGAGAAGATAATAAGATCCATACTCAACGAGTATGGGATACATAATGCCGAAGTGCTAATACGTGATGATGCCACAATAGACCAGTTCATAGATGTTATAGAATCTAACAGAGCCTACATACCCACTTTAACAGTCTTCAATAAAGTTGACCTTGCAAACAAAGAATATGTTAAGGATATCCAAGATGAGATACCAGAATCCATATTTATATCAGCAAAAGAGAAGATTAATATCAATAGTCTTAGAGAAAAAATATTCGAAAAACTCAACCTCATAAGGGTCTACTTGAGACCCCCACAAGGCGAACCAGACTATGAAGAACCACTAATAATCAAAAAGAATGCAACTGTAAAAGATGTCTGCGGGAAACTTCACAGAGACTTTATAAGAAAATTCCGCCATGCGAGAGTATGGGGCGACTCAGTGAAATTCCAGGGACAAAAAGTTGGAATAGACCATATCCTAAAAGATGGAGATATACTAACTATAATAACTAGAAGATGAGGGTGTGAAAATTGAAACTAGACGATATAAAAATCTCAAAGGCAATAATAGAAGAATACATGGATGAACTAATAGACCACCTCGAGGTTGACGTGGCCATTGGTGGTGGCGGGCCATCAGGCCTCACCGCAGGCTATTACCTGTCCAAGGCAGGGTTTAAAGTGAGCCTATTTGAAAGGAAACTCTCCATTGGAGGTGGTATGTGGGGTGGTGGGATGATGTTCAATAAGATAGTGGTCCAAGATGCTGGAAGAGAAATCCTACAAGGAGAATTTGGAGTGGACTGCAAGGAACATGAAAAAGGATACTATGTTGCAGATTCTATAGAGGCCACCTCTACTATCTGTTCAAAGGCTTGTAAAGCAGGTCTTAAAATCTTTAACCTTGTAAGTATTGAGGATGTTATGATAAGAAACGATGAGATAACAGGTTTGGTATTGAATTGGACTGCGGTGGACATGGCAGGATTACACGTTGACCCTCTGAGTATAAGGTCAAGGATTGTTATAGATGCAACAGGCCATGACTGTGAAATAGTAAAAGTTGTCCAGGAGAAGATAGGTCCAAGGCTTAGTACAGAGACTGGTAAGGTTATGGGTGAGAAGCCAATGTGGGCTGATAAGGGCGAATCAAGTCTCCTTGAGAATACCCGTGAAGTTTATCCCAACCTTTATGTGGCTGGTATGGCAAGTAATGCTGTTTATGGTTCGCATAGGATGGGGCCTATCTTTGGTGGTATGCTGCTTTCAGGTAAAAAGGTGGCTGATCTCATCATGAAAAAATTGGAGTAAGTGCATGAGGAAAGCTTCTGTTGTTTGTATCACAGGAACTCCCGGGGTGGGTAAAACAACCGTCTCAAAGAAGCTTAAAGGGCGATTAGATGCTAATTTGATTGAGGTGAACCGTTTAGCCGAGGAGAAGGGTCTTTTAATTGGTGAGGATCCGCTTAGGGGTTATAGAATTGTTGACATCCCCTCCCTTTGCAGGGAGATCGAGAAGGTGATCAGCCAAGATTCTTTTAATATTGTTGAGGGGCATTTGTCGCATTATTGCAGGATCTGCGATCTTGTTATAGTTTTAAGATTAGATCCAGGCATTTTATGGGAGAGGCTAGAAGGGAGAGGATATGATCATAGTAAAGTGAATGAGAATGTTGAGGCAGAGGCTCTTGGAGTGTGCGCCTATGAAGCTTACCAATTACACAAAGGTAGGGTTCATGAAATAGATGTTACTAGCTTATCCCTTGATGAGGTCCTAGATGAAATCATAGGAGTCCTTGAAGGTGAGAAACCTTGCACATTTGGTGGTGTAGATTTCATGGAATGGTTCCTCGACGGAAACTTTTTAAATGATTAGATATAAAATTTCATCTAAAGTCTGCAAGAAGATCCCCTCCAATTAGAGTGGGGGGATGAATCGCGAAAAAAATCTAAATACCATCAAATATGCAGCCTCCGAATCCCCCACAAGGATAAGGAGTTAGTGGCTGTGTGAACCGGCCATTAAGGATAATACCCCCATAGAAGGGTTAAAATCTTCACGAAACCCCCATCGCCTAAGCAAGGGGATAGTTCACTAATATCCTTCTTGTAATGTTATTCCATTTGCAAGGAGAGTGGAAGTCTATTCTATAGTCTAAATTTGAGAGGATCTAGTTTGCCGGGGAGAAGGCCAGGATGGATGATGAGGATAGCCAGGGAGAGAATAGACATTCTTTTCCAATTAGCAGATAAGGAGTTCTCAAGGCATCCTGAAAGGTCCCATCGCTATGTTGAACTTGCAAGGAGGATCTCGAAAAAGTATAATCTGAGAATCCCAAGGAAGTGGAGGAGAAGGTTCTGTAAAGAATGTTACAAGTTCCTGAAGCCAGGATACAATTGCAGGATAAGATTATCCAAAGGAAAAATACACTACAAATGCTTGGAATGTGGCAGGATAATGAGATTCCCTTATATGAGGGAAAAAAAGCTTAAAAGGAGAAATAAAATTGAATATCACACCCTCAAAAAAAGAGCTTATGAGAAGATCCCTATCAACAATGACCATACAGATAGGGAAAGCAGGAGTCAATGAAAAGGTTATAAAAGAGATTAAAAGACAATTAAAGGATAAGGAATTGATAAGATTGAAGTTCGCAAAGAGCATATCCAGTGAAAAAGAAACCTATATTAATGAAATCATCAGAAAAACCAATGCCAAACTCATAGATTTAAGAGGAAATGTCGCTATAATATTCAAGAAAAGAGGATAGGAGGCAATAGGATGACAACAGTCTATGACGTGCCAGCAGATTTACTCATAAATCAAGTTGCAAAAGAATTACGCAAAGAAAAAAAGGTAAAACCGCCAGAATGGGTGCCCTTTGTCAAAACCGGCGTCCATAAAGAAAGACGCCCAGACAATCCAGACTGGTGGTATATAAGAGCCGCAGCCCTCCTACGGAGAATATACATTGACGGGCCGATAGGTGTGAACAGATTAAGGACAAGATATGGTGGTAAAAAAGATCGCGGTTCAAGACCGGAAAAGTTCAGAAGAGGCAGCGGCGCCATCATAAGAAAAGCCCTTCAACAATTAGAAGAAGCAGGTTTCATAGAAAAAGTGAAAGGCGGAAGAGTCGCAACTTCCAAGGGAAGATCCTTCCTTGACAAAATCGCACACAAAACCAAAGACGAGGCTAATATCTAAGGGGGTTAATGGGGGGCTTATTAAGGTGACAGACCTGGAAGAAATACGTAGAAGGAAAATGTTAGAATTGCAACAGAGGGCGCAGCAACAAGCAGCAGAAGCCCAGAAAGAAGAACAGTTACGCCAACAATTCGAGATACAGAAAAGACAGTTACTCATGAAAATATTAACCCCTGAGGCCAGAAGCAGACTCGCAAACCTAAGACTTACAAGACCAGAATTCGTTGAACAAATCGAATTACAGTTAATACAACTGGCCCAGGCCGGCCAGATACGTTCAAAGATCACTGATGAACAATTGAAGGAGCTTTTAAGGAGAGTCAGCGGCAAAAAGAGGGATATAAAGATAGTTCGCAGATGATCCTATTTTCATGTTTATGAGAGCATGTGTACTTTACAGTGGCGGGAAAGACAGCTCATTAATGGCCACAATATTAAAAAGGTTAGGTTTGGAAGTGGAACTTGCAACTGCAAATTTTGGAGTTTATGATTCGTGGATCCCCGCCGCGGAGTCTGCAGAAGCTCTTGGATTCCCGCATAGAATCTTAAGATTAGATCAGAGCATACTAATGGAAGCTGCTGGGAAGATAATAGGTGATGGCTTCCCAAACAATGGTATAAACTTCGTTCACAGACAAGTATTAGAAGCTGTTGCAAGAAAATATGATATAATAGCTGATGGCACAAGAAGAGATGATAAAACTCCAAAACTTACAATAGATGAGATAAGAAGCCTCGAGGATAGACATTCTATTGAATATATTAATCTTACAGGTTTCGGTTATAAAACAATAAATAGGCTTGCATCACAATTATTTATACTAAAAAAGGAAAAATCAGATATCCATAATAATTCAGATTATGAGATAGAAATAAGATACCTCATCGATAAAATAAAAGGGAAGGGCAAATCTTCAAGGTTCTTCCCGGTACATTACCAGACAAGGGTAATAGGCTGGAAACAGGAGGAATAGTCAGATGAGCAGAAACAAACACGTCGCCAAGAAAATAAGACTAGCAAAGGCTAAAAGACAGAATAGAAGAGTCCCAGTATGGGTTCTTCTCAAAACAAACCGTAAAGTACGCACACACCCCAAAATGAGACATTGGAGAAGAACCAAACTAAAAGTCTAAAAAAAGTAGAAATGGTGGATAAAAAATGGAGAGAACATACACCATACCATTAGGAAGAGTTAAAAATGTTCCAAGGACAAAAAGAGCCCCCAGAGCAATAAGATTCATTCGAGAATTCCTAAAAAAACACATGAAATCAGAGGATATAAAATTAGACTCATCAATAAACGAAAAAATATGGGGAAGAGGCATGCAAAAAATCCCCCCAAAGATAAAAATAAAAGCCATAAAAGAAGAAGACGGCACAGTTAGAGCCACACTAATAGAATAAAGGTGAAATATGATAAAAAGAGCAAACCTCGACGGAAACCCCAACCTAGGAGTCTACATTTCAGTAACAGAAACCAGCGCACTCATACCATTCCACGCATCCACCAGAATAGAAAAAACAATAGAAGAAATATTAGAAGTAGAGGTTTTCAGGGCCACCATAGCAGGAAGCAGCCTAAACGGGATACTATCCAGCGGAAACTCCAATGGAATCATAGTATCACCTTATATACTTGAAAGGGAGATAGAATCCTTAGAGAAAGCAGGCTTCGAAGTCTTCGCATTACCGGAAAAATTCACAGCAGTAGGCAACCTATTATTAGCAAACGATTATGGCGCCCTTGCAAGTCCACTGCTCTCTGAAAAATCAATGAAACTCATAGAAAAAGCACTGGAAGTCGAAGTTAAACAAGGTGCAATTGCGGGTTTCAACATTATAGGGTCGGTGGCCACAGCCACAAACAAGGGAGCCCTACTACATCCAAAAACCACAAAGAAAGAATTAAAATTTGTCGAGGAAACTCTAAGAGTACCAGCCGATGTTGGTACAATCAACCATGGAATGACAATGATAGGCGCATGCTCAATAGCCAACTCAAATGGCGCCATCGTAAGTGAAAAAACAACAGGCCCAGAAATGGCCCGAATAGAAGAAGCACTAGGCTTCCTTTGATAAGGGGGATTATCATGAAGACAAGAATATTTAGGGTTAAGGGAAGTTTTATGATGGGTGAAAAATTACAACCCTTCACCAGAGAATTAAAGGCAATAAAAAAAGAGGACATTTATGAAAAAATATATTCCGAATTCGGCAGCAAACATGGGATAGGCCGCAACAAGATACAAATAAAGAGTATAGAGGAGATCTCCCCTGATGAGGTGCAAGATCCCATATTAAAGGCCATATTGGAGGCATGATCATAATGGAAGACCAGCGAGCAGATGACCAGCAACGCCTGGAAGAGATCATAAACCAACTAAATTTCTACCAGGAACAGGCAGAGCTGATCCAAGCACAGATAGAATCCCTCAGGGGTTCTCTAAGTGAATTGGAGATCTTGGAGGATACTTTGGAGTCTGTGAGGGGAAAAGAGGGGGTTGAAACGCTAGTACCAGTAGGTGCGGGTTCATTCATAAAAGCCCGGCTTAAAGACACCGACGAGGTTATAATGAGCATAGGAGCCGGTGTAGCCATGAAAAAAACCCTAAAAGACGCAAAGGATACAATAGACCAGCAAAAGAAGGAACTGGAAGAAGCCATAGGTAAAATGTCAGAAAACCTTAAAAAAATAACCGAGATAGTTCTCAGATTATCCCCACAAGCAGAAGAACTATACCAAAAAATCAGAGGAAGTGAATGATAAATTGTTCGAAACACTGAAGAAAAAAATCAACAAAACAATCAACAAAATCACAAAAAAAATATCAGATAAAGAAAAGATAAAAGAGGAACCTATCAAGGAAACAGCCAAAGAAGAAACCATAAAAGAACCTACAAAAGAACTGGAGACAGAGAAAGTCAAAGAAGAACCAGAAAAGGATTCCGGGAAATTCAAAATCTTCTCTTTCATACAAGAAAAGACAATCTCTGAAAAAGACATCGAAGACATACTCTGGGACCTTGAAATGTCACTACTCGAAAGTGACGTGGCAATAGATGTCGCCGAAAAAATAACAAGCGAACTCAAAGACCAACTAGTAGGCAAAAAAGTCAAAAGGAGCACTGACATCATCGAATACACCCAAGAAGCCCTAAAAAATAGTATAATGGACATATTAAATGTTGATGGTGAAGATATCATTAAAACCCTCCAAGAAAAGAAAAATAAACCATTTATAATAATGTTTGTCGGCATCAACGGCACAGGAAAAACAACAACCATAGCAAAAATGGCAAAATACTTCCTAGATAAAGGACTAAAACCCGTAATCGCGGCCTCAGACACCTTCAGAGCAGGGGCCATAGAACAGTTAACCCATCACGCGGAAAAACTTGGAGTGAAAATAATAAAACATGAAAAAGGCGCTGATCCAGCAGCAGTAGCATTCGACGCTGTAGAACATGCAAAAGCAAAAGGAAAAGATGTTGTTTTAATTGATACTGCTGGTCGAATGCAAACAAACGTCAACCTCATGGATGAAATGGCAAAAATAAAAAGGGTTATAAAACCTGACCTTATCATCTTTGTAGGAGACTCACTCACAGGCAATGATGCCATTGAACAGGCCATGAAATTTAATGAGAGTGTTGGAATCGACGCCATAATACTTACAAAGGCAGATGCGGATGCAAAGGGTGGTGCGGCCCTATCAATAGGTTATGTTATAAACAAGCCCATAATGTTCCTTGGAACAGGTCAAAGTTATGATGATCTTGTAGAATTTAAACCTGAATGGATGATCCACCAACTATTCACATAAAAGTTTGTGGTTGGACGAGATTTGACAGAAATAATTGAAAATAGGGAACTTAGGGATAAATTTTTTGTTTTCAAGGATAGAAGAGATGCTGGGGAAATCCTCGCCCAAATGCTATGGGAATATCAAGATTCTGATGCCATAATACTTGGCATACCGGCAGGTGGAATTCCAGTAGCTGCTGTTATAGCGAAAAAACTTAATCTAACATTGGATGTTCTAGTTGTAAGTAAGATAACATTACCCTGGAACAGGGAAGCAGGATATGGTGCAGTGGCATTTGATGGTACAACAAAGTTAAACCAAAAACTGATAGATTCCCTTGGATTAACTGGGAGGGAAGTGGAAGCTGGTATCAAAGAAACCCTGAAGAAGGTTGAAGGGAGAGTTCAGATTTTTAGAAAAGGTAAACCACACTTAAAACTTAGAAATAGGACTGTGATAGTTGTTGATGATGGCTTGGCATCAGGATACACTATGCTCGCGGCTGTGGAGGCTCTTAAAAGGGCTGGTGCAGGTAAAATAGTTATCGCAGTACCCACAGCCAACTTAGATGCTATCAAAAAATTGGAAGGGAAAGTGGACATGATATATTCTCCTAACATAAGACAGGTATACCCTTATGCTGTTGCAGACGCCTATGAACATTGGTCTGATGTGTCAGAGGACGAGGTTAAAAGTATACTTCAAAGGTTCTGACTATAGGAATCTTTCAAGGGAGGAGGCGATGGCTGTTGCGCTGTTAAAAAAGACAGAACAGAGAACACCAACAATTTTACCATCCTGTATAATTGGAGATCCGCTATCACCAGGTAATGGCAGGTTTCTATGGGCGAATGCGAGATAATGATATGTTCTACCCACAGACAAGATCGTGCAATAGTTCTTCTCCCCTTCTTTCAGTGAATAGGCGGGTCCAAGCCTTGGAGAACCTATCTCTATAAGATTAACAAGAGAAGAAGGAATCTTGAAATTTGCCACGGCAAGATCCAAGTCATATAATATCCTGGTAATTGTACCCTTAAATTTCCCAATATAGACAGGATCCCCCAGATGACAACCCCCAACCCTTAAAAGGTGTTGTACAGTTATAACCCTAAAATCTCTGTCTTCTGGGATAATCGCACCTACTACAGCCTCTTTCTTATTACACCGAATCCTTGAACCAGGTCTAATACACATTTCAAGATATGATCTGATTTTAATCATATTTTTATCTTTCTCTGGGGGGTTTCCCCAACACAGTCATCATTTATAAAATTTTTGCTTTTAATATAAAATAAAAATATAAATAGAGAAAATTTAATACAAAATAGAAATATGTAAATGGGGAAAATTGACATTTAGGATCAATAAAGTAAACAGAGGAACATAAATCCTGGAACTATTTCTTTTTAGCAAAATCTCAAAAACTCCTATGGAATCTGATGAGAAGATATTTCTCTATTTACAATTAATAACTTTTGGAGGGGCGGTTAATGTACAATAGGGAGAAAATTGTGACTATTTTATTTTTGATCAGCTTAGCTGTTCTTTTCCCAATTTGTATAGATGATGTATCGGCAGCTAATACAACCACTCAGACCACAGCTGTAGTGACAAACCAGTTCGCTAACACCGTTACCATAATTGACATTTCATCAACACCTCAAATAAAAAGCACCTTAAACGTTGGAAACCAACCTAACGGAGTAGATATAACCCCAGATTCCCAGAAAGCCTTGGTTACCAGTGTCGATAATAGTACAATTTCAGTGATAAACTTAACAGCAGAAACACCATTTGTTTCAGACACGATAAACATCCCAAAATACAATGGTTATGGCCTCGCTAGTATTGACATCAGTCCAGATGGAAATATTGCGGCTGTCACATACACATATTATGGTCCACAAGCAAAAAAGATCACACTTTTAAACATGACTTCGAACACTCCACAGATCATCAAGGACATATACGTAGGATACTATAATGGAGCCTATATCTTTGGCGAAGCAAACGACGTGGCCATTACATTAGATAACAAGTATGCGCTGGTTACGGTGGGAGGTTATGGTAAAGGAGTTATATCCGTTGTTGATCTCTCATCTATGGATGAAATTTACACAATAGATTTAGGAGCTGGATATTTCCCTATATGCATTGGGATGGATCCTACTGGAAGGTTCGCAGTGGTAACAAATCTTGGGGATAATAGTGCATATATTATTGATTTAACAACATCACCATTCACGATAAAAGCTGTTGTCCCAGTAGGTAAAAATCCAGGGGCTAAACCAGCAATCACGGCAGATGGAAAATATGCGGTCGTTGCAGCTAGTGATAATGGTACAGTATCAATAATCGACTTAACATTAAGTATACCTACGGTGGTCAAAACAATATATGTTGGAGGCTATCCCCGAGGAGTGGCAATCATAGACGATATTGCACTAATAGCCTGTAGATCCACTTATTATATACAAGAGATCGATTTGAACACATTCAATGTCATTGGCAGTTTCTTCGCGAATTATTCTCCAAGTAAAATAGCAATTTCCAGACCCACAGCCGCAAATAATGATCCTGTAGCCGTGAATGATACCGTGACAACATTTGAGGACATGTTTGTCATGATAAGCGTGCTTGTCAACGACTTTGATGCTGATGGCGATGCATTAACAGTAACTGGTGTCACGGATCCTGAACATGGAAGCATAACTTGGACACCGGATGGTATAATAAAATATACACCAGATGAGAATTATTATGGCACAGACACATTCACATACACCATAACAGATGGTGAATTAACAGCCATTGCGACAGTTACAGTAACCATAACACCCATGAATGACGCTCCAGTTGCTGTTGCTGGTTCTGATCAAGTGGTGGATAAGGTTACTACAGTTTATCTTGACGGTACTCAGAGTTATGATCCAGATGGTGAAAGTCTCACATATCAATGGGAGTTCTTATCAAAGCCTATTGGAAGCAATGCGGTGCTCAGCGGCGCTAACACAGCGCGACCAACATTTGAGCCAGATTTAAAGGGAGAATATGTGATACAGCTCACAGTGACTGATTCATGGAATGAAACCTCATCATCACTTGTAAAAGTGTGTTTCCGCAACCTACAACCGGTTGCTGATATTGTAACAGCTTCCTCGGTTATGGTTGGTGAAACTGTAACCCTTGATGGTAGTGGAAGTTCAGATATGAATGGAGATGCTCTAAGCTATCAATGGAGTTTCTTATCAGTTCCTGTGGGGAGTCAAGCCACCATAGCAAGTCCTCAGGCTATGGTGACAAGTTTTGTCCCGGATCTGCCAGGTACATATATAGTGCAGCTTATAGTAAACGATGGCAACATAGACAGTCAACCAGTCATTGCCATGATCCAAGTAACAAGTCCAATAATAGAAGTCATAGAATCCATCGAAAATACAGAAAATATAGTCATATCACTAGATTCGGCTGTTTTCAAGACAGATAATATGCAGAACGCACTTTTAAATAAATTAAGTTCAGTGATGTGGGAAATAAAAGCGGGTGATTATAAAGGTGTATTATCAAAACTTCAAAATGACATTTTGAAAAAGACCGACGGTTATATGACCATAGGAGCGCCAGATAAAAATGACTGGATCCAAGACAGGGAAACACAGGTTATATTGTACTATTCCATCCTTGAGATAATTGAAAACTTAAAAAAACTTTTATAGGATTTGGGAGACGATAAACCTCCCAATTTCTTTTTTTCTGCTGAAATCATCACAATAAGGTATCATATTTTTCATGTTCAGGCTTCAATAACATTTTAATAGTTTAGGTATCCTTCGTTGTAGAGTCTTTGGAGGTCTGAGGCGTGGAACATTTCATAGACTGCATATGGATTGCTAAGGTATGGTTCTATAAGGCCCTTTGCTATGTAGTAGTATGCGCCGAGTCTGCCATATTGTTTCCATACTAGTTGTACATATAATGGGAAACCACATCCTGGGTTTATGAATATGTTGCCTTTGCGGACCGTTCCATGGAAGTAGAGTGGTATTGGACCTTCTTGGCCGTTTTCTTTGGCGAGATTTTGTACGTAGGCGAGTGCTTCGTCGAGTGTGTTGAATTCGTATCCGTCGACTCTGTAGCGGTATTTTCCATCGGGTATTCCGAATATGAATGTTTGTATGACTTCGTTCCAGTCAATGTCTGTTCTAAGACCGTTTGGGTCGATGAATGCGAAGTTTATTATGGTAATGTTACCTTCCTTGTAGTGGGAGTAGGAGGCGTCTCCTGCATAGTGTACTACGACAACACATTTTGATCCTTTCTTTTGAGCGTAACTGGCAGCTACCTTCGATTGTGGGTGGCCTGCTGCCATGTCTGGATTTGCTAGTTTAACTAGTCCAAGGCGTCCCACGGGTTCGAATGGGCCCGTAAGTGTTGTGA
The DNA here is from genome assembly GCA_003584625.1 of Methanothermobacter sp. MT-2. NCBI lineage: Archaea > Methanobacteriati > Methanobacteriota > Methanobacteria > Methanobacteriales > Methanobacteriaceae > Methanothermobacter > Methanothermobacter sp. MT-2. The sequence continues at coordinate 1,376,822 of AP017647.1, read as the reverse complement.
TGTAGAGGTAAATTCCGAATATGGCTATTATGCCTATGATAATGTAGGTTGTTTTTGTCATTTGTGATCCCAGAACTTTTTTGGTTACCATAAAAGTTTAGCTTATTTCAATTATAAAATTAACGGGTGAAGTGTCCCTCACTATTGCAAGTAGAGGTTATTAGCAACAGTGGATTATTTCTTTTTTTCTATGATTTCTTTTAGTTCTTTTATTTCTTTTCGAAGTTCATCTAGTCTTTTTTCTAGGAGTCCTATGGTATCATGGAGTTCTTTTTCCTTTTTAGGGTTTTTAACGAACCAGGATGCTAGTGAGGCTGTTAAGAAGCCGAAGAATGTTATTCCCACGAACATTAGGAAGCTTGTTATGATTTTACCATAAAATGTTACTGGGGCTATAACAACTTCTCCTGCCATGGTTGTGGTTATAGTCTGCCATAGGGAATCTGTAAGACCTTTGAGGAATGGATTCACACCAGCTTCTGTATTATAGAATAGTAGTGTTCCAGAGAGGATAGCGAATAATAGTATAGCAATTGCCTGGTCAACATGTGTCTCCAAGAGGAAATTGAACATGCCCTTGATATACCTTCTAAAGAGTGCTAAAACCTTCAAGAGTCTGAGAATCTTGATTAATCTTGTGAATCTGAAAATCCTGAGATAAGGTAAGGGTATGAATGCTATTATGTCAGTCCAGTTCTTTTTGATGAAAGCCCACTTATCCTCATTTGTCTTCGCATGGTAGAGAAAATCGGCGAATAATAGTATGCAAAGTAAAAGGTCGAAATTGTTAACTGAGGATATTAATATTGGAGTTGCAGGATAAAAAGAGATGTAGATTATGGCGAATATATCAATGAGTATAAGAACATCTAGGATGGCTTCTTTATATTTTATGAAATTTTCGGATGGCAAACGGAAGCCCCCCCTTTATACTCAAGATTGTCCTTTCATGTTATTATTCCAATACCATTTTTGGTTTGGATTTCTACGTTTGAATATGATTCAAGTTCTTCTAGGAATGCGTTGGCATCATCCACGTCCATGAGTTGGGGATAGCAGCCTATGATGTTTATAGGATAAATATGGATGATTGAACTGTTACCTTTAATTGTTACGACTATTATCATGGATCTTTTCGTCTCAGGGTTTTGCATGTCAAAAACGCAATTCCCGAGACTATAAAATATAAAGTGTCCTTTATATTTTTCTATGCCGCCTGGGACGTGGGGGTGATGTCCAACCACAATGAATGCACCTTCATCAATACATTTATATATATCCTTTTGTACTTCGTTTGGAGTGTAGCGGTACTCGTTGCCATAATGGAATTCACAGATAATATAATCAGCCCCTGCATTTTTAGCATCATCTATTGCAGCTTTTATATGTTCCCAGGAAATTGGCGCGAAACCAGGTCTATTTTGGGTTGCTGGGGGCATATAATATTCATCTGCGAATTCTGATGCTTGTATGATAGCTATCTTTTTCCCTTTAACTTCTATGATAAGGGGTTTATAGGCTTCTGTTATATTGGGGCCTGCGCCTACATATTTTATATTGTTAGCTTTTAGGTTTTTTATGGTGTCATTTAGGCCTGTTTCTTTAAAATCCATGATGTGGTTGTTTGCGAGGCATGCGACGTCCACTCCAGCGTCTTTGAGCGATTTTGTAAATTGTGGATCTGCTTTGAATGTTATTATTTTGTCTCTTGGATCTGTTGAATTGGTGATAGGTGATTCTAGGTTGATTATTGTCAGATCTGTTCCATTGGTTAGGTTAATCACGTTTCTGAATGGTTGCGGATCTTCATGTAAAATAGGATCAACATTCCTCCCTAACATAACATCCCCAGTAAAAGTGATATTAATAGATTCTTCAGATTCCTTATCTTTCGGATTTGTAAGATTAGAAACTACTAGACCCAATATTAGAATGGTAACGGCTCCTATGAGGATAATTTTCATCTTTTTTCTCATAATCTTATGCTTTTTATAGCTTTCAATATAAACCTATCCAAATGGGGAAATGTTTCTTGTCCCTCCTCCGTGTGAGCCATATGCTTTCATCTTACCAATACTTCATCTGGAGTTTGCGGCTCTTCACTTACTATTTTTTTATTGAGGAGTGCTTTTATATTGTAGAATGGAAATTTTTTCATCTTGTAAATTGCCCAAAAAAATGTTTTTTTTGAGGTGATAAAGATAAAGCTAAAAATATATAAAGTATGATATAAATAATATTTTATATTATTTTATGAGGTGTTTGGAGTTGACTTTTAGGAATAAGTTTAATGAAAATGAATGGTTAACCTTACAAGCAGCACCGATCTGGGTTTTTGAAGTTGTGGCCATAGCTGATGGTAAAATTGATGAGGAGGAATTAGAAGAAGTATTAAACCAATCAAAGAATGTTATAGAATATTCTACTGGATTTACCTATGAGGTATTCAGGGATCATATAGTCAATGTGACGAATAACAATCCTAAATTTAGAAATTTATTAAAAAAGAATCCTCTAGAAGGTTTGAAGACAGTTGCCGACCTTCTGGGGAGATTGAAACATTCAGAAGCTCAAAATTTCAAGAAAATGCTTTTAAAAATGGCGATAAAAGTTGCAAATTCCTCGGATGGGGTTGATAAAAACGAAGAGAAAGCCATTGCAATAATCATGGGGATACTTGACGACATATTATAAACCCCCCCATAAATTTTATCATAGGAACCTTTTTTAATCTTCAGCTTTAAAAGATCACAAAAAAACTACTTTCTTTTTTAAAGGTTGAAAATTTAACTTTTTCAGCGAAAGCAAAAAACCCTCAAATCAAAGCAACTGAGACAAATCCTATCCTAAGAACCATCAATTGGAACATAAGCCACTAATTTCACCATTGAAGCGATATAATGGTTTATTCCACAGAACGGAAACTTTATTTTCCAAAAATTTGGATAATATTCACCAAGAAAAACTCTTTTTATATCAAAATAATAATAATATTAATTGGCTTAAAAACATGGAAGAAGCCATAAATTAAAAAGAGGGGTTTCCCATATAAGTCCAAAAAAACCTAAGATTGGAAAAATTAAGAAGATTTTCATGGTTGCAGTTACTATTCTGATTTTAATAACTGCCGTTTTAGTATTTTATCCAAGTTTATTCCATGTTTATCCTATTGGGAGTCATGTCAATAATTCGAACAATACTACCCCAACGATCCCTTACAAAACCTACGCAGATAATAGGATCACATTTAAATATCCTGCAGATTGGAAGCCTATAAAAGACCTTCATAGTCCCACTCGATGGGGGTACCCTCCAGATCCCATCGTAGCATTCTATGATCCAAGTGATAATCACACTGAAGCTAATATCAGCACTTACTTCTATGTTAAACAATTGAACTTTAGATCATTTGACGAAGAACTCAGCAAATATAGACATGATATTGCAAATATTGGGCAGACAGAAGTTTCAGAACGAAATATTACTGTCAATGGGATGAAAGCCGTGGAACTCATTAAAACATGGCATGCTGATGGAATACAATACCAAGCTTTGACTGTGCACATTGAAGCCGTCCCAGGCTCCAAATATTACAGGATAGGCTGCGTCACACCACTCAGCAAGTACAATGAAACACTACCAAAATTCAGATTAGTAATAGAAAGTTTCAAATTACTCTAAAGAAACCAAAGTAGAAGTACAGTCAACGATAATACTCTAGAAATGGATCAAGAAAGAGAAAACCCATTGGGCGGGTCAAATAAAGGAAAAATATTTGGGGGTTTATAAGCCCCCCAAACATTAAGTACCTTAGGCATAGTATGTTGCGATAATTTGACTTACACTGGCACATGTGGTATAATATGGTTTACTTCCATATTTTTTGGTAACTAAGGATGGGTCAAAGTTTATCCATTTCCCATCTATTAATACTTGCACCCATCGGTGGTTACTTGCTTCAACTGATGCTCCTTGAACTATTCTAACGGTGTACCCATTATCATATAATACTTTAGCTGTCCATGCAGATAGACCCCAGCAGTCTCCAAGTCCGGTTCTTTCAACACCTTCTGCGGTAGTAGCTGCTCCGTACTGGTGGTTCAAGTTTTGATTGATGTATTTGGCTAGAATTTGCAAACCTTCAGTTCCTTGCAATCCATTTAATTGACCATTTCCGAAACTGGTAGTTCCGTTTCCTCCATTTCCTCCATTGTTGCTGGGTACTGTTACGGAGTTTGGTAGTCTTCCGTTGGTTTTGTAGAAGTTCATGACTTTGGAGAAGATGTAGACTAGTGTTTCGAATTTTATTTGGTCGATTGAGCTGTTTACGTTGTCTGGTGCTTTGCCTGTGGCGTCTATTATGTTTTTAATGTTTTGTGCCATGTTGATGTATTCTGTTTTTGTGAGTGTGCCGCCTTTTGTTGTTCCAGTAGGATTTGAGGGTTCTTCCACGTTTTTCAATGTAATTGGTGTTGTTGATCCCTGGTTTGTTTGGATCAAATCTGTGGTTAAAAGGTCTAGGAATTGTGGCATGGTAACCTGATTATTTCTAATGGTCACATAATTGGGTAATCTGTTGTTGGTTTCACAGAAGTTTTTCACTCTGGTTGCTGCATCATTTACTTCGTTTGGCGTGTAGGTTGTCTGAGAACTTACTTGCGACGTTAACTGCTGGTTTAGGGTGGTTGAATTGTTACCATTTGCAGCGGAAACGTCGCTGACGTTTAGGACCAATGCTAGACCGAGTAGTAATAGCATTGGAAATATCCATTTTCGCTTAATTTTACCGCCTCCATATCCTAATTTATTAGGACAGTTTTTTGTGTATGACTACAAGATCACATAGCATAGTATATAAATGTTTTGGTTTTTTCCGGGAAAAAAACGATGATAGAACTCTTTTTAAAATTTAAAGGCTGCTGAGAGGTCTGCTATGTAATGTTTTTAGGGTGGGCTTTTTCTGTTGTAATTTTCAATTATGGGGGTTATTTGGATTATTATTTCCCCAAAAGAACCGTTATAAATAGTTTGACGCTAATTTAACCACCCTTCCACCCATTAAACTCGACAAGTTAAGGGTTCATCGTGGAAAAATGAGGATATTGAACATCCAATACACATTTAAAAAACTATAAGACTGCTAAAAGTAATTTAAAGATGGTAAATTAATCAAGTTTTCACAATTTTTCAAAAAAAGGATAAGACACTCAATTAAAAGTCTCCAAACCCTTCTTATAAAAAAACAGGTAACATAACCCAAATCTCACAACATGAAAAAACTGGGAAAAATCTAAGCATGCAAAAAAGGGTGAAATCAAAGATCATGGCCATTCTATGACTTCAATTGAAGATTAAGCAATTATATGCACCCCCCCAAAAAACCCATTTCATCTTTTCTTCAAAAACGCTCTCCCCCCTTTTTTCGTAGTAGGGACTTACAAGCAATAATAATGCATGGAGACTATAATGGATAATCTAGAATATTTGCAACCTCCATTAGTTTATCCGAAACTTTTTTTGGTGCAGGTGGAGACTAATATCTGGTTTTATAGATGTTTGAAAAAAAGAAATTGTAGGGGGAATTTTTAATATTTTCTATTCATAGATATTCCGGAAATAATCAGTATACTGGCTAGGAATAGTGGTATGATCTCTGTTCCTGTGTTTTCCATCCCAACAGTCCTCGGGACATATTTGGAGGTATCTTCTTGTGAGTCTATTTTTACGCTGGTATTTAATATTTGTTGGTCGGTTTGTGCCATTATTATGGCCATTCCTGCGGTTGATGTTTTTAAGATAGTTTTTGCCATTCCTTGTATGGTCTGTGCAATTTTTCCTATTTCACCAAGGCTGCTGGTGAAGTTTACTAGTGTGTTGTCGGGTAGGTGGCCGGTTAGTGGAGTTATGATGGTTCCATTATAAAGTTGGTTGAAGCTGACTATGATTGTGCTGGTTTCTCCTGGGTGGATGGCTGCAGGGTTGGCTTTTATGGTCATATAAATCCAGACTTTGGGTTGTTCCATTCCCAATAGTAGGCTTTTGAAGTCTGGGTGGTTTGTTCCCCACCAGTTTTTCTCTGCATTTACATTTCCACTGTCTTTGAAGATGGTTGGGTTTGTGTTTCCTACTATACGGTTTAGGTTTGCTGTTGTATTACCGCCTTCTTGGTTGGCTATTCCTCCACCTAAGTTTGAATTTCCTTTTAAGTCGTTGTTGATGAGGTTGCTTTTGGTTAGTGTCATGTTGCCTTGGTTGTTGATTCCTCCGCCAAGGTTTGTTCCTCCCCCAGCGAAGTTGCTCTCTATGTGGCTGTTGGTTATGGTCATGTTTCCATCGTTGAAGATTCCACCACCTTGATTGGTGAGTCCTATGGCTTGGTTGTTCTTTAGGGTGCAGTTATCCATGATTATGGTTCCTTCTTCTTGATTGCAGATCCCTCCCCCAAAGGTCCAGAGCCCTAGTGCTATGTTGTCTTTTATTATGCAGTTTATGAGTGTTAGGTGGGCTTTGCGTTCATTGTAGATTCCCCCCTACATTGGCTTGTCCATCCATGACGGTGTTGTTCTGGATGGTACAGTCGTTGAGGATGAGGATTCCATTGTTGAATATTCCACCTCCAAAGTTGACGATATCTCCAGTGACATTCCCTTTTTGTATTGTTAAACTTTCAATGCTCACTTTTATTCCAGGGAGGATAGTCATGACGCGACCGTTATTTGTGCCGTCGATAGTGGTGCCGGTTTGGCTTTGACCTATGATATTCACGTTCTTTGCGATTATTAGATGCTCGGGGTAGTTTCCATCGGCCACATGGATGGTTCCATGGTCATCCACTTCGTTTGTGGCGTTCTGGATAGTCTTTTTGGCGGTTAATGGTGTTTCTCCGGTGTTTCCATCATTGCCTGAGTTTGCATTGACATAGAGTACAGATGCTGCGTGAGAATAATTCATGGTAGTGGTTATTGTTGTCGTTAGAAGTATGAGAGTTAAAAGGAGCAAGTAATTTTTTTGGTTTTTTATAACTTTCACCCCCCATTATTTTTCTTTTTTATTATTTTCCATCCATATAACCTTTACCCTTCTTTTAGGGAATGCTAAGTAATGAAAGGATGTAAAGAGAGTGTAATGATAAAATAACACCCTTAAGAACTTGAATATTTTGTATAATGGGTTTAAAATGCTTTTTTTAAATGTTGGGGGGTGCTTTTCCATGTGGTAGTTTTTTTTCGTTATAGCTATGTTAAACGAAGTTAAACTTTTTTTTTAGTGGTCTTAGATATCATGGCAATTCAGGTTTTGAGTAATTTTTGGGGGGGATGAGGATCAGCATATGTGGAAAAGTCTCTTAAAAAACTTGAATGTAGACATTGTTAAATACTTATGGATTTTTTTGCTATTCATGCTCTTGTCACAGTGACTTGTGCTTCATTTAGTATATTCTGCCTTGCAAAACCCACTTTCAAATTACAACTCGAAATTTACTCTTACTTTATGGAAGATTAATTCATATGTATTAACTTTTGGTAGGATACGTTTTCTGTTACAGATCGAAAATTGGCGTGTCAATCCCCCAATTCTTAGTTTGAGGGCTTTAAGATAACATTTAAATGGATATTCATTGTTTTTCTTTAAATTATAATTCTAGGCAGCTAAAAAGTTTCTAATGGGCATGACACGGATAAAAAGGAGGCGAACCCATTGAAGAAATTGGCATATATGGTCTCGCTAGCATTACACCCACACTCTTATATTTCAACAAGCCTATAAACTTGAAACCTACACAAAAGTAAAAAAGGAATATCCAAAATTTTGTCCTAACCTTCTTGAATAGATTCAATCTCTTTTTTAGTATTAAACATAACATTTTTAGATCCGACTAAATATAATAAACAAAGATGAAGGATAGCAATTCAAATGTTAAAGCATGGTTTAAAGAAGCCAACCGTCTTTTAGTAGAAGGTAAGTATGAAGAAGCCCTCTTTTACTATGATAAGGCCCTTGAAGCAGAGCCAGAAAATACAAAACTGTGGGATAATAAAGGGGTTGCTTTATCAGACATGGGAAGACACCTAGAAGCCATAGAATGTTTCGAAAAAGCTTTGGAGTTAAAACCAGACAATGCAAAGGCCTGGTCTAACATGGGAGTTACACTTGGAGCCCTCGGAAGATACGAGGAAGCTGTAGAGTGCTTTGACAAATCCATAGAATTGAAACCTGGAAGTAGCAGAACATGGACCAATAAAGGAACCGCCCTCTTCTGCCTTGAAAAGTACCCAGAAGCGGTAGAATGTTTCAATCAAGCTTTAGATATAAATCCGAAAAATTCTGAGGCATGGGCCAGCAAAGGATCTGCTCTAAGATTTATGGGAGAATATAGTGAAGCCATAGAATGTTTCGAAAAATTTATGGAATTGGCCCCTCCAAGGGCTCTACCCCTAGTTGAACAGGCTAAAATTATCGTGGAAGAGCTTAAAAGGATGTTGGAAGGAGATGAATCTTAATCGTTTCCCTTATAAGGTTTCAATCTTTTTTTTGCAAGTCGATATTTTAATGGTAGATCAAGTATATGGATTGATATGATTTTTTTGTAATAAAATATGAAATAATAATAAAATTATGGATAATATGAACTTTGGCGGGAATGGTAAATTTAATCCAAAAAGGGAGGCTAAATGAAACAAAAACAGTAAAATCATATCAAGTTTATAATCTCAATAATTTTTTATCCCCACCACCCCAACCTTTTTTTGATACCAAAAAATATTTCCTACTTACAATGTCTATATATTACCTCAAAGATATACAACTAAAGAGAGAGTATGGACACTAGTAAAGGTTAAAACCAAAATACGCCTTAATGTGCTGATAAAGTTAGAATATCCTGGGGGGATTAAAATTAAACATGAAATGCATCATAAAAAGCATAAAATGGAGGGGAAACATGTCCATGCTGAGATGATTGGGGACTTAAAGAGGAGATTTATAGTATGTATAATTATAACTGTCCCTATTCTACTTTTATCGCCTTTAATTCAGGAAATCTTTGGACTTGAGTTTATCAGATTCCCTGGTGATTTGTATGTGGTGTTCATATTGTCATCATTTGTTTACTTTTATGGTGGATATCCATTTTTTAAGGGTATTTACAATGAACTTAAATCACGGACTCCAGGAATGGATACATTAATCAGTGTGGCAATTACAAGCGCATATATTTACAGTAGTGCAATTGTTTTTGGACTTGGCGGAAGCGAATTTTTCATGGAATTAATTACTCTTATAGATATTATGCTTATAGGGCACTGGATTGAAATGAAATCTGTTCTTGGAGCTTCCAGTGCACTTGAAGAACTTGCAAAACTCATGCCATCAAGTGCCCATAAATTAATGCCCAGTGGAAAAATAATAGAAGTTTCATTGGATGAATTAAGTGTAGGAGACCAAGTTATAGTGAAACTTGGAGAAAAAATCCCTGTAGATGGTGAAATTGTAAGTGGAAGCACTTCCATTGACGAATCCATGCTCACGGGAGAATCAAAACCCGTTTTCAAAAAAGAAGGCGATGAGGTTATAGGCGGCTCAATAAATGGCGATGGATCCATCACAGTAGAAATAAAAAAGACTGGCAAGGATTCATTCCTTTCCCAAATTATAAATCTTGTTGAAGAAGTACAGGCAAGCAAATCAAAAACCCAGGACATAGCAAACCGTTTTGCGCTCTGGCTCACAATACTATCCCTTACAGGCGCTCTTATAACCTTCTCAGTATGGTTGGGATTGACTCATCAGACTCTTAATTTTGCACTGGAAAGAGCCGTAACCGTTATGGTTATCAGCTGCCCCCATGCTCTTGGACTCGCAGTTCCCCTTGTTGTAGCGGTATCCACAGCTTTAGCAGCAAGTAATGGATTATTAATACGGGATCGTGTAGCATTCGAAAATGCACGAAATGTTGATGCCATAATTTTCGATAAAACAGGCACCCTAACCGAGGGAAAATTTGGCGTAACTGATATCATCGCTCTAAACGATGAATATGATAAAGATGAAATTCTAAAATATGCCGCATCCCTCGAAAAATACTCTGAACATCCTATTGCAAAAGGAATCATATCAGCTGCAAAAGAAACTCTCCCTGTAGAAGATTTCCAGGCAATCCCAGGAAAAGGCATAAAAGGCAACATAAATGGAAAAAAAGTCGAAATTGTAAGTCCAGGATATCTAAGAGAACTCAACATCTCATTTAATAACGAGAACGTGGAAAAACTTTCATCACAAGGAAAAACCATAGTCTTCGTAATTATCAACAAAAATTTAAAAGGTGCAATCGCCCTAGCAGACATCATAAGACCCGAATCAAAGGAAGCAGTTTCCAAATTTAAGTCAATGGGGATTAAATGCATAATGATAACAGGAGACAAAAAAGAGGTCGCAGAATGGGTGTCAAACAAAATAGGACTTGACGAATATTTCGCAGAAGTTCTACCACAAGAAAAGGCCGAAAAAGTAAAGGAGATCCAATCTAAGGGATTAACAGTGGCCATGACAGGTGATGGTATAAATGATGCGCCCGCACTCGCCCAAGCAGATGTTGGTATCGCAATTGGCGCCGGCACAGACGTTGCCATCGAAACCGGAGACGTAATCCTTGTAAAAAGCAATCCACTTGATGCATTATACCTAATTAAACTTGCCAAGTCAACCTACAGAAAAATGATCCAAAACCTAATATGGGGAACAGGCTACAACATCTTCGCAATCCCATCAGCCGCTGGCGTACTATACGCCTACGGAGTCCTCCTAACCCCAGCAGAAGGAGCGGCGCTAATGGCCCTAAGCACAATCATCGTGGCAATCAATTCCAGATTCCTCAAAATTGAAAAATAAAATACCCATTATCTCTCGAAATTAATAGGAGATATCAATCTCCAACATATCATATTCTTCAGTTTTACATCTATTGCGGTTTCTTTTATTTTGTGCATAAGATTTGGGGATTTTCTAGTTGATCATCTCTAATATATGGATTATAAGAAGCTTTCAAAATATTATGTAGGTGTCAGCAAATCCCATCTCATGGGGGGTCCTAATAATACCTGCTCTAATTATCTACCTCTAAAACAGAATTGAGAATATTTTTCCTGGCAATTCTAAAAGCCTGGGAAAAATTCAAAGGCTTACCTTAACATTCTTCAGCTTAACAACAAAAAAAGAACACGAAAAATTAAATAAAAAAATGAAAAGATATCCTATAAAAAATAAAGGAGACCTAAAATGGGACTACTAGACCGCCTCCTCAAACCAGAGCCAAACATAAAAAAACTAACAAAAAACTAAAAGACCCAGACCCAGATGTTCGCATGCATGCAGCCATGGCCCTCGGAGAAATAGCCGATCCTAATACAATAGAACCACTAATAACAACACTAAAAGACCAAAACGAGGATATCCGCGAAGTAGTAGCCTGGGCCCTTTGGAAAATAGGCGAACCCGCAATAAAACCACTAATCCACGCACTAAAAGACCCAAACCGGAAGGTTCGCGAGGGAGCAGCTTGGGCCCTTGGATGGATAGGTGATTCTCGTGCAGTAGAACCACTGAAAAGAGCACTAGAAGACCCAGACAAGGATGTTCGTGAGTCTGCTGCTGATGCCCTTGGGAAGCTGGGTGTTCGGTAGTGTTTTTTTATTTTGTGCGCGGTTTAAGATAAATTTAGATAGTTTAGTGGGGGTTTGGGAGTTGTTTTTTTAATTTTGTTCCACAACTCAATCCTCTAACAGATTACTAAGGCAAAAAATAGTTCGCAATTTGTGGTGTTATCTCCAAAATACCAGATTACTCAAAAAATGGAAGTGTAGGTAAGGAAAAATGGGAGGTTTATAGTTTTGTTAACATTCTTGTGGAAAAATAGACTCGGGTAATGTTTCGAACTTATATATCTAATGCCTGCTGATGAGTGATATGTCCCACGATATTTGCTCTTAAATGTTTATAGAGATCATTCTTATGGCCATCAAATGTTACTTTATTAGCTGTGGATACAATAGCCCCTGGCTTATATCCAGCAGCCTGACACATCCTATGGAGTAGTATGGCAAGTGCGATGAAGTTTCCATATGCCTTTGTATCAAAGGATTGGCTCCTGAAAACCGCCATTAGGTTCAATTTGTCTTTTATTGGTTTGAAATCGATTGGGTTAGGGATTTTACTCCTTCTGCTCGTGGACATGGTCTGCATGCGGCTTTTAGGTCCTTGGTTGGTGAGAATAGTATGCATACCATGGCGTTTGTTGAGCCTCCATGCATTTTTTTGCCATTTTTATCCCTGGCAGATAACCGTTTTTCCACTTCTTGGATTTGGTCGAGGGAAAATTCTTCTGTTAGGCTTTTTTTATAGTAGCCTTGTTCGTTTAGGAGGTCTTGTATTCTGCCGTTTATCCAGTCCTTGCCTGAGTAGCCGCCGGTCCATTCATCTTTTTTAGAAAATTTGAAATTGATAAAGGCATCATATATCCTTTTTTCCACGTTTATAACTTTAAGCCAATCAGTAACATCCAAGGAAGAAATCTTCATTGAATTGTCCAAGATTGGCCGTGAAATATGGACCATCAAGTACCAGTGGGGTGATTTGGCATCTAATATTGCCTTGTAAGCCTTGAAATAGGCTTCCCCAATACTTTCACCTTTAATAAAACCCATCAAAACCCCCCCAAAGCCAATATTATCCAAAAATTTCCGTATAATACTATTTTTATGTAAAGATTCACACTTATACTATAGACATTTTCTTGGGAGTGGACATCAACTTTATCTTGTGCTATATTCTCCCTCAAAGGTTAGATGCGGCGGCACTTTTTGAATTTTATTAGTGTAAATTATTAAAGTTACCCTAAGAGGTTTTATTTAAAACTTATGAAGGGGTTCAAAAAAAGAGAAAAGGAAGTCAGCCACTTGCAAAACGAAGTAGAAAGACTACAAAACAGGAGCATACTAGAGATCATCTTGAAAAACTGACCAAAAGAAAAGCAATAGAAGGATCCACCAAAGAAAAATAATGTCATCACTTGAATGGTTCCGGAGTCAAATTAAGATTATCAATTGTCTTCATAGCCAATTCAAGATTCTCATGAACCTTCAAAACATCTTCAACTGGCCAGAATGTTAGGTCGCGTCTGAATTCTTCTGGGAGTCCTTCGGATTCTCTTTTTATTTTCTCTAATTGTGTTTCATCGGATATTGCGACGACTTTCTGTACTGTTGGGTTGCTTTTTGCTTTTTGTAGGTTCATTAGTAGGCTGTCGATGGATCCTCTTTTGTGGACTTCGAGGACATAATTTATTATTCCAAGGTTTCCTATTCTGGCGCTCCAGACCACATCTACTCTTGCGCCATGGGCAACTTGAACCTCTGTATCGGCTTCAAAACCTAACATTGACCCTATATCTTGAGTTAAATCCTTTATTTCATCATGATCAAAGCCGTTGTCTTTTGGTTTTTCTGGTTTTGCACCTTGTTGGCTTAGTTCAAAAAAGAAAAAATCAGTGAGGAATAAGCCTATATCTTCCATTTTTGACTTTTGAAAGTTTAGTTCTTCTTGGATGGTTTTTACAAGTTTGTTGTAAGTTTTGTATTCTTGTGGCGTGAGCTTGTATTTCTTGGTGTTTATGATGCTTATGTTGAGGATGTCCAGCGCTTCTCTGGCTTTTCTGTTCCATATGGAGCATTCGTGTGGATGAATGTATGCTAGGATCTCTGTTATTGCGGCTGGTCCTAATCCTTTGATCATTTTAAGAACTTTTCCATATCTTTTATGTGGTGGAATGGAAGTATCCAGGAGTATCTTAAATGCTTCTTTGATTTTTTTGATCCCGTTGTCTGCTATGATCTTCTGAGCACGATACTGTACATTCCCCCAGGCTCTGCTAATAGCCCATGTATTCGACAGTATTTCTACAAGGTCAATCTCTGAAATATCATCTATCTTTTTGGGAAGCTCCCCTCTAAAATAGGATATACGATCTGAAACCACATTTTTATCTTTTTCAAATTCTCCACTTTTTTTGTAAGTTGGACAAAGCTTGTTAAAATAATCTTTCAAGTTCTTTTTTTGTTTCTCATTTAACTCAACCATAATAATCCACAACCTTTTATTCCATTGAATTTTATTCTGTGTCATATATATTTGTGTTATTTGACATTCCCTAAGTGGATGAACGCCTGCAACAAAAAAAATAGTAAACAAAGAACATATAATAGTGATATCCTTGGAGGGGAGCATTTAGTGGAATTGCTAAAAGGTCAAAGAAAAATGGTAGAATTGATAGAAAAGTGAGGGGATTGATGATAAGAGGAGCCATAGTGAAGCTAATGTAAGGATATAGAAAATTTAAACCCATATGATCGACATAGATATGAGTTATATTAATCCTTCTGGAGGGATAGTGATGGATTTTGGCCCCTCAATCATGGATAATACTGAAAACCGCGAAGTTGTCAGACTTATTAAAGATCAATTGAAAAACTGTGAAGAAGCCAAATTTGCAATAGGTTACTTCTTCATAACGGGATTCTCACTCATAGAGGACGACTTTCCGGCAGAATTCCAAAAAAAACCCTTTCTGAAAATAGTGATGGGAGATGAAACCACCAAACAAACAGGTGAAGAAATTACAGAGGGTCATGAACTTAGAGAGCTCTTTAAGGACAAAATGATAGGAGAACTTCAAGAACAGAACATAACAAAAGAACAAATAAGAAACATAACCCTCCTCAGAAAACTCATCGCAGAAGAAATAATAGAAGTCAAACTATTTGATAAATCAAAACTCCATGCGAAATTATATCTATTTCTTACAAATCCAACATCAGAATATCAGTCCCCCGGACTGGCACTTGTTGGTTCATCCAATTTCACAAAAAAAGGTCTTACCAAAAACAAAGAACTTAACGTAGCTCTAACCTCAAGAGAAGATGTTTTATATCTTAACAGGTGGTTCGATGATCTCTGGGAAGAAGCCACAGACTTCAGTCAGGACATGCTGAAAATCATAGACTACTCTGGAGTAACAGAAAAAGACCATAAACCAAAGATGGGCCAGAGAATAGACCCAGAACTCCTATTCAAGTACCTCGTCTACCACTGGTTCGATGGAAGAGTAAAAAACATCCTCAAAAAAGACGTGCTCATGGAATTCCAGTTAATAGGGGTCATGAACGCCATAAACTCCCTAAACACCTATAACGGCGTTATACTGGCAGATTCTGTCGGGCTTGGAAAAAGCTTCCTTGCAGCAGCAATAATCGAGGAATACATCAACGGAAAACACCCTACATGGAAACCAGAGAATAAAAAACCATCAGCACTCCTCATACTGCCCCCATCACTCATAAACCAGTGGGAAGACCTCCTGATAAACCAGGAATACTTCTTCCAAGGCCAGGAAAAAAAACTGATAACCAGCAACAATGAACTCAGCAGCGCATACGAAATAATAGAAAACGAAACACTTGGAAAAATAGGATTCATGTCCCTTGGGAAGTTTCAGAATCTCAAAAAGGAGAGTCTGAAAAGGATAGCAGACGAATATGACATCTATGTGATTGATGAGGCACACAAATACAGAAATAGCAACACTAAAAGATGGAAAAATATCCGTAAATTACAACGAAAAACAACAGGTGAGAAAAATAAATTCCTCCTTTTAACCGCAACACCAATAAATAACTCAATAAGAGACGTATACAACCTTATACGCCTCTTCATGGATGACACATTCATGCAATTCAGACTGAAGGGCATAGAAGTGGATGAACTCATAAATCAATACACAAAACTGAAAAAAGAAATAGAAATAGATCCAGATCCTCACAAGAAAAAAGAACTCAAAAAGATAGCTAACAAAATAAAAAATGAAATACTGGACGAAATAATGGTCCTCAGAACAAGGAAATACATTCTGGAACAATTCAAGGACCTCCAGATAAACGGAAAACCACTTATATTTAAAGACCCCCAGCCATTTAGCCTCGAATATTCCGCATTCTACAAGAAAGAATACCTAGAGTTTATAGAACTACTCAAGGAAACATTGCCAGAGCTCAATTTTGAACACACAAAACTCTATGGCTCAAGGTACATTCTTTTTGAAGATGATGAAATAAGCGTTAAAGAACCTGAAATGAAACTCATAGAAATAGCAGACCTCCTGAAACTTTTACTGGGAAAAAGACTTGAAAGCGGCATATACCCTTTCGAAACAACAATTAGGAGGATATACGAAAAAGAAAAGACTTTCTACGACTTATTCAAGAACCAGGAAACATGGAACAGAACCACATTCAAAAGAGTTCTGGAAGCTGCAATGGAAAAGGCATATATAAAAAAGGATCTCGATGAAATAATGGATGAATATGGCCTCGAAGAAGAGGTTACAAGATTTGACAGGATAATAGATATAATTAAGGGTTATGCCAAATCAGGAACAAATCCCTTGAAGTCAGGTATTGAAATAATACTGGATTTAATGGAAAAAGACCTGAGAACAATGGATAAAATCCTCAACAGTATTGACAATCTCAAGGAAATAGAAAGGTCCGAGTTTAAAACCCTTGGAAAAATACCCTTACAGAAAGAAGATATAATAGAGATGCCAATCTTCACATACAAAGATGATCCAAAACTTAGAGCGCTCAAAAACATCATCGGAAACCCTGAATTCAAATCAGCAGAGATTAATGTGCCTAGTCTTAAAGGGAAGAAGATTGTCATATTCACCCAGTACAAGGACACTGCTTACTACCTCTATAAAAACCTGCGATACTGGATAAAAAATGAAATTGACTTGCACACCTGGCTAAAAGATGGTAATAGACTGAAAATAGGCTTGGTAACTGGTGAAACAGAAACATCAACAAAGATAAACTATATAAAAAGATTCTCACCAGGCTCCAATAATGGCTGGAATGAAGTAAAAAAATCAGGGGACATCGAAATTCTCATAACAACCGATGCACTCAGTGAAGGTATCAATCTCCAAGATGCAGATGCAGTTGTGAACTATGACCTCCCATGGAATCCCATGATCCTAGTCCAGAGAGTTGGAAGAGTTAACAGGATAGGAAATGAAAAGGACATCACAGTTGTTAACTACATGCCCTCTGGGGAGATAGAGGTCATGGTTGGAATATTAAACAAACTTAACGAAAAAATAGAGGACATAACACTTGTTGTCGGTAAAGACGTTAGAATCTTATCCCCAGAAGAGAAGATCAACATAGAAACATTCGGAGAGAAGATCAAAGACCTATCAAAAATTCCAATGGAAAAGCTTGAAGAATATGGACTTTCAAATGAGATTAAAGGTTTCATACCTGGCAAAATTTCAAGAGAGCAGCTTGAGGATTACAAACTGCTGAACACAATACAGTACGAATTAGGATACACACCAGAGGACTTTGCTGAAGTTGAAAAAATGGATGGGAATTACTACACATACATAGAAAATGATGTAGGGCTCACAGCCATTTATGAGTACTACAAAGGGCCATATAAAGTAAAAAAACAGATTCTCACATTAGAAGATGGGAAGATTAAGGAGTCAACTCCTCTTAAGCTTCTTGAACTCCTAAAATCAAGGAGTTCTAAGCCCTATAAGGTTGATAAAGCAATTCAGGGCCTTGAAAAATTCAAAAAGAATAGTGATAAAGTGATTGATCACCTTAAAAGTGTAACTGAAACCCAGAGAGGATTCCTCAGAGACCTTTCCAATGCATTATTATTAAAAAGAGAAGAAATATCGGACATGGATAAATTTAGGCGCGTATATAATACCATCTCAAGGCTGCCATCCAGATCATATTCTAGAAAAATAAAATCGTATTTAATAGGTAAGGGTCTAATCAGAATGCGAGGTAATGAAATTGAAATGAACGATGTAAATAAAATAGTGGGTTCACTTCATGATTATCTTACTGCTAAAGAAGTTCTTGGGGATGCCTCGCTTAAAGTTGAATCTAAAATGAGGGGTTGGTACTGTGGATATAATAAGAACTCTTGAAAGATGTCTTAGAAACTATGATTCAAAAAAAATCGAGATAAACGGTAGGGCTTATGACCTATATTTAGTACCTGAATTAAGTGAACCAGAACTCAACATCTATGAAGGTTTCTTATTCATTGAAGCAGAAGATAGGGGAGAATTTACATCAATAAAGAATTATCGCGCACCTATAAGTGGTTACACTCCAAGAATTTCATTCATTCTCTACGGTGAAAAACTTCTAATCAGGGACCATCGTAAAAATAAGCATATAATGAGGTCACTCAACAAAATAAATACAAGCTTTGTCAATAAAATTAAAAAGGCAATAATTAATCCCTCACAGACTAATTTTGATACGCTCTTCGATAGAAAGGACATTATCGAAGAGTTCTACATTCTCTTTCAGAATACAAGAGAGTATCTTGCTGAAAATATTAAGGGAATATCCGAAGAGAACGAACGCATAGAATTTGCTGATAACTTCCTTATGCAGATGATGACTCTCTGGTATTTACAGGTACTTGGATTCTTTAACAATGATGATAAATACTTCATAACCATGTTCAGGGAGCTTTCTCAGAAGCGTCTTGATGAGAGTGGATTTAAAAGTTACAAGGAGTTCCTTGAATACTTCTTTGACAAGATACGTGACAACGAAAGGGAACAGTACTACGAGGATGAACACATAGGAAGAGTTGTGGTTATAGGGCCTGCTATATTCATGGGTAGTGAGGAAGAATTCGAAATTGTGGATATACCTGACAAGTGCTTTTATCAGGAAAATATCACGGAAATCATCTTAAACGAAAATCCGAAGAAAATAAAAATAGGAATACCCATATTAAACTTATTTGAGAGCAGGGACTGGATAGAAGGTGACATTGATGAATATGTGCTGGGTGCTCTCTATGAAAAGCTGATAACTGCAGATGTAAAGAAAAAAACAGGATCATATTACACTCCTGAGGAAATAACTTCATTCATCGCAAGGGAAACAATTGAACCTTACCTTCTTGAATCACTGGAAACTGATCACACAAACATCGAAAGTTTAATTGAAAAAGCAGATCCAGATACCCTCATGTCTCTTTTCAATAAACTTTGGGATATAAAGATACTTGATCCTGCTGTTGGCTCAGGACATTTCTTGGAAAGCGCCATAGATGTTCTTGTTGAGATATACCAGAAATTAAGAAACAGAGCTGCTGAGCTTGGGCTCGGCGGCTTTGAAATCACTGTTACAGATGAAAAAGGTGAACTAAAGAACATTGACCTTCTTGAGATAGATGATGACCATTTCAACCTTTACTTGAAATTCTTCATCATACTTTCAAGGAACATATATGGTGTTGACAAGAACCCAGCAGCACTCAAGGTTGCAAGAGCAAGATTTTTCTTAGGTATAGCAAAACACTTCAAGCCGTCAAAGAAGGACAGTGACGTTTTTTTAAGATTCCCCAACGTTCACTTCAACCTCAGAGAAGGAAACTCACTAATAGGTTACGATAGCATTGGAAAGGACAAAATAGATCTCTTTTCATTTTCAGGAGCCCAAACGAAAGATAAAAAGTATATTGTCAATAAGATAAACGTCCTTGATGAACTTATGGAGTATTTAGAATCTTGCAGTAAAGGTCTTGGATTAGAGGGGGATATTAAAAGCGATATAAATGACCTAAATCTCATTTTCAGCCAAAAAAAATTTAAATGGGCGGATATAAAGAGAGTACTCCATATAAAAGAAAAACTTGTTTCTATCTTAATCGTATCGCTGAACTCCAGACAGGCTTCAGCGATTAATGATCTCATTGAAAAGATAGACAAAACATTCCAGAGTAAGTTCGATGAGAAGTTTGCAGAAGAATATGGGTTAAATATTGATGAAGTAAATCAAATAAATGCTTTCCATTGGATACTCAATTTTCCAGAAGTATTTTTGGGAAAAAGTGGATTTAATTTAATAATCGGTAATCCTCCCTATGGAAACATTCTTAAAGATACTGAAAAGAAACTGCTTAAAGCTAGGCATGAAAACCTCAAAGATATTTCTTCAACTTTTGTGGAAAGATGCATAGATTTATTATCTGATCTTGGTAATTTAACATTTGTTATAACTGCGGCTATAACATACAGCACTGAGTTCTCCAGTACCAGAGATGCAATATATAAGAATTTTGCTGAATGTTTTATTGCTACATTTGATAGAGACAAATGCAAATTTTTTGAGGGGATGACCCTTTCAGTTTCGCTAATTTTTATGAAAAAAAAGAAAAAAGGATCTAATTGTAAATTCTACACATCAGAAATGTTTAGAGAAACCCCAAATTTTTCTAAAATCAAATACAGCTCTGCTAATGACTATATACTGACAAATTCAGGTTTATCAAGTAATGAATTTTCCAAGGAGCATAGACTACCCAAAATAGGAGAAAATACAAAAATACTAAAAAAGATAGTTAAAACTACATATAATCTGAATGATTTAATTAACACTGGCAAAGAAATATGGATAAGAACAAGCGGAAATTATTGGTACAACGCCTGGAATAAAAAACCATACGAAAGCAGCGAAATTAAAAATTTATTTGTAAAAAAAGAATTTGCCAACTTTTTTTTAATTATTATCAATAGTAATCTGTATTATATGTGGCTAAGGATATATGGTGATGGAAGACACATGAACAGCGATATAATGAAAAATCTTCCAGTTCCCGATCTTGATGATATTAAAAAAACATCAGATTTGTTGGATTTGCTTTCATCAAAACTAATGAAATTTTTATTTGATAACTTTGAACCCGAAAAAAAAAGATTCGAGACATCAAAGGTAAAAATAATCATTGATTTAATTGACATACTGCTCGGAAGACTCTATTCATTAACTAGTGATGAAATAAACTATGTCATAAATTATGATTCTGTAATACGTAAAGGGGGAAAAATCGAAGGATGGTTATTCAATTTAATGGACTATTATTTCTTTGATGTTATTTCTGAACAAAATCAACTAGACTACAAATTTTTAGATTTTTTAATTGATGAAACCTATTATCATACTAACGACTGTACTGAATATCCAACAATAATCTCATCCCTTAAAGACAAAATAAAGCCGCTCAAAGTAGATAAATGGATAATTTTAAAAGAAAAGATGGCTTTGGATAATATAAGTGAAGAAGAAGAACTAGAACTAAAAAAAATTAATTCTACAAACCTAAAATCACTAAAAATTACGAGGAATTTAATAAATGAGCTAATTCGCCATCTAAGGTGAATTCTAACTGTGGGCTCAGATTGAAGAAGAAACCGAAGATTTGTAGCAGGAAAAATACATCTATGAAGAAAAGCTTAAATGATATGGCAAAGTCTTTGCTCTATTTACACAAATTTGGGGGATCTCCCCTCTACCACGTAATTTTTTATGGGGGGTTTTATTTTTCCAAGATTAAAACCGGAATATTTAAATATTTCGATATAAAAAATTTTTTAATTGAAGATTGAAATCAGGACCCTTAAAAATTTCCATCGCCAAAAAGAAGGTCTTTAGTTGGAGTAAGATTTCAATAGAGCATTTTATGCATTGAATTTGGCGTGAAGGGATATTCGGAGGATAAATATGTTATAAGGGGTGAGTGTTGGTGATTGAAATTGGGTTAGTAATATTTTTGTTTGTTGTAGGTATCTTAGCAGGATTACTGGGAAGTTTGATTGGTACTGGTGGATGTGCATTAATGCTACCGATCCTCTTTTTTATTATATATAAAGGGGATATTAACCACTTGCCTATTGCTGTTGGAACAACTCTTGTTGCCGTGATATTCACCACAATTTCTGGGGCATATGGACACTTGCGGATTGGAAATGTTCATAAAAAGACAGCTCTTTGGTTAGGGATTGGAGGCACAATTGGTGTTATAGTTGGATCCCTCATATTTTCGTTTTTAGTCCTCTACAATTACCTTCTAACCCTTGAATTGATATTAGGACTGATCTTCTTATGGCCAGCCATAAGAATGATCAAGGAGGGAGTGTTTTCACCTCCCCCCATGAGGGAAGGTGACGAGATCGGGGGAGAGAATTGGAAAAAGGCAGTGTTTGGGTTTTTCGTAGGTATTGCGACTGGAATAGCAGGTTTGGGCGGAGGATATGCTTTAGTACCTGGTATGATCTACCTTTTCGGAGGGCCGGTTTATATTACCATGGGCACTTCTCTAGCAGCTATGATACCCCTAGCATTTATTGGTGGCTTGCTTAAAATCTTGGGAAATTATGTGAATTTAGTATTTGCAGTATCACTTGGTATTGGAACATCTTTAGGCGCGCAGATAGGGCCAAGGGTAATCAAAAAAATAAAACCAAACATTTTAAAAGCTATATTTGGGATTGTATTCCTCTATGTTTCATTGAAGTACATACTACTCTACTTTGGCATAAATATATAGTGAATTCCAGGAAATGCGAATGTAGAGGGTCCTGTATCATTTGAAGGAATAGTTCATTTGCCTTGATAAATTCTCCATTTAAATGGAGACTCTTTCTTTTTTGGGGTTTAAGATCTGGCCAGGTTTAATAGTAGACCTCTCCTCCATTCCTTCTTACTTCTTCTCGCCATGACTCTTGAGCTTCTGGAGTCATTGCATAAAGTTGTGATGTTTTCTCTCCCATATAAACTCGGTGGCCGCATTCATAGATCCTGTAGTAGCGTCTATGTAATATTCCATTGGCGTCTATTAAATAGGCCTCATATACTGTGGCTTTGAATGGAGCGCCACAATATGGACAGTATGACACGTTCCATTCATTCCCTGGTTTAGTGTTAGTATTGTTTAGATTACTTGTAGTTTTGTTAGGGTTATTCGTGATTGTTGTATTTTTTGTGGTTTTGGATGGGTGGATTGGTTTTTCTTGGAGGAGTAGTCCTGTGGTGAATCCTAGGGCTCCTACTAAAACAAGACAGACTATGAAAAGGGCTTTTGTTGTTTTGTCCATAAATTCACCTTTTATTTTTTTTGTCAAGAGATGAATTTTAGGCGGCGCATCCCCAAACCTTATAAAACAATATTTTCCTGTAACAGTCCACACTTATTATTTACATTATTTGTAAGATTTCGATCAAAGTTAAATCTTACCCTTCCAGAATGTTTAGACACTAAATTTCGATTTGTAACAGGAATGTACCCCTACATTTTAATACATATTAGGTTAATTTTTCATGAAAGTGGTGGTTTGATTTCTGTTAGTGTGTGGATTTCGTCTGTAAACCTGAATTCTATATATTTAGGGTAATTGAAAGAGTTAGGGAGGAGTAGAATCTTCTTCTTTTTTTCAAACCTGGTTTAAGGCCTCCTTACAAAAACATTGTTTTTTTTTCACAACCTTTTGTACGGGTTTAGTATGGGACTATGCGCTACACCCTGGGAGATCAGTTCTTCACTCTCAAGGATTTTATAGTGTCTTTCGCCACATTTTTACAGTCGATGTTACATTGAATTTCGAAGACTCTGCCATCCTTTTCGAAAACATAAATAGTCTGGTCTACTTGATCTGACCAAAATTCAGTATATTGCACATCTCCAAGAGTTCCTTCATCTGTTATACG
The DNA here is from genome assembly GCA_003584625.1 of Methanothermobacter sp. MT-2. NCBI lineage: Archaea > Methanobacteriati > Methanobacteriota > Methanobacteria > Methanobacteriales > Methanobacteriaceae > Methanothermobacter > Methanothermobacter sp. MT-2. Next base: position 1,353,183 of record AP017647.1, on the reverse strand, counting down.
ATAACCAGCAAAACCCAGTATATCTCGTTTAAGATCTTCTAATGATTATAAAAGAATCTATAGCCTCCGAAAGGTTGAAAATTTGCCCAAACTGTGGAATTAAAAACCTTGAAGCTGCAAGATTTTGCATAGAATGCAACCAGCAAATAGACAAAACAACACACGAAAAACTACAAGGAGCCCCCAAAGAAAAAATAAATGCGAAACGAATAATTACTCCATTTACCGAATAACCGAAACCATCAGGGTTTTATTTTTTTATTACATCATCCATTCTCATATTCCAATTTTATCCAGTAAACGCCCTGATGATAATTCTACTAGCACTATTAAACGACGCGCCCATCATGACAATCGCCTACGATAATGTAAAATATTCAAATAAACCAGAAAAATGGAATCTGAAAACCATATTAAGCATAGCCACATTCCTTGGAATTTTAGGCGTTATAGAATCCTTTTTCGTGCTTTATTTAGGGATTAGAATATTACAGTTATCCCTCCCAGTCCTCCAATCCTTCATATATCTCAAACTCTCTGTCGCCGGCCATTTAACAGTGTTCATGGCAAGGACAAGAGGCCATTTCTGGGAGATCAGACCAGCACCACAACTTTTCATCGCCCATTGTAGCTACTCAACTTATTGCAACCTTGATCACAGTTTATGCCACCTGCCATGGGCTGGCTTTTAGCAGGCATAATTTGGGCCGAAGCTTTAACAGCATTTTTCATAATAGATGCCATAAAAGCCCGTAATGATGTTCTTTAGACATGTTATGTGAATACGTTTTCTGTGTATTCTGCAAAGTCCCTGCCACAAGAATTACAATGGTAATAATAATACCAGTAGTCTCCTACTGGTCCTGTCCCGGTCTGATAGGTGTCAGTGGAGCCGCAGAAGGGACATATTGGGTGTGCTTCACCTACATGAATTAGATACCCTGATGGGAATGTCACAAGATCCTCTTTATCCTGGTTAGTATTGTTTAGATTACTTGTAGTTTTGTTAGGGTTATTCGTGATTGTTGTATTTTTTGTGGTTTTGGATGGGTGGATTGGTTTTTCTTGGAGGAGTAGTCCTGTGGTGAATCCTAGGGCTCCTACTAAAACAAGACAGACTATGAAAAGGGCTTTTGTTGTTTTGTCCATAAATTCACCTTTTATTTTTTTTGTCAAGAGATGAATTTTAGGCGGCGCATCCCCAAACCTTATAAAACAATATTTTCCTGTAACAGTCCACACTTATTATTTACATTATTTGTAAGATTTCGATCAAAGTTAAATCTTGCCTTACCAGAATGTTTAGACACTAAATTTCGATTTGTAATGAATGATATACCTTTCCAGGATTTAATATTTAGTGGGTTGATTTTTCGGGGTGTGAGAGTAAATTTCGATTTGTAACAGGAATGTATCCCCAGGTTTAGCTTGGGAGACTAAAAGTTATATATTAGGTTTACATATGGTACCATCTAAGCTTCTCTAATTTGATGATGCTCTTTTGGAGGGGGTTTGTGTTAGGTGCAGGTAAAGTAATTGCAGGATTGGTTTTACTTGCCATTATCGCATATGGATTGTATACTATTTCGAATCCTGGTACAACCACATTTTCAGGAGACTATATTTCCTTCGAATACCAAAAAGACTTGAATGTCACGATCCACGATGTTGATCTTGCTGAAAGTTCTTGTGAATCTGTTGTGCTTAAGGATAAGGAAGGAGAACACATGGTAAGTTTTTTTAAGAATGTTCCATTAGAGGATGTTGAATATAATGTTTCTTCTTGGACTCTTGGTGTAGCAGATAAGGGGAACCTTGGTGATGTGGAGTATACTCAATATTATTTAGATGAACCCCCTTTATATCTATGTCTTTGTGAAGGGTGGCAGGGTCTTTTTAGTCACGTGTAATCTCCTTTCCGATGGGGTTGCAGATGATAATTATAAAATCGTTAAAAATAAAGAAGTGAACTTTTTTAGAAGTTTAGGCAGATGGGGGCAATGTTTTCGTCCCTATTCCTACCTTTTGATGAAGTTCTCCCCTAAGCGTTCCCATAACAAGCTAGGCCACTTGGTATTTGCATGAAGCTATGTGAAGTTGAAAAACTACAAAAAAACAGGGACATATTACAGATCATCCTGGAACTGACCAAGAGAAAAGCAATAGAAGCACCATTATTCTTCCCCCGCCTATTCTAATTTTTTTCTTGGTCATAATCTCCTTTAATGAGTTCTATCTCTGCTTCTATCCTCAGTCATTTCATCATAGTATTTCTTCTTTGGATCTCTACTTCTTCTCCTTCTTTAGTTGGTTCGAGGAGTCTGTGATATTTCAGGCCCTGTAGGGTCGATTTCATCCATCCTGATAGTATCTTCCTTTTCCTCGGATCCCGGACACGCGCGATGACAACCATCATCGGCTAGAAAAGGATAATATACCCCAATGGATTTTTAAAATCCTCTATACCAGTAGTTAGAAGGTTATCATCCTTCTATGACATTACTACAACCCCATTTTAAAAATTTATTGTCTCTGGTAGTTCTCCCGTGGCATTGTAATATGTTAAGATTTTCGTATAGATCCTCAAAGCCGTTTCAGGGGATAAATCAGGGACTCCAGGTGTTGTGATGCCGATAAAGTTAGGTGCACTTGCATAGTCGTCCATCCAATTATAGGTTCTCTGGGCCATGTCAAGATATTCGGCTTTTGTAAGCATTCCAGATTCGACATATCCATAGGGGTTGTTTGGGGGGGTGAATTCTCTTATAGGGATGTTGCCAGTTTCACCATTATGTATCATTACAATGGCTCTTGAGAATATATAGAGACATTGCCATTTATCGAGTGTGACGCCTTTATATGTGACTGAATCGAAGTTGTATCCTGATCTTTCTATTTCAGCAGCAAGACTTGGGACCTCTGATAGTGGGAATCCTTCCTCGATATTTACTGGAATATCCTCTCTGATCTGTGATTTTGATATGATCCCAGCGGCCACTCCTATTATGCCTACGAGTATCAAGGCGACGACTAATATGATAATATTCTTGTCCGCGCCCTCTTGGAATCTATTACCACATTTTACGCAATACTTTGCGTCAGGGTCGTTCTCGTATCCGCATTTGTCACATTTCAACACTAAACCCCTCTCATAGGAGTCTCTTTATGCAAGATCCGAGGGATCCTCCAACAGCCCCGCTGGATAGGGTGCCTAACACGAATATTATCCCATTAACAATTAAACCTGGAAATTCAGGGTTTCCAGCCTCTGTAGCCGCTGATAGCCCCCCTGTTGTTTTAATCGCGTTTACAAGTAATGTTAGGGATAATAGTGCCAATCCAAAGAGGAATCCTAAGATAATTAATATGCTCAGGCCAAGGAATAGACCGTTGATAAAGCCATCCATGGTATCTGAACGTCCTAATCCCGCGACTAGTCCGCCGGCAAATCCGACAATTATAAAAATGAGAATTACTAAAGGAATCCAGGTAAATTCTGTTACTGTGATGCCGGCGGCAAGTAAGAATAGAGAGGACAATATCAGGACAAGAACAGAAACTATTAAACCGGTGAATAAGCTTGCAATGTTTATCTTATCATCTAATGCCTCGAAGAATCCCCTAAATCTTCTACCACACTCTTTGCAGAATTCTGCATCTTCTTCATTTTCACATCCGCAACTTGGACACTTCATATTAAACCACCAAAGGTATTAAATGTTGAATTTCTGAGGGTTATTATATTCAAGTGCCAATGGTAATGTTTCTTTTACGAGATCATCTTCTGTCACTGGTTCTCTGAAGATGGATATTTAATAACACAGCTAATAGTATCTAATGATCCTATCAATCTCCCGGTCATTCCTTCATCTACTCATCCCTCCAAATTAATTCATTATTTGTTTGTTTATTTTTTTTTTATCATTTATTTTTCTATTGTAATATTTGGTTTCTATTCGATCATAAATTCTAATTGGTGGTAGAATATCATCTCCGGATCTTATACCGAATAAATAGGCTAGTATTTCTTGGATAATTTGACCAATAACGTTCCTGAAATTTTAGGAGAATATAAGTGACTTTCTTTGAACGGGAAGAAAGAGGATGTAAAGGTTTTCTCATCACCCCCACCAATTAGTCTTTATACTGTCTAATGGGTTAAAATCAGGCCAAAATGGGATTGAAATAAAGGGCTGGTATAAATTACCTACCAACTCGAAAAGGTGGGGTGTGGAAAACCCAACTGTGAAAAATGTCCACATGGTCTATACTGGTATGGATACAAAAGGGTGGGCGGCAAACTTGTAAGTTTCTATGTCGGCAAAGAACTCCCCAAAAGAAACAAAAAAAGGAAGATAAGAGGATCATCCAAGGGCTCTGACGATTTCGCCAGTATAAGGATCTACAGTAGCTCCTCCGATAGCACCATATTCTGGATGCTTTGAATCATATACTGTCACTTGATAATACCTTCCATCATAGTATACGTCATAGTAGCAGTTCTCAGTACCATAGGCTGAAACAATGTCAATAGCCTCTTCTGGTGAGATCATACCACTAGAACCACCAGAACTTTTGGTCGGGTTGGTTTTGTTAGCATTATTTACATTACTTGTAGTTTTGTTAGGATTACTCGTGATTGTTGTATTTTTTGTGGTTTTGGATGGGAGGATTGGTTTTTCTTGGAGTAGGAGTCCTGTGGTGAATCCTAGGGCTCCGACTAAAACAAGGCAGACTATGAAAAGGGCTTTTGTTGTTTTGTCCATAAATTCACCTTTATTTTTTTGTCAAGAGATGAATTTTAAGCGGCTTTGTGGAAACCAATTCATGGAGGAAAAATATAATTAGCATTTTGAATTATCATCTTTCTAATATATAATAGTTACATAAGATATCCTCTACAAAACTCTAAATCAAAAAAATGATGTCTTATTTACATTTTTGACATGAAATGAGACTTTTAGTTTTTATTTGATTTTTTCTTGTTATTTGTTTGTCTTAGAAGGTGTTCAACTCGAAACTTTAGAAAGTGTTTTGGCTGGAGGGTTCTTGTTGTCCGATTTGGATGTCTTTCAAGAAGTCTAGGTTCATTTTAACAGTTCTCTTTTTATTTTTTCGAACTCTTCCTTTGTTATCGCGCCGATATCCAATAATTCCTTGGCTTTTTTGATTTCATCGACTACACTTACAGTGGCCGTCCCAGTGGAAATTTTAGTTTTTAATTCTTCTATTTTTTCTTTTATTTTTAATGCGATTTTGTAGTCATTTTTTTGGGCGAAAGTCACTGTGTTTTCATCTATTCTTGCTTTGAACGCTCCACTAGTTTTTTCTATACCTCCTGGTAAGGTTAGTTGGATGTATCCAACTGTAATTCCTGGTTTTTTCACTTCAACACCGGTAATATCTTGTAAGTATATCGTTTTATCTCCTGCAGTAAAAGTTCCATAAAATAATTTTGCTCCAAAACCTAGGCGTTTAATCTCGACCCTATTTTCATATAATTTAAGTTTACCATTCAAACCATTTAAAACATAAATTGGAGGCTCTCTTATTTCGCCCAATTCAAGTATCTCTTCAACTTCATCCAAATACCTCGAACTAATGCGATATCCCTTTATTTTACCATTATACTTAAAACTCAAGTGTGAGGATGTCCTTCCAACTTCAATGTTTTCCATCTTTCCCCGCTCGTACACTTTCACTTTCCCAGTTCTTTTACCAGACCACAAACTTCTCTTATACACTATCAGAGTATTTGGAGTTACTTCAATATCATGCCCGCCACTATCCCCTTCAAAGTATGCAATAGTCTCTTTTAAATCTTTGCCACACTTCATACAAAAATTAGCATCTTCTGAATTCTCGAACTCACATTTAGGGCAGGTTTTCCCAAACATAAAAGAACCCCACACACAATTACATCTTTTTATTTTTGAATGACTTCAAAATATCTTTTTTGTCATGCCAATCTTAACATTTGTATTTTGCCATGAAAATTGTGTTACATAAGATTTTTTCAGAGAGGGCCTTGTCAAAATGTTGACCTCAGACACCAAATTTCGATTTGTAATGGGAATGTACCCCACATTTTAATACATACTGTTTTTCATGAAAGTGGTGGTTTGATTTCTGTTAGTGTGTGCGTCTGTAAACTGAATTCTAGGCCATGGTATGTGAACTTGTTTTGTAGTTGGGATATTTTTGAAAATTATTTATATAAATTAGTGTATTAAAATTTTTCTTTTTTGGAATAAAGTTTAATAAAAATTTTAAATTGGATATTAAGCGCGTAGTTTTTATATTATTGTGATTGCTTATCTATGATTTGGGGTCTGTATGAGATCAGGTGCCCATAAAAGAATTGCCGCATATATAGGGCATATCTGCGGTCTTGATACCCAGGAGATGGAGAGGGGTAGTATATACCCTGATAAGGTGGCCACAAGTTTGTATCGTTCTAACAATCCTTATAGGATAGATCTTGGTTATCCACACCATAAAGATACCGTAGAAAGATTGAGAAATCTAATATTGCAGTTGAGAAAGGACAGAATAAAAGGAAGAATTGATCCTTTTTATTTAGGCGTCTTAACCCATTTTATAGCGGACAAGTGGTGTTATCCCTCTGATAGGGGATATCTCCATCAAGAATTTGAAAAACGGCTAGAAGATGTTAAAATTGACTCGAAATGGGCTCATGTGGGTATAATGGACGCCAGCATCCTTGATACCATACCATACAATTACCCTTGCTTGGATGGGAGGGAACCTTCAGAGTCCGAGGCTATGAAGGGAGCTTTTCAGGAATCTCTTACCGCCGTGAAATCAATAATAAGTGACATTTATCCACCACAAGAATATTATGATTATTATATCGAATCAAAGAAATCAATCAAGGAAAACAGTACATTATATTGGCTTTTAACTTACCTACACCCACTCTTTTTATTAACATTCATCTTACAAATTGACATTTTAGCTGAAAACGATCCCGTCAAAAGGTATATTAAGATAAAAGAGAGAAGCGCCATTACAAATCTTTTCCTAGGCATCTTCGGATGCATTATCGCCCTGGGCTCCCCAATCTTCTGGCTTTCCATACTACCACTAATAGGATACTTCATAGCACAGAAAATCAAAATCAACGACAAATTAATAAAAAACATCGACTGGTACACTTGGAACTATCCCACAACACACACTATAAAATATACTTGGAACTATCCCACAACACACACTATAAAAGAATCCATAGCCTCCGAAAGGTTGAAAATTTGCCCAGAATGCGGATATAAAAACTTGGAAGATGCTATCTTCTGCCGAAGTTGTGGGGCTAAGTTAGAATCACAAAGAACATGCCCAGAATGCGGAACACCCAACACACAGAATGCCAAATTCTGCCAAAATTGTGGCAAGAAACTTGAAATAATAAACAGAAAAGAAATCAAAGTAAGTAACGAAAATACCAATTTAAAAACCCGCCAAGCACTTAAAACACTCACTAACTCCCTAAAAGATAAAGACTGGCGTGTCCGCTTTAGAGCAGCCTGGGCCCTTGGAGAGTTAAATGATCCCCGAGCATTTGAACCACTTATCGAAGCACTGAAGGATAAAAACGAGAAGGTCCGCAAGGCAGCATTCGCAGCCCTTGAGAACCTTGAGAAGATAAATCCGGAATGGAGAGATACAGAGGAGGCAAAAAGGGCAGTTACCAAGAACATTGAAGCACTGAAGGATGAAGAAGGGCTTGTCCGCTTGGCAGCAGCCCAGGCCCTTAGAATGTTAAAGGATCCTCGAGCAGTTGAACCCCTCATCGAAACACTGAAGGATGCATACCCCGGTGTCCGCGGGGCAGCAGCTTTAGCCCTTGGGCTGTTAAAGGATCCTCGAGCAGTTGGACCACTTATCGAAACACTGAAGGATGAAGAAGGGCTTGTCCGCGGGTCAGCAGCCGCAGCCCTTGGGCTGTTAAAGGATCCTCGAGCAGTTGAACCTCTTACTGAAGCACTGAAGGATAAAAACTTGAGTGTCCGCTTTGCAGCAGCCGCAGCCCTTGGGGAGTTAGGGGATCCTCGAGCGGTTGAGCTTCTTATTGAAGCACTGAAGGATAAGGACTTGCGTGTCCGCTTTGAAGCAGCCTTAGCCCTTGGAGTGTCAGAGGATCCCCGAGCGGTTGAACCAGTTATCGAAGCACTGAGAGATGGAGACTTGGATGTCCGCTTTGAAGCAGCCTTAGCCCTTGGAGTGTCAGAGGATCCCCGAGCAGTTGGACCACTTATCGAAGCAGCACTGAAGGATGAAGAAGGGCTTGTCCGCGCGGCAGCAGCTTGGGCCCTTCGGAGGATGGATCCTGAAGGGAAAGTTTTTAAATTTATTTAAAAGGGATTTGAAGGTGATATGACTGAATAGGAGGAATGCGGTTATTGGCAGTTTTTAGTGTAAGGGATAGTATCAGCTCTAGAAAACATGATGATATACAAATAATGGATCTCGAAAGCAAGGTTATGGAGCTGAAATGGAAGTCACGGATTTTGAACCGGCTATCAAATACTGAAACAAAGCGATATATCTAGACCCCGAGAATGCTGATGCATGGTCAACCAAAGGAAGCATACTCTCTTCCATCGGAAAAAATGAAGAAGCACTTAAATGTATTGACAAAGCTTTAAAAATTGACCCAGATAACGGCGAGGTACTCGCATTTAACGGAAACTTCGAAGAAGCCTGGGAATGTATCAATAAAGCCATAAGTTAGATCCAGAAAATAGTAATATATGGTTATCTAAAGCAACCGTTTATTACAAAACTTGGAAACTACTAAGAAGCTATTAAATGCTGCGACAAGACCATAGAATTATCAAATCACGATGAAGATGTAGCCTCTGCATTATATTATAAAGGGGTTGTATTGGCAGATACTGGAGCATCCGAAGAAGCTATCAAATGTTTCGAAAAAGTTTTAGAAATCATACCCACAGATCCATTCGCCCAAGAGAAAATATTAAAGGGAGATTAAAAAGATCCAAGATGGGCCCAAAAAGAAGAGTCAGAAAAATTATTACCTTGAAATTGAGTGAGCTTGGTGATAGTTTGGAAAAAAGCTTACATCACCTGGTTGAGAAGTTTTTGGTTGGAGATGAGGCTTGTTTTCCCGAATATGTTGGAAGTGAGCTTTCAATTGAAAAGTTTAGGGTGGATGTTTTTTGGAGTTTCTAAAAAAAGGAAAAATGATAAGATCATTTATCTTTTGAGGGTAAAAGGAATTTTCCAGTCTTACCATGAATACCTAAAATCATCCAGGAGATTGTGTAAAGATTTATAGAGGCATATGAAAGTCTATTTTCAAACAAAAGAATACAAAATGTTTTAAATAAAATCTTAAAGAAGCATAAACTTAGCGAAATGAGCATGAAGAGAGAATTTCAAAGACAATACGACCACTCAGAACTTGTTAAGATCCTAAGAATGGATAACATCTATGAAGACGTTATCCGCATAACTAACAAAGGAATGGAAAAAGGAAAAAACCTATTCTACTGGAATTAAACCTCCATTCAAATGCTAGAAATTTATGGTTTCCTTGCATAGGCACGTTTTTTTCAACATCCTTGAGGCGACGAATCCAGTTAAATAGTCCATCTTTATTTCGTTTAAGTTAGTTGAAATGAATTTCCAAGGGGATTTTGTCATCTATTGAAGGCGTTCCATGTATAGAGTCCTAAATAGTGAATCTTGTGGGATCTTCTCAAATAATACAAATTGGATCCGAGCACTTACATACTTTTAGCTTTTTAATCACGAGTTCCTATAGAAAATTTTATTTAGATAGAATATATCACTTTAAAGTGTCTATAATATAGAAAATGATATAGTATCAAAAGATTTTATTTATTTAGATCTGAGGTCATAACATGACAAGAGAATATAAAAGCTTTTATGATGTTTTAAGGGAATATATAAATTCATATGAAGGGGAATATGAAAAAATTGTGGATTATAGTCCTGATATTTTTAAGTTGTTGGCAGATATTTTGAATGAAAAGATTATTGGAGCTGAAATGCGATTGAAGATAGGTGCAGCATTAGGATATTTCGTGGCGCCTTTTGACATAATTCCAGAAGCAACAGCTGGGCCAAATGGTTATATTGATGATATTTTCATTTGTATGCACGTCATAAAAGAGATTGCAGAAAAAATTGGTTACGAATCTTTAGAAGATCTATGGGAAGGTGAAGGTGATTTAAAAGATGGTGTAGATATATGTTATAACAGATCAAAGGAAATATTGGGAGATAAAACAGATTTAATATTGAGTTATGTAGGACTCAAATAACATTTTTGCAACAAAAAGATGTGTAATAATTACAAAAAAAAGGAGCTTTTGGGTGACCATAGAAAAAACTGCCAAATAATGTCAAATTCAAGAGATTGGGAAAAAACCACCCAGAAGCATCAAAAAATGATAAGGAATTGATAAATTAAGGGGGAAAATAATAGGTGTCCTTTTCCTACTAGGTTTGGCGATAATCATCACAATGGCCAAGCGGCAACAGCGATACAAAACAAGCAAATCAAACCACCGACAGCCCCTCAGAGTTTGATAATCCCCCCATAAATAGGTTCAACAATCGTAGAATGGGAATCTTGGTATTCAGAGGATCCATGTCCAGCCCGCTACTAGAGTGGGGGATAATCAAGACTGACCTCTATGATCCCAACTATGACCTAACTTGTAGGTATAAGTGGGAGTGTATACTGTGGAACCACAGAAAACGATATGAGTGTTAGATTTTCCTATTATAAGCTTACATTAACAAGAACATGATAGTCCCTAAAATACCTAATTCAAAAAAGTGGAAAGAGGCCTTAGAAGAAAAGTATAATTTCAGGATTATAGAAGAGGCTAGTGATATCCCCGACAATGCTCTATGGAGTATATCATGCTCTAAAACGAAAAAATTACTCCGGGGGCTCCCAAAAGACTTGTACCAGGGCAGATATAACCAGCTTTTTTATAGGTACATGAACATGTATAGTTTAAAGTATGGAGTGCTCTCTGATAAGTATGGTATACATATGTATGATGAGTGCCTAGATTATTATGATATTCATCCTGGTGAATTGCATATGGAGGACAAGCAGAAGTTAGGTAAGATGATTCGCCAAAAATCAAGGAAATATGGCTTTAAAAAGATAGTTTTTTATTATCCAAGCCCTTTGCTTTCAAAACCTTATTTTCATATTCTCTGGTTTTCAAGAGTTCCTGTCTATTATATCACAAATATAAAATTATTGGATGAATGATAATATCAACGAGAATCCTTTTTTTAAATATCCTTTTGATAATAAACCCCCAAGGGCTTCTTGAAGGGCATCTTCATTCATTTCTTTTAAAGCTTTTTGCTTTATTTTGTCGTAATCTACCCATTTAGACTTGCCTTTTACAGATTCTAATATTTCAAGAACTCTAAATTCATTAGTGGTTAAAAAAGGATCACTAAGCTTTTTTAATTCTTCTCTAATTATGTCCTTTTCACCTTTTAATGAACTTGCACTATATTCTAATTTATTTAAAGGCGTTTTAACGCTATTTGACAATTCTTCAACCCTTTTTTCAACTGCCGCTGTATTTATGCCCTTTTGTTTAAGTAACTTACAAATTTTTTTACTTCTATTTATAAATTCTAAAAAAGTGCTTTGTACAAAATGCTTCCATTCTTGATCAATATTATCTTTATCAAATTTTAAAGTCTCGATCCATCTCTCTATGAAATCTTTTGGATTTTCAGTTTTATTTTCCGCTATTTCTATAGGATCGAGTTCCTCATATTCTTTTTCAAGTCTTAATACTTTTTCTTTAAATGAAGTAACTATAATTTTCAAGTTTTTTATATCAAATATGTAATCTATCTTTTTAACAAAATCTTTGCTTTTTTCTAAACATAAAAGAAGGTTTTCTTCTTTTTTTGCTAAACTTTTTAAATCATTTATTTGTTCTAAAAGTGTGGTTAATTTATCATTTATGGCCTTTTCTTTTTCTTTTAATTGTTTTTCTATCCAAGAGAGTTTTACATCCCTATTTATTGTGTGTGCTGTTTCATTATTATCTATTTCATCCAGCTTCATCTTTTCAGATATACAATATGAAATTTTATAATTGGGAGGAATATCGAGAGTTGTTATATGTCTCTTATATTCCCTCCACCGCTCGTTTATATTTTCGAATGCTCTCCTGTTTCTATCAATAAGTTTTTTTATGATATTTACATTATCATTGAATTGTTCTTTTAGTTTTTTCAATTCAAAAAGCTTTATATTAAAGTAATGCGCGTGGTCAATTTTTTTATTAAAATAAAATTGGTCTTTATCAAAGTTTTCATTATCCCTGATTTTATTCAATTCTTCTTTTGAACAAATTTTTTTGTAAATTTCAACTATTTTTTCATGGTTTCTCATTAAATTTTTATATTCTAAAATATTCTCTTTTTTGAATCTTATATTCAGCCACTTTTGGCTGTTATTAACTATATAATCGAAATCTCTTTCTAAGTCATTTCTTTTTCTTTCGATTTCTTCTATAATGCTTCTTCCTCTTTTTGAAGCTTTCTTTATTGCGGGTAATATTTCTTTTTCAATTTGTTCTAGAAGTTTGTTACAAAGACTTATTTTTTGTAATAAAAGGTCCTCTTCTAATGAGGCTTTTAATGCCTCGATTTTCTCCCAAAGAGTTTCTATGAATTCATTGACTTCATCTAACATTATTAATTTATCTTCCCTTTTCTTAGTTACATAGAAATGATCAAAAGTTTTAAGCGTTTCTTCTTTGATTGTTTCATTATACTTTTTGAGCTTTACTTTTAGAGAATTATAGGCTTCTTCTTTGTCTACTAAAGTATATGATTTGCCTTTTCTTCTAATTTTGCCTTTATACTCTAAGATATTTAAAAACACGTCTTCGAAGATCTTGCCTGTTTTTTGCTTTATGATGAAATAATCCCTAAATTCACTTGGGCTTACCTTCTTTTCTTTCTTCATGATTTCAAGAATTCTCATTTCTACTGGGTGTTGTTTTACTTTGTAACTACCATCTGGGTTCTTATCTAAAAAACCGTTTTTTTGCAAATCTAGAGATATCTCTTCGACTTTTTTTGGGGAATCTTCAAAATCAGATGATATAAACCCAGTTTTAGTCCCGTATTTTCTGAATTTTAATATACCCTCTATGTTTTTATCGAAAATTTCTTCAGGTTTGTATGCTTTTTCCATGTAATTTATGTATAATTTTAAACCGTCTGCGAATTCGGAGAGGCTTCTGGCCGTTGTTTCTATTTGATCAATTACTAAGCCTTTTTTCACTTGTTTATTCAACCATTCGTCAATCTTAGAATCTAAATTTAGTTCTCTACTTATTATATCTTTACATTCGAGTTCGAGTCTTTCTTCATCTATGAACTCAGCGTATTCATTTAAAGATTTGTAACAACATATTATCTTCTTTGTTAGTGTTGGATGGAGGAATGTCTTTAAAATCAAATATTTATTTTTTTCATCTAATTCTTTGTTTTGGATTTTTTCTTCGGCTTTATATGTGAAATCTCCATTGTATAAAAGAATTGTTAAATTTATACTCATCTCATTGTTCAAAATTTCCGATATATAATCTATATCAACTCCTTTCACATCTCCATTTACTACATAAAACATTGTTTTTATCTGGGTTTCATCTTTAGGATTCTCTAATTCAAAAATAGAATAATTTTCACGACTATCAACAAAATCTAAATTGTAGTATTTAGATTTGTCAAGAACTGTTATGAATGCTTGTGGCATATTTTTGGAATATTCATCTGTTAGATTTCTGGATATTTCTCTCCAAAGTTTCAATCTTATTTCCTTATTTTTAATAAACTCTAATGCCCTTGGAATTGGTGTTGGGAAAATTTCATTGAGCAATAAATCGCTTGCTAAGTACATTATTTCATCTTTTATGAACCTTTTTAAGGAATTGCGAATTTCTACAGCTTTATCCTCACTTATTTCGTTTTTGAAAAACAATTTGATATCAATTTCGTCAACTGGCAGAACTGCTTGGGGAATTAGTTCACCATTTTCACCAAATTCAAAGAAGGTAATTCTATCTTCAAAATCAGTTATACTTTCACTATAACTATCTATCGAGATCATGTCTTTATTAGTTATCTCGTCAGTTATAATGTAGTATTTTAAAGGATCAAAGACATCTTCAATACTTACATCATCTTTTAAAGGAGCTACTTTTATTATAGATTTTTCAATTTTCTCTTCACGCTTTAAGTCTTCATTGAGCAAATTAATAGACCTTAAAATCGTATCTTCATCTTCTCCTGTTCTTTCAACTAATTCATCTAATTTAAAGGGCTTAAATTCACCTATAAATAATTTAAATAATTCTTTGGTTAATTCTCCTAGCTCCTTGGTCCTTTGATCACTTAAACATTCCATTATCTTGTAATATTTGTCTTTTTCTATGCAAGGAGCTTCTGCACCGAAAACAAATATTTTTTCCCTTTTTAAAAATCTAAGCAAGTTTTTGTAATTTAAAATTTCTAATTTATCATCTTTCTTTAGGTTATTGAAAAGTTTTGTATATAATGTTACGATATTCCCTATGTTGTTTTGACTGATTCTTAATAGTGTATTAAATAAACCAAGATTTTCTATGGGATATGGGCGTGGTAAATTATAATTATAGGAGTATTCCAAAAGTGCTTTAAGAAAAGCTAGTCCTTCCTTTTTTCTTAGTTCTTGCAGCTCGATGATTTCAATTCTTCTACCCAATCCTCCAAAAATTAGGCTGGTTTCCTCATGCACTTGGAGCTTATTATAAGCGTCTGGAGTAATTGATATAAATATGTGCAATGATCCACTATACTTCCCGCCCTCATGGATTGGTTTATAAACCCCATTTATGGTTTCTTTTATTCCTGAAACGATACTTTTTAGATGATCCATATTTAAAAGGAGTTCTTCGAACTCATCTATAAAAATAAATATCCTTTTGCTCTTATTTTTTGACAATAAATTATCTAACACATTTTCCATATAATCTTCAGGATCTAGATAATCCTCCAATGAGGGTATTCCTATACTTTCATCATTGGATTCTGCTTTTATACTGTTAAATAAGTTGACTAAAAATTTTAGAGATGTTAATGGTGTTTTATCACATATCTTTGAAACTTCTTTGTTTTGATAAGAGTTCGATAAAGTTGATGCAGACACAAAGAAAGCATAATCACCTCCTTTTTTTGATAATGGTTCAATAGATCTTTTAAAGGTTTCAGTTTTTCCTTGACCCCATTCGCCTAGTATCATACAAACTGCAGTTCCCTTAGCAGAGCTCCGACAATATTTAATAAAATCCTCTAATTTTCTTGTAACGTTTTCTCTACTTTCAATCTTTATATTCTCAAAACCTCCAAAATGTACACCCGCAATTGAAGGAAGTCTATCATACAAACTGGTTGTTTTCAAGATTTAACCCCCCTAAGTTTAGATAATCTGTCAATAACATTTGTAGTCCCAGCAGTATGTTCAACAATTCTATCTTCTTCTGGGACTTTTATTAAGAGAGGGAATGGTAATTTATTCATTTGCCCTGTTAAAATTAATTCACCTTGAGTTAATCTTGTAAGTCTATTTGCCAGAGAAGCTGGAAGGCCTCCAGTTACATTTTTAACATAACTCACGTCTTCTGGTGAAATCCTATGTATAAGGAATGTATTACACATTGATAGAACGATTCTATCAAGGAATGATGGACGTTGAGTGATTAAACATAGTGAAAGTCCAAATTTTCTACCCTGAGTAGCTATTAAAGACAATTTGTTTTTTGCAAGAGTTGAGCCTACGGGATATGATTTATCAGGCACGAAATTTTGGGCTTCTTCAATTAAAAATATTAAATATCTGCCATTCTCCCTGATTTTGTATTCTGTAAATTCATTAAATAAACGCGTTGCAAGATAAGTCATAACAAGCTGTTTAACTTGTATTTCTACCCCAGTGGCACCTTCTTCAGAAAAATCAATGATCGCAACCCCGCCTCCTCTTGTAATTTCATCTATGAAGTTCTCATTTGTTAATTCAGAATGTGATTTTGCAGATAATACCCCATAATTTCTCTCTATTTCTCTAAATTTCTCAAATGATCTTATTATCGCATCCTTTGTTTGTCTATGTATTATTTTAGTATCAATTTTTCCAAGTTCCTCCTTTAATTCTGTATAATTTTCGTCGTCGCAGAAAAGATCGTGCATGGAATCATAAGCTTTTTCATCTCTCATATATTCAAGTAGATTCACTATGCCACTTAATTGCAATTCTGCACCTTCTAGCGTGCCCCTATAATACATCATGATAGTCTCTGCCACTTCTCTTATCGATAAAGCATCTAAATCAATACCAATTACATCCTCACCGTGTAATTTTGGGTTTTCCATTTCCACATGTGGAAATACAAACCTTTTTATCCATCCAACATTCAAAAATTCTTCATTTTTTTTAAAATGTTCATAATAATCCAAATAATCACCATTAGCGTCTATGATAATCATAGGAAATGATACTGAACTCATATTATCTACACGTATTCTCATAAGTTTCTCTATTAAATTTCCAGTGTCAAATGATTTACCACTCCCTGTAGTACCAAACACGGCCATGTGCATAGGGATTTTTTCAACATCTAATGGTACTGGGGCTTCTTTGTAACCTGATAAAGTTCCATACCAACAATATCCTGGTTCTTCACGATCAATACCATAAATTTTCTTTTCATGTTTTTTAGGGTCTATTTTTGTAATATAATCTCCTGGCATTGGGGGGTATTTTATTTCTCCTTGAGGCAATTCAATTAATAAATCAAGCTTACAAATTTCATATTGTCTAGCAATTTCTCCTGGAATTTTCAAGTCTTTTCTTCTTGCCTCACTCCAAGCATCGCCCTCAGTATAAAATGCGTTATAAGGGAATATCTGAGAAATTCTAGCCAATATTTGTCTTCCTTGACTTAAAACTAGAACTAACATTCCTTCCTCTAATCCACCTTCAGCACTTTCTAGTAATTGACATGTAGCTTCTCTGGTCGTAGCCCCACTTAATATGATTCCTAATTCATCTTCATTTTGGATTTGGATCACCTCAATTGAAATAAATTAATTTGATCTTCTAAATCACCAGATCTGGATTTGCTTATTATTTCCTCATATAAAACCTCAGCAGCTCCTTCCCGAATTTTGCATTTTTGATGAGCCAATTCTATAGGCAATGGTATGTATTGTTTAGGATATTGCCAATCAAGAGTTGCTTTTACAGCATCGCAATAAATTTTATTTTGCTTTAATTTTCCTTTCAATAATGGAATATCTAAACGTAATATTTTAGAGTCAATACTCTTTTGGAAAAATCCGGAACATACATGAATTCCCTGTTCTTTATATAACTGGTAAGTTGTTTCATAATCTGAAATGTCTAAGAATTTCGAGTATAAAGCACCATTGTATTTGTTTTTATGTCTAAACGCTGAAAATAAATAGGTGAATAAATATTGGTCACTAGGAAAATCATCAAAAGATTTTTTGCTGATGCTTTCAAATTCTTTAATAAAGAAGCGTTCTCTGGACTTTTTAACACATCCAATCACTCGAGAATTTCGTAGACATTTTTTGATCGCATTCGAACGATCTTCTATGTAATGTTTATCTTTATAAAATGGTGGATCAGCTATAGGTCCATCTATAAAAATTAAAGAACTTTTTTTCTTATTACTCCAATTTTCTATAGCCTTGGTCTCACCTACAAGCATTCTTAAGGCTGCTGCCATTTCTACATTGAAATCTTTTTGTTCACTTATTTCTTCTATACCAGCAGCATATATGTCAACTTGGGGGGGGCTTTCGATTCCATTTTCAAAGAGGATTCTGACTATAGAATATGGTGCATACCATTTTCCTCCGGTTCCACCAATAAGATAAAAACTGCCATCGATTCCAACCGTGCAACAATCTGTAAAATTATTATCTGGTAAATTGTCTTCTGTAAACAAAAATTCTTCGATTTTGGAAATTTCATCAAAAATTCCTCGAGCCCTTTTTTTAAGTCTCACATTTTCTTTTTGGAATCTTTCTCCTATACGATTCGCTTTACGTACTAATTCCAATAATATTCGTGACTCTGTTTTATTGAATTCAAAGCGTTTCTTCAATTCAACAAGTTCTTCATAATCCAAAGAACTCCCCCACCACTAAAATTGTAAGGCGGTCTGATCATTAATTACATATTTAACTGCTTTAGAGAACATCCCCTTTTTTAGCCTACTTTCTATGAAGGATTTTATATACCCTTCTTTCAAAGCTTGATGAAACTTTTTCTGCTCATTAAGGAACACCCACGCGTTATGCACAGATCTGAAATAAAAATTATCGTTTAGATCTTGAATCCTCTCTTCAAGGGATTTACTTTTACAAGCAGGACATTCACAAGCTGCCAATAACTCCTTCTCACGACCTTTTATAAAAGGTCTTTTTTTAGTATTACGTGGTGTTAGGTGTCTGTCCCCCACACCTGGCAATTGTATTACTCCATAAGCAGCTTTTAATCTCCATCCCATAGAGTCAAGGGAATCCACTCCCAGAGCAAACATGAAATGCATTGATTGGCTACTGCCCACTCCAAATGTATGCAGCAATGAATCTGGGAATTCTTCTCTAATTAATCCAACTGCATCTACTATAAATTTTAGACCATCCTTGATTCTCTTGCTTCCTTTAGTATTGAATATTAAGGGGACTAGGCTCCCCAATCCAATGAATTTTGGGTTTTCATCAATCTTTTTTATCTCCCTACAAGCCATTTTCAAATCCTTCAAAGCATAACCGTGGAGTATGGGCATTAAAAGGATATTTCCATTATTTTCTAACATATATTTTGTATTCTTGAGTGTTTTAAGCCATCTTCTGCTATTTATCCTGCTTGGCCGTGAAGGATCAAAAGGATGGTCTAAAACTGCGGCTATATCAGGCTTTGAGGTTTCATATAACTTTAAGATTATCTCCGGATCTAAATCCATTTTATCCTTTTTCTGGAATAAAAAACCACCAGAATCCATGAAAACCAGATCATCAAAACCGAGATATTCATGTATACCCTTCTTCGAAACTTCCTCACATACTTTCAGACGTTTAAGAACTTCATAGGCATTAACCATCAAATTTTTCATAGGAAGAACTTCCCAAAGCCTTGGAGAACTTCCTATGGGATATCCTAACCATATTAAAGGCGTTTCAATGGCACTCCCATTTAATTTAAAAATACCACTTCTACAAGAAAGTTCATCATCTTCATAACTAATATCAAATTTTATACTAATCACCACTACTATGTCTTAACTGAAGACTTTATAAAGTTTAATGGTGTAATACATAAGCAATTAAAATACTAAAAAACGACTAGAACCACTAAACAGAGTGTGAAAATTGCCTAAAGGAAATATCACCCTTGGATGATCAGAGCATCCATATGAAGATGCGATCATCTATGCTACATATTATCCAAGGGATGATCTTCCTGAAAATGATAGACTTGTTTCCGACCTTAAAAAGTTTTCGAAAATTTATAAAGAGCTTAAATCTCCACCTATTGGTTCCTTTTATGATTTCATCGAATCTAAGGGTTTTTATTTTGAGCCCGAGATTGTTGAGGATTTCCTTCTTTCAATTAAAGTTAAACCTTTTGTTATTTTGACTGGTAATAGTGGTACTGGTAAGACTAAACTTGCTCAATTGTATGGTGAATACATATCCGATGGGGAGAAAAGATACCTTATGGTTCCAGTGGGCGCTAATTGGACCGAAAAGAGGCATATTTTCGGTTACTTGAATATAATGACCGGGAAGTATCAGAGCACCCCTGCACTTGATTTTATAAGGAAAACAAGAGAAGATCCTGATAATCCTTATCTTTTGATTTTGGATGAGATGAATTTGTCGCATGTGGAACGTTACTTCTCTGATTTCCTATCAGCCATTGAAAGTAGCGAACCAATACCATTACATGATAATCGAGAATGTGGCTTCGAACAAGAAATAGAAATACCAGAAAATCTTATTGTTGTAGGGACAGTGAACGTTGATGAAACAACCTACATGTTCTCGCCTAAGGTCCTTGACCGTGCAAACACCATAGAATTCGAAACAACAAACCCCAAAAAGTACCTCACCGATCAACCAAAACAAGAACTCAAGGGCAACCTAAGATTTCTAGAAAATCCATTAAACCACAACATAGAAACTGCTAAGATAAAAGAGGACCTCAACCCAATCCTGGATCAGATTACAGATGAACTCGAATTCTTCTACAAAGAACTTAAAGGATCAGGTTTCGATTTCGGATTCCGCGTAGTCAACGAAATATTATCATTCATGCATGCAGCATGGATCTACCAGGGAAAACCACAAGAGTGGAATAACTGGAAACGCTACTTCGACGCCCAGATCAAACAGAAGATCCTGCCAAAAATACATGGCCCAGAAAGACTACTAAGAGACACACTACAAAAACTCAGAGAACACTGCAGGGGAAAGTTCCCAAATTCTGAGAAAAAATTAGAGGAAATGGAAGAAACCCTAAAAGTCCAAAGATACGTATCATTCATAAGATAACCCTGCAGAGGACCATAAAATGGACCAAGAGCTCCGAATAAAGTTTCATGGAGGAACCCTAAGAATAAAAGCGGGCGAAAAAGATTACATAAAAGATTCGCCGAAAAAATTTCAGACACATAACCAGTCTGATAAGATAGTTAAGGTAAATGGTTATGAGGTTAGGTTGATTAATGTGCCAGAGGTTGAAAGACCCGGCCTTGAACCCATAGAATATTGTCCCTATTTTGAAAATCTTAACGAGATCATGCTACTAGAAAATATAAAATACCACGTTTTATTTGAAAGTGAAGAAGACAAATTTGAACTTCTCCCATTTATAGTGTCTTCTGGGAGGTCTACATTCGAAAAATTAAATTTTGAACTTGGAGATAATATTGTTGCAGGATTCCTAGATTTCAAAAGTTATGTGGGTAAAACGTTTCTTGATATCAAGACAAGTCTGGGTAGAGAATCTATACCAGTTGAGGTGAGGTCAAGGAAAATCAGTTACTATGATGACTATCCTAGGATGCTAGCTGACTTATCAGATGAGATATCATCACTCATACTTGAAGCAGATTCACCCACATTCCAAAGGTTTGTAGTTGACAGCTCCAAAGCAAAAACGTTCTATGAAGATTTCATCATCTTAGAGTATATTTTCAGGCCCGAGAATCTTCCTTCGGCCGCTGAGTATATTAATAGGAATTTTTATACTAGGCTTAAACGTGAGGTTGATTTTGTGCCTGTGGCGCTGGCATCAAATATAGATATTGGGGGACTTCCAAGAACAGTATCAGAGCCTACAGGTATCAGTGCAGAGGGTGAAATTAGGAATTTGCCCCAGGTTTGTTTGGAGGAGACTCCTGACACCTCTGAGAATCGCTTTTATAAATATTTTCTTGAATCACTTGAAGATCTCATTTTAAATCTCCTTGAAGACTCGTCAGAGGGTTATATAAGAGATTCTTTGAAATTTTTTTTGGATGAGGTGGATTATCAGCTTTCATTTGATTGGTTAAAGGATGTGGGTGCTGTTGAGTATCTTCCTCTTAATTCGCAGGTTTTACAGAAACGTGATGGTTACCGAGACATCTTAAGATACTTTTTTATCCTGGAGCTTTCGTTGCGTTTCGCATGGAAGGAGTTCGAAGAAAGTTTTAGGGGTTTTGAGAAAAGGCTCAGTGAATTATACGAATACTGGTGCTATTTCAAACTTATGAGGATATTGGAAGATATCACAGGAGAGCGTGTAAATCCACTTGATGTTTTTAAAATTGGTAAATGGAGGGTTAAAATTAGACGTGGTTATGAATCCATGCTCAAATTCGCATTAAAAATGCCAACAGACACTATTATTATTAAGTTATCTTATAATCGGAAGTTTGCGGGTGAAACAAGATGCAGATCCTATTCCCTACCTTTCATACCAGATTATTCTATTCTCGTCGACATTGATGAATGCACCTATTTCATACACTTTGACGCCAAATACCGATCAAAAATAACAAGAAACTTTTATAACGACTCCGAAGTTAAAGAAAGAGACTTGGAAGAAGAATATAAAAGAAAATACGAAGCCGGTGACATTTACAAAATGCACACCTACAAGGACGCCATATTACACAGCATCGGCGCCTACATACTCTACCCCGGCAACCAAAAAATAGTTTTCAAGGAAGACATAAATGAGATACCATCCATCGGAGCATTCCCACTAAATCCAAACAACAGAAAAGATGAAGAAAAACTCAAAAAATTCATCAAAACCATCATAACAAAAACAATAAGAATCCACAAAGAAGATCCTCAATAGGATACTTAAAAACCCCCTAAATAAGGATACGCACAGTACACATGGTAAAATATAAATACTCTTTTTTTTAAATATTTAAAAGACACGCAATCCCAAGCTTTGATCTTAAAAGGGAATAGAATCTTGACCATCCCCCCCAAAAAAATTAAATATTCCTTATGAAGGAATCCTAACATTTTAACATGGGGGGAGGTCAACTAAATCTTATTATTATCTGGGGGGTTCATTTGAGATATAGAGTAGCTGCGATTTGTGTTTTGTTTTTGGTAATGTCATTTTCTGGTTGTATAGACACAGGGACAAATGGGGATATGACAAATGGTATGGATAAGGATATAAATGTGACAGAATCTGAATTTAACCCAGATGCGACTAGACTAGAAGCCTATTGGAATACTTCAGATGTCATAAAGACTAGCATAATAAAAATAGAGGTTGTTTCAGATCCGAATGCAACTGTTACAATAAACGGAGAAGTTGTAAATTTCAATCCAGATGGCAGTTTCAATTATGAGGTACCTGTTGAGGCTCCAATGGAAATTGAAATCAGAGCAGAAGCCCCGGGTAAAGAACCAAGCACCATAACAATTATCATAGAAAAAATTACTAGCAATTCTCTAAAGGCAACAATCAACTGTACAGGTGCCTCGCACATATTTGACTCTTCACTTCCAAAGATCTGAGGAGAGTTAAAATCAGCCAATTTCACTAATTCACTTTTTTAGAAAAATTCTAAACAGTAGTAGGACAGAGTATATAAGTTTTCTATTCATTGTTTAGGATCATTTCTAGGATTTCTTCGGTTTTGATATCTTCGTCTGTTAGTTGGATGATATATTTTTTTGTTGGTTCTGTTATCACTATTGCTATTGGGTGGATCCATGCTGTGATGAAGTTTTTATTTTTTATGGTTGAAATTTGGATTATGGGATAGAGTGTCCTATCATCAATTTTAATGGGTTTTCCGATTATTTTGTCTGTTTTTAGTATTTTATCCACCTCTTATTTCCTTGAATAATGATCTTACTGGTTTTTTCGTGAAAGCTTTTATGAAGGATGTGGCGATCCAGAAAAGTCTAATTTTTAATTTGATTTTCATGGAGCCGTCTAATCGTTCTTCTTTGAAATCTGGTTTTATAGACAGGCGCATGTTAGGTGTGATGTTCGCAACAGATGCTAAAGACCATAAATAGCCGCTTACAATTGCAGTATCTACCGGGCTATTTAATCCGATGATGAAATTGAAGTAAAGATTCTCTATTGAAATAGATTTTAATAAAGCATTCCATATACGGGTAAGATATGGGTAGGATTCCCATAAAAGAGAGATTATTTTCAAGATCCGCTCCCTATCAAACGGTTTCTTCTTCTTTTTTTCTTTCTTCTCCTTGAGGGGTATTCTTTCATGGAATATTCTTATTTTCATCAGATATATTTTAAAGTCTCCCCGGATTAAAGAACCCTTCTTAGAAAAATAAAGAGATATTTGAAAAGGAACCATCAGAAGACCTATTATGATCAGAAAAAAAATAAGGAGGATGGTGGTCACTAAAATATAGATCAAATAGTATCCCCCTATTTAGAGAACCTACCCTACTCCTTTTCCTCTTTTTTCTTTTCTTTTTTCTTCTTTTTTTCTTTGACAATCTCAGTCACAACTGATCCTATCTCGCCTATGGTCCGGGCAATGGGGCCTGGTGAAGTTAAGGGCAATACTTTAACACCTTCTGGGCCTGACACTCCTTTAAACACGACTATCATGGCTATGGGTTCTATGCCTGCACCGCCACCGGCGCCGCCACCTTTCCCTTCTCCTTGACCTGTAGGGGATTTGCCTTCACCCATTCCTGCTCCAAATCCCATACCCATCCTTGTAACAGGTATAAGCATTTTATCCTCTGCTTCGATTATTTCACCTATCACATTTTCAATAGCCAGAACTTTTAAAAGTTCCTCGACAGTGGCTTTTATCGGATCTTCAATTTCCATTATAAAATCACTCCAAAAAGTTCTATGTATATATAATAATTCCATGCATATATATTATTAACAATTAAATTAGGGAAAGATAAAATCAACTTTAAAATTTGACGGCTCATTATCTAGATACACCTTCTTTTTGTGGGTTGGAAATTTTAAAATGGTCTCTTAGAAAGAAATCTAGGTTTATAAATTTTTGGAATAGAACCTGGAGTAAAATGACAGATAATTCAGTAAAAACGCCACATATGATATCACAAGAAAAAAAACTTGTAGGAGAATCATCGTCCTCTAAAATGTGATCTGCTGCGAAAAAGATTTTTATATTCCCCCTACAATCCCTCCTGATCAAAACTAAAAACGGCTTATAAACCTTAAATATAAATTTAGATCTTCAAATATTCCAATAAGCCTTTAATAAACACTTTAATTATTTGAATGCACATTTGGCTTGCATTTATAATATCCTTGGCAAGTATCTCCATAACATTAATAAACCAGCCACTCCCAGTACCATGGCCATGAAGATTAATAGGAGGGCTGTGCCGATGGTTTCTAATGTCTGGTATAAGCTGGAGGCTAGGTAGGATACTATAGCTAATATGATTAGTATGAAGCCTATTATTGCTTTAATTTTGTCATCCAAATTATTATACCTCCTTCCATTTTTTCATGAGTGATAAGCCAATGATTACTATAACTCCTCCAATGAGAACGATTATAAAACCGCCATGGGAAATTATTCCGAAAATGAGGATTAGCATTCCTATAAGACTTATAATAAGTCCTTTTGTCCTGTTTTTTCCAGGTTTTTTCTCATCTACAAGTTCTTTACTACTTCGTTGGGTAGGGGCGCTTCTAGCCGCGCTATCAATCTTTGTGCCGCAGTTTTTGCAAAATTGCGCGCCTTCTTCGTTTTCAGTTCCGCATTCCGGACAAAAAATTATATAACCCCCCCAAAAGCTATATTTCATTTTCTGTGAAAAGCTCTATTTAAATTTTTTGAAAAAATTTTCAAGAAAAACTTTTTTTTGGATTTTTCCTGTCCCCATGAAATTTGTTAAAATGAGAAATCTTCTCTGCGAATTTTTTTCCTTGATTATATTCTCTTTTTCTGCAATACCCCCATCCAATCGGGGGGAAAGTGGGGCTTCTCACCCCCCCATTTACATGTATGAAGGATTGTTAAGATAATAATTTGTAAAAATTTAAGACAAGTGAGAAATCTAGAGAAATTCCATAGACACTATCAAAGCTAGGAGAAGCATGTAAATTATATCAGTAGAATGGCATAGAAGATGCTTCCATCCTTGTTACTTTGCATCATTTCACCTATTATACCAGAGAACATTTAATTGCAAAGCTTGCTGTAAAAGCGAGGGATAGAATTGCTAAAATCCTATAAAAACTAACAGGAAAAAAAGTAGAAGCCAATCTCTTTTCAGATGTGTTAACTGCAACTACCCGTATCCAACCTCTCTTAACCTCCAAAACCCAGCCCTCACACAAGGAATCAATGCAAAGGATAATTCACTTGCAAGCCCCCCATCCACTAGGAGGTGTAGTTGACTCGATGGGCAATTATCGGATTACCAACCAACAAAGGGGAGATGAAAAAAAGTTAAATATCAAATAAGTTTATAATAGAATCTTGGGGGTGAAATACTTATGAAAGTAGAGGAGCTTGTTAAAAAAGTTAAACTTGTTGATCTTAAGGAAGCGGCGAAAGAAAGGAATATAAAACTTGGAAGATGTCCTACAAAGTTAAGCATAGCCAAAAAGCTTCCAAAGGAAGTTCTAGAAGAACTTGCCTCTAAATCTGACTAAATTACAGAATCAGGGAGTTTTTTGTCCTGAAAGCTTTTCGTAAGAGAACCCATTATAGCGACTAGGTAAAGTAAATGATAGAATGTAGAATAGCCTCCCATGATATAGAAAATTTCTTTTGGGTCTCCTTTCTCTTAAAGAGTCTCCCTGCACTTTTAGTCCCCCCATATTATCAAGGAATTTCTTCTCCTCCATCTAAATTATATCCAGTATTGTTAACCCCCCCAATGATAAACTGCAAGTTTTTAGACGGCATGTTTCTATAAAACGGTTTATAGATTGTATTATCTCTTATCTTGGTAGTGCTTGCAACTTAGAAATGTTTATCCAATACAGAAGAAAAGATAATTTTAGATGTAAAATTTCAATCATTGAATAGGGGAGCGAAATCCATACTAATTTGGGGTTTTAGATGGATAAATTAATTATTAGTGCTGATGAAGCCAAAAAAAGTTCGTTTGAAGAATTATTTGAAAAATTATCCTCAGATGAGAAGGGGATATCCTCTTCCGAGGCTCAAAGGAGACTTCAAGAATGCGGTCCTAATGAAATTACTGAAAAAAAAGAAAACCCTATTATTAAGTTCTTTAAATACTTCTGGGGGCCAATGCCGTGGCTTATAGAAGCAGCGGTCATTTTATCGGTTATAGTTCGGCATTGGGCGGATTTGGGGATAATATCTACTTTACTTGTTTTGAATGCGGTTGTAGGTTTTTGGCAGGAGCATAAAGCAGATAATGCTATTGAATTACTTAAAGAAAAACTTGCATTAAATGCAAGAGTATTACGAGATGGCAGATGGCAGGAAATATCAGCAAAAGAATTGGTTCCAGGGGATATAATTCATATAGGTTCGGGGGATATTGTTCCAGCAGATGTTAAAATAATGGATGATATTTCAGTTGATGAATCAGCACTAACTGGAGAATCGCTTCCTGTAGAAAAGAAATCTTCAGATATTGCTTATTCTGGTTCGATAGTTAATCAGGGAGAAACGAATGCCTTAGTTGTTGCAACTGGATTGAATACTTATTTTGGCAAAACTGCTCAACTAGTGGAAAAAGCTGAAACTCAAAGCTTTCTCCAAAAAACGGTCATAAAAATTGGTGATTATTTAATTATACTAGCTATGATAATGGTAACAATCATTTTTATCGCCTCATTGTTCCACCATCAAAGTTTCTTTGAGACTCTTCATTTTGTGCTTGTCCTCGTGATCGCTTCCATACCCGTAGCTTTACCTGCTGTTCTCTCTGTTACAATGGCAATTGGTGCAGTGGCTTTAGCGAAGAAAGAAGCGATAGTAAGTAAACTAGTGGCCATTGAAGAAATGGCAGGTGTAGATATTCTATGTGCTGATAAAACAGGTACAATTACTAAAAATGAACTGACCTTAGGGGGAATAAGACCATTTAACAATTTTAAAGAGGAGGATGTGCTTTTATATGCTAGATTAGCGTCTCAAAAGGACAGTAAAGATCCGATAGATACTGCAATATTATCCAAGGCCCGAGAAAAGTCCATTAAGATAACAGGATATAGAATAATCGAATTTAGACCATTTGACCCAGTTTCAAAGCGCACAGAAGCTTCCATAGAGAATCCTGATGGCGAGGAATTCAAAGTTTCAAAGGGCGCGCCCCAGGTTATATTATCACTCACCAGCAATAAAATCGCCAACAAATTGAATAAATGCGTAGATAGTTTTGCTGAGAGAGGATACCGTGCGCTTGGAGTTGCCAAGACCGATGAATCGGGAAAATGGCAATATGTTGGTCTTTTAGGATTTTATGACCCTCCACGTGAAGATTCAGCAGAAACTGTTAAAACAGCTAAATCGATGGGAGTAAATGTAAAAATGGTAACTGGAGACCATATTGCAATTGCAAAAGAGATCGCTAAACTAGTTAATCTCGGCACCAATATCATTATTCCCGAAGATTTTATTGACATGCCCGATAGAAAAGCAAGGAGGATTGTTGAAAAAGCAGATGGATTCGCAGAAGTCTTCCCAGAACATAAGTACGAGATAGTAGAATTGCTTCAAGAAAAAGAACATGCAGTTTGCATGACTGGAGATGGTGTAAATGATGTTCCAGCCCTTAAAAAAGCTAACGTTGGGATTGCAGTTGCAGGAGCTACAGATGCAGCCAAGTCAGCCGCTTCAATTGTTCTTACACAACCAGGAATCTCAGTAATAATAGATTCTATAAAACAAAGCCGTAAGATCTTCCAAAGAATGAATAATTACTCCATTTACCGAATAACCGAAACCATCAGGGTTTTATTTTTTATTACATCATCCATTCTCATATTCCAATTTTATCCAGTAAACGCCCTGATGATAATTCTACTAGCACTATTAAACGACGCGCCCATCATGACAATCGCCTACGATAATGTAAAATATTCAAATAAACCAGAAAAATGGAATCTGAAAACCATATTAAGCATAGCCACATTCCTTGGAATTTTAGGCGTTATAGAATCCTTTTTCGTGCTTTATTTAGGGATTAGAATATTACAGTTATCCCTCCCAGTCCTCCAATCCTTCATATATCTCAAACTCTCTGTCGCCGGCCATTTAACAGTGTTCATGGCAAGGACAAGAGGCCATTTCTGGGAGATCAGACCAGCACCACAACTTTTCATCGCCATTGTAGCTACTCAACTTATTGCAACTTTGATCACAGTTTATGGAATATTACTACCTGCCATGGGCTGGCTTTTAGCAGGCATAATTTGGGCCGAAGCTTTAACAGCATTTTTCATAATAGATGCCATAAAAGCCCGTTTTTACAAGTAATGATGTTCTTTAGACATGTTATGTGAATACGTTTTCTGTGTATTCTGCAAAGTCCCTGCCACAAGAATTACAATGATAATAATAATACCAGTTATTTCCCAGAGGTCTTACACTGGTTTGGTACGTGTTAGTAGAGCCGCAGAAGGGACATGTTGGATGTGATTCGCCTACATGGACTAAAAATCCTAATGGGAACGCTAAAGTATCGTTTTCATCAGCTGATCTGTTATTCTCTTCTTTTTCTTGGTTTGTATTTGTGTTTAGTTGCAGTTTATACATTTTCACCAGTCCAATTACAAAATCCCAAAAGATTCCAAGAGGATGCTATCAAAAAAAATTCACCATCTTGATTTGTTCCAGCATCTATAATGGATTTCTAGGATAATAGAAGCTTAAAGCTTTTATATGAGGATGGAGCAGAATGTTTAACATGACAATATAAAATTTGCTCCAATTTGTTAGTCTGTTGGGTCGGACTTATAAACTTTCCCATTTCTGTTGAGAATCGGGCAGGATCACCCGTTAAACTTGATTTAAAGGGGGGGCATGCTGCGTATTAGGATGGTTAAGCCATTCTGTAAGGAATGTTCAAATAAATACGGTTAAAGACAGTTATAAGACGGGGGAAGCTTATTTTCTATCATTATGGGGGTTTGTGAATGCAAAGATTCAAAGCTATAAGTGCAAAGGGTGTTGTAAACAGTTTAGGCAATGACCTGTCTGAGATTTTAGAGGATAACAGTATATTTTCACCCAAGAGTTCAAGTAAAAATACCTTGAATTTTGGCTGGTCTATTCCTTGCATCGATCCGAAACATTACTTAAAAGATGGGGGCACTGGAGGGGCATTGTCTCACCACAGACAAAACTGGATATTAGAACATTAAGACAAAGAAAAGAAGACTCAAGATAGGATGGCATCATATAAACTTTACTATTCAAGATCTAATAGTAAAAGTTTAATATTACAATTTTCAGAAAAATGTCTATTGTATATAATTGGATAGGGGGGTGAAAAATGATGAGGAAAATCGCACCATTACTTGCACTGATTGTTTTGGTTTCCATGATTGGCGCTGGGGCAGTTACGGCACAAGAAGATGACGTTGATCAAACGGGTGAATCTGATCTTGAAGTAAATGTCACATTAACAGATTCTGAGGGCAACCCTATTGATAATGCCACGGTTGGTGATGAAGTCGTTGGCGTGGTTGAAGCAGCAAATCTTGGTCCTGATGATGCAACAGGAGTGGGTGTTGAACTTTGGGAAGAAGGCTTCGGAAACCCTGCTGTGGAAAACATTGTAAACTGGTGGTCAGTTTCATGGGATGGTATCAACTGGATTGACTATGATCCTTCCTTTGACCCAGTAGATGGTATATGGTATATTGGTAACATGCCAGTCTATGACATTTACGCACTCAAAATCGGTTTAACGGCAAAAACAGTAGGATACGGCATCCTTGGCGCATGGATAGACGGCGACCAACCCGACCCAGACCCAACAAACAATGAAGACGAATACGTCATCGACATTATAGGACCAGTCACACCAAGCGCCGAGAAAGTTCCAATGCAACCTACAGGAGCACCATTAGCACTCGCAACACTCTCAGTACTCATGACACTCGGCGGCCTAATAATACCAAAAATAAAATAAACCCATTCTTCTTTTTTTATATAATTATTATGATTATGAGTATTAGTAGGGATATGAAGAAGACTACGGTGCCCCTTAGTAATATGAACATTCTCTCCTTTTCTCCGAGGGGTGTTATACCATAGGATAAGATAAATGAGAAGAATATTTTCAATATTCCGAGGATTCTCTCGTCTAATCTGATGAAGGTCTCTATAAGTTTTGTGAGTCCAACTGAAAGGCCGACTACTAATAGGACTAGGAAGAGGAGGTTTTGGAATAATCCTCTGAATTTGTTGAAGATTGGCGTTTCGGGTTCCCTCCGGGATAATAGTTTCCTTGAATTGCTAAATGTGGATTCTTTAGGCGTGTAAGATTCTATTTCTTCGTTGAATTCTTCTTCTGGTGCTTGTAGTCTCTTTGAAAAGTTTTCTGCTAATGATATTATCCCTTGTCTGTCTATGAGTTTGATATTTTTTCTCGCAGCATAATTTATGGCTTGTTTTGTGTAATCTGATGTGGTTACAATAACAATTTTGGAAGCTTTAAGGTTTTTTGCAACCATTTCCATTTCTTTGAGGACGTCTAATCCTACCTTCCATTTTTCATCATAATTTTTGCATGCTACAACCACGCTTATATCTCCGATAGCGGTTGGGAGCGTACCATAGATGTCCACAAGATATTTTGAGGTTCTGAAATCCTTATAAACCTTGAAACCAGATTCCTCCATGATCCTTGCCATGAAATTTACTAGCTTCTCTTTTTTCAAATCTCCCACCTAGAAGGTTGCTTCCATTGTCAATTTATATAAATTATATAATTAAAAATGTTGCTATAACTAAATATCTTTGTTTGATCATTAGCAATAGTATACTATTGAGGATTTGAAGATGAAAATTTTGATAACAAATGATGATGGAGTGAATTCTTCAGGTATAATAGCTGCAAAGGATGCTGTAAAAGACCTTGGAGAATGTATAATAGTGGCCCCTGCCACGCAGCAGAGTGGGATAGGACACGCTTTAACCCTATTTGAACCTATAAGAGTTAATGATGTTACATTAAGGGATGGTACCATGGCCTATTCTGTTTCAGGGACGCCAACTGATGCCGTGATCCTTGGCATTTTTGAATTAGCGGATGAAAAACCCGATCTTGTGATATCAGGGATAAACATGGGTGAAAACCTTGGAAAGTCAGAGTTAACAACATCAGGGACAATTGGAGCCGCCATGGAAGCTGCAGTGCATGGAGTGCCGGCCCTTGCTGTTTCTTTGCAAGTTAAAAGGGGTGATATCAAGTTTCATGATGGACATGTTGACATTGATTTTTCCATTGCAGAGAATATAACCCATAATATAGCCAAGAACATCCTAGAAAAAGGCTTGCCTGAAGGTGTTGATTTCCTCAACCTTAATATACCATTACACATGAAAAAGGAGGAAATAAGGCTCACAAGATTAGGTGATAGAATGTATAATGTACATGTGCAAAAGAGGCTTGATCCTCGTGGCAGACCATATTATTGGATTGATGGAGAACCTGCAGGTCATGATCTCCCAGGCACAGATGTTTATACGCTTAAAGAAGAAAATGTAGCAACTCTCACCCCCCTATCCCTTGACTGCACATCTGACCTTAAATCAATGGAAGGATGGCTTTAAACATTCTATTTGAGGTTAATTATATGGTTGATAAAATTAACAAGCAATATTTGAAGTTCAAAAACAAGAAGGTGATTGTCACCCTAAAAAATAACAATGAACAAGAAGGTAAACTTATATCCATTGATAATTATCTTAACACAATCCTTGAAACAGAAGATGGGATCAGATTCATAAGAGGTACGAAGATAGCTTTCATATCACTATCAGGGTAAATCTTCCACTTCTATCCCGAGAATTTCGCTTTTTCCATGGTATATGTCCCGTGCTATCTGGGCGCTGCCCAGAGACCCTGAAGTGGCTGGTAATCTACGGACCTCCATAGGACAATCTAATTGTCTTTCTAGGATACTATAAAAGTTTATAGGTTTTTCCATGGCTCCAAGGGATCCTGTGAGGATTACACCATCTATTTTCTCTGCTATGCTTATAAGTCCCCAGATCTCCATTTTTATTGTCATTGCCATTGTATCAATGGCTAACCTGGCTTTATAGTCACCTTTAAGGTACCTTTTTATGAGTTCGTCCTTTGCCCTCGAAACCTTTGTATCTATACCAGCAATCTTCACAGCCCCGGCATGTGAGAAACATTCATTAGCAGTCTTGTAACCATCATCTATTGCCCTGATCATTTCAAGGTCCAATGGGCCATGTATAACACCCATTGCACCTATACACGCATCCATAGCCCCTTTTATCTCCCCGTTTTGGATTAGGATCGTCACTGTATTGGAGCTTATATCAGAGACTATCATGTTTTCCCAGCCAGTCTCAAGATGGGCATTATAGGATATGCTGACCTTTTCCGCGCTTCCATGATGTGAGTATGCAGCTCTGAAGCGTTCATCAAGGCATGGTAGGTTTCGGTGTAAACCAGGGATTAATACTGTTGGTATCTTTGATTTTTCTATCTCGGAGTATACTCTTGTTCCACCACCTGTGACTTTACCAGCACCCCCAATAGAAATGATACCCCTATCTTTAACTTTGTTTATTGGTTTTATGGCTCTTATAGCATCCCCCATGGCATAGGTTATTGCCATGAGTTTGATTTCATCAAGGTCTATTCTCTTTGAGAGTTCTTCTATTGCAGAGACCTTGCCTTTTGATAGTTCTTCGCGTCCAAGCTTGAAGTGTTCAATTTCCTTTGATAGTATGGTGAATGATACTCCAGTCGTTCCATGGTCCATTCCGACGAATACCAATGCTTTTCACCCTTATTCTAGTCCGCAGAGTTTTCGCAGTTTGGATCCTACCTTTTCGATTTGTAATTCTGCTTCAAGGTTTCGCATTCTCTTTAATACTGGTCTGCCGGCCTTATTTTCTAGTGTCCATTCCCTTGCGAATTCACCTTTTTGGATTTCTTCTAATATTTTTTCCATTTCTTTCTTTGTATCTTTGGTGATTATCCTTGAGCGTCTTGTCAGCCCACCGAATTCTGCGGTGTTGCTGACGTTTTTCCACATTCCTGTGAAGCCTTTTTCATAGATAAGGTCTACTATTAGTTTTAGTTCGTGGCATGTTTCGAAGTATGCTATTTCTGGTTGGTAGCCTGCTTCTACTAGAGTTTCGAATGCTGTTTTTATAAGTTCTGTGACGCCTCCACAAAGCACTGTCTGTTCGCCGAAAAGGTCTGTTTCTGTTTCTTCTTTGAATGTTGTCTCTAGTATGCCTGCCTTGGCGAATCCACAAGCTTTACCCATTGCAAGGGCTATTTCAAGCGCTTCTCCGGTTGCGTCAACTTCTACGGCTACTAGTCCTGGTATGCCGAATCCTTCAAGGTAAGTTCTTCTTACCATGGCTCCAGGTCCCTTTGGGGCTATCATTGTAACGTTAACCCCCTCTGGAGCTTTTATGTAGCCGTAGTGTATGTTGTAGCCGTGTGAAAATGATATTGTGTTTCCTTCTGTAAGGTATGGTTCTATGGATTGTTCATAGACTGTTGCTTGTATTTCATCGGGTATGAGGATATGTATGATGTCGGCTTCCCTTGAAGCATTTTCTATTGTCATAACTTCTAAGCCATCCTCTTTCGCCAGCTTCCATGAGCTTCCACCACTTCTGACACCTACTATTACATTTAATCCGCTGTCTGCCATGTTTCTTGCTTGTGCTCTTCCTTGACTACCATATCCTATGACTGCTATCTTTTTATCAGCTATTACATCCATTTCTATGTCATCTTCATAATAGATTTTCATATTAACCCTCTCCATGGTTTAATTTTATCCATTTTTTTATATTTATATTGTCTTGGAGCCGCGGGACATGGCTGTGGGGCCTGTTCTCGCTAACTCTTTTATGCCGAAGCCTGTCATGAGTTCTATGAAGGCATCTATTTTGTTGGTGTCACCTGTGATTTCTACTGTTAGGGTTTCTGTGCTCACATCAACTATTCTTCCACGGAATATGTTTGCATATTGTATTATCTCTGATCTTGCTCTTTCCTCTGGTGCGTGGACTTTTATTAGGCAGAGTTCCCTCTGAACTATATTTGTAGGTTCAAGGTCTCTTACTTTAATAACATCGATTAACTTGTTTAATTGTTTTGTTAGCTGTTCGAGTAGTTTGTCATCGCCTTTGGCTATTATTGTCATGCGGGCAAGTCCTGGTGTCTCAGATTCTCCTACTGTTATGTTTTCAATGTTAAATCC
The DNA here is from genome assembly GCA_003584625.1 of Methanothermobacter sp. MT-2. NCBI lineage: Archaea > Methanobacteriati > Methanobacteriota > Methanobacteria > Methanobacteriales > Methanobacteriaceae > Methanothermobacter > Methanothermobacter sp. MT-2. The sequence continues at coordinate 1,318,112 of AP017647.1, read as the reverse complement.
TCTTCTTGTGAACAATCCTGATACTCTCTGTAATACGCCTGGTTTGTGTTCGACGATTGTGCTGATTATATGGGTTTTGAGTTCCATTATTTCCCCTCCACCTTTTTCATGGTCCCCTCCATCTTTTTCATGGGTTCTACTTTGTATTCGCCCACTATCTCTGTAAGTCCACAACCTGGGGGCACCATTGGGAGTATTTCCATTGGATCTATCACAATATCAAGGATGGTGGGCTCTCCAGATCTTATAGCCCTATTTAAGGCCTCTTTAACTTCTCCTGGTTTTTCTATTCTTTCGGCGTCTATTTTGTAGGCTTCTGCCAATTTGATGAAGTCTGGTACTTCGCCGAGGTGTGTGTGTGATATTCTTTCATCATAGAATAGCCTTTGCCATTGTGCTACCATTCCAAGGTATCTGTTGTCCATGATGCAAATTGTGATTGGGATGTCATATTCTCTGAGTGTGGCGAGATCCTGGGATACCATTAGGAATCCGCCGTCTCCGCATACTGCGATCACATCATCTTCTGGTAGTGCCATCTTCGCACCCATTGCAGCTGGGAATCCGAAGCCCATTGTCCCGAGGCCGCCTGATGATATGAACTTGCGAGGTTTTTTGGAGGTGTAGAAATGGGCCATCCACATTTGGTTTTGTCCAACATCTGTGGTTATGATTGTTTCGTTCCCGATAGTTTCCATTATCTCTTTTATGACTTGTTGGGGTTTCAGTGGGGTTTCTTTTTCAAATGACATTCTTGGTATGCATTTATTGCGGAATTCTATGGTTTTTTGGATCCATTTCCTTTTGTTGGAGTTTATATCATTTTTTAATATTTTTAGGAGGTCTTGGAGGACTTTTTTAGCGTCTCCGACAATGGGTATGTCGACTTCCACGTTTTTACCTATTTCTGCGGGGTCTATGTCTATGTGTATTATCTTGGCGTTTGGGGCGAATTCTGCCACGTTACCTGTTGTTCGATCTGAGAACCTGCATCCTATTGCTATTAGACAATCACATTCATTCACTGTTAAATTTGCAACTTTTCGACCATGCATACCTAGCATGCCAAGTGAGTATGGATGGTCTTCTGGGAAGGATCCCTTCCCTAGTAGTGTTGTTGTTACCGGGGCTTTTATGGTCTTTGACAATTCTCTGAGTTCCTTTGAAGCGCCTGATATTATGACACCACCACCGGCTAATATTACCGGTTTTTCAGCTTTTATGATAGTATCCGCGGCTTTTTTTATCTGTAATGGATGGCCTTTTAGTGTGGGTTTATAGCCTGGTAATTTGAATGGTTTGTTCACGTATTCATCTAGTTCTGCTTCTTGGATGTCCTTTGGAAGGTCTATGACAACTGGTCCTGGTCTTCCTGTTTTCGCTATCTTGAAGCTTGATTTTATTATCCTGGGTATCTCGTTTGGGTTGTTTGGTCTGAAGCTGTGTTTTGTAATTGGCATTGTTATCCCGAGCATGTCAACTTCCTGGAATGCGTCGTTGCCGATTAGTTGGGTTGCAACTTGTCCTGCGATTGCTACTATTGGGGATGAGTCCATGTAGGCTGTTGCGATTCCGGTTACGAGGTTTGTTGCTCCGGGACCTGATGTTGCAATACATACTCCTACTTTTCCTGAGGCCCTTGCGTATCCGTCAGCTGCATGGGCTGCGCATTGTTCGTGTCTTACCAAGATGTGTTTGAGGTTTGAGTCGTATAATACATCGTATAGTGGGAGCACTGCCCCGCCTGGGTATCCGAATACTGTTTCAACTCCTTCATCTAGAAGTGCCTGGGCTATTGCTTGTCCTCCATTCATTAGGAACACCTTTCTTTGAGTACACCATTTTTATCATTATTATTAATGATATATGCTTATTTAATCTTGCAACTTTATATAAATAACTAAAAAATAAATTAATCTTATTTGTTAAAGGGAGGATCAACCCATGAAGATCTTGGTAGTGGGTACCGGAGCGCGAGAACATGCCATATGCAAATCCTTAGAAGGCGAAGCCGAAGTTTATTCTTTCATGAGCAACAAAAATCCAGGAATAACACGTATAGTGAAAGATTTCAGAATAGGAGATGAAACAGACCTTGAAAAGGTTAAAAATTTCGCACTAGAAAAAAACATTGACATAACATTCATAGGACCAGAAGCCCCACTAGAAAAAGGAATAGTAGATGAGCTAATATCCGCAGATATTGAGACAGTAGGCCCCACAGCAGAAGCCGCCAGGATAGAAACCGACAAAGCCTTCATGAGAACACTCTTTGAAAAATACAAAATCCCAGGCTCACTCTATTACAGAGTATTCGAAGATTACCAAGAACTTAGCCAATTCCTAGACGAATTTGAAAGCGAAGCAGTTGTAAAACCAGTCGGACTCACCGGCGGAAAAGGCGTTAAAATAGTGGGAGAACACCTAAAAGACAACGAAGAAGCGAAAAAATACGCCAAGAAAGTTATAGAAGAAAAAATCGGCGGCCACCCAAGGGTAGTTATTGAAGAAAGAGTCACAGGAGAAGAATTCACCTTACAAGCATTCTCTGATGGTAAAAAACTAGTGCCAATGCCAGCAGTCCAAGACCATCCACACGCATTCGAAGGCGACCAAGGACCCATAACAGGGGGCATGGGATCCTACTCAGACAAAAACGGACTACTACCATTCCTAAACCAAAAAGAATACAAAAAAGCAGTTAAAATAATGCAAAAAACAATAGAAGCAATAAACAAGGAAGTAGGTCCCTACAAGGGCATACTATATGGACAGTTCATGTTAACCAGCCAAGGACCGCGCATTATAGAATACAACGCCAGGTTCGGAGACCCCGAAGCCATGAACGTCCTACCATTACTCGAAACTAACATGGTCACAATATGCAAAGACATAATCAACAACAGACTAAAAGAGGCCAAATTCAAAAAACTGGCAACAGTATGCAAATATATAGTACCCAAAGGATACCCAAACAAAGGCGAAGCCGGAAAACCACTAGAAATAGACGAAAAAATGATAAAAGATGAAGGCGCCGACATATACTATGCATCAGTGAATGAAAAAAACGGCAAAATCTACACAACAGCATCAAGGGCCGTGGCACTAGTTGCACTAGCAGAAGACATCTACACAGCAGAACAAACATGTGAAAACGCCACGAAATTCGTTAAAGGCGACGTATACCATCGAAGAGACATCGGAACAAAAGAACTCATCCAAAAAAGGATAGAGCACATCAAACAAATAAAAGCTAAACCCATTGGAGAGTAAAAATGAGACACCTATTATCAGTATGTGACATGGAAGACAAAATAGAATACCTCCTAGACCTGGCAGATAAATTCAAAAAGGGCCAGATAAAAGAAAAGCCACTAAAAGACAAATACATGGCAATGGTGTTCGAAAAAGCCTCAACAAGAACAAGAATATCATTCGAAGTGGGAATGAGCCAACTCGGAGGAACACCCCTCTATTTGTCAGCGCAGGACCTCCAACTAGGAAGAGGCGAGCCCATCGCAGACACGGCACGAACCCTAAGCAGATACGTGGACGCCATAATGATAAGAGCATTCAGACACCAGGACGTTGTTGAATTAGCAGAAAACGCAACAATACCAGTAATTAACGGATTAACAGACCTTGAACATCCATGCCAAGCCCTTGCAGACATGCAAACCATAAAAGAATATAAAGGAGGCTTCAACTGCAAATTGGCATTTGTAGGTGATGGTAACAACGTTTGCAACTCCCTAATCCTAATATCAGCCATGGTTGGAATGAAAATTTCCGTCGCATCCCCCAGAGGCTATGAACCAAATACAAAAATAATCAAAAAAGCCAAGAAAATAGCTCGGGACAAATCCCTGATAAAAATAACCCAGGACCCATACAAAGCCGTTGATGGAGCCGACATAGTCTATACTGATGTATGGGTTAGCATGGGAAATGAAAATGAAACAGAAAAAAGATTAAAAGCCTTCAAACCATACCAGGTGAACAAGAATTTAATGGACCATGCCAAAAAAGATGCCATATTCATGCACTGTTTACCCGCGAAAAGGGGCCAGGAGACAACATCTGAAGTGATTGACGGCCCACATTCAGTGGTGTGGGATCAGGCGGAAAATAGACTCCATGCACAGAAGGCTATCATGTACTGGCTAATAAAATAGTTGATTTTCCACTATTGTCACATCATGGTGGGTGCTTCAATTCCAAGGAGCTTAAGCCCCTTTTTTATGATTTTCTTGGTTCTGTCAACTATTAGGAGGCGTGCTCCTTCAAATTCTGATCCGATTACTGGTGTGAACTTGTAGAATTTGTTAAATGCATTTGCAAGCTCTTGCAAATATTGGGCTGTTAAATGAACTCTTCTAGTTTCTGCGGATTCCTCCACAATCTTTGGGAATTTCGCTAGTAATCTTATAACATCCCTTTCAGCTTCGTTAGGTGACCATCCACCCTCTATTTCAACATCATCATCAAACAGGGCTTTTTTAAGTAATTTAGAGGCTCTTGCATGGGCGTATTGGATTGATGCGCAGCCCATTTCAAAATTTAACGCTTCATCCCACTTAAAGACAAGGTGTTTTTCTGGGGATAATCTCGCAATATAATATCTTATGGCTCCAACCCCTATTTTATCCGCGATATCCTCAATTTCCACTTTTTTAAGGTCTTTTCTTCTCTTTTTTATCTCTTTGGTTGCCCTTGTTTTGGCTTCATCCAGCAGATCATCTACTGATACGAAAACCCCCTTTCTGGTGGACATTGAACCTTCTGGGAGTGTTATGAATTCATAGAATATAACCTCTGGTTTTTTACCGCCGAGTAATCTCAATGCCACTTCCATTTGCTTAACAGCTAGTTTATGATCAGATCCAAGAACGTCAATGATCATGTCACAGTTATTGGACTTGTGCAGATGATATGCGAGGTCCCTTGTAGAATAAAGTGACGTGCCATCTGAACGGGTTAATATAAGCTCTTTGTCAATGCCAAAATCTTCTAAATCTAGGTAAAGAACATCATTTTCCTGGATATAATTAGTCTTTTTTAATTTTTCGATAACATGGTTTACTGATCCGTCTTTTATAAATTGGCTTTCCCAGATGAACTTATCATGTTTAATGTGAAGGTTTTTAAGTGTTTCTTTTATACCATCCAAGCACTTTTCAACAACGTCCTGGAATAGGCCTTCTAGTTTGCCATTCTCATAGGATCTTATGAGTTCGTCAATTTCATCCTTTAATTTTGGATTTTTTTCAAGGTATTGATTAACTTCAAAGTAGAGTCTCCCGATCTTATGATCTTTTTTATCCCCGGGATAATCTTCCAGGTTTTTTTGGAGGTTGAGCAGTCCCCATACCACCATGGCTATTTGTCTGCCCATATCATTCACATAATAATGAGTTTCAACATTATAACCTGCAAATTTAAGTATTCTTGCAAGAGAATCCCCTATAATAGCATTCCTTACATGTCCAATATGTAGTGGCCCGTTTGGATTCGCGGAAGTATGTTCTAGGATAATGCTTTCATCCTTAAGGGGTGATCTGCCATAATCATCATCTATGGACTTTAACAATTCCCTTGAAAAACTTTCATAGTCTATAAAAAAGTTTATATAAGGACCCTTTGTTTCCACTTTCTCAAAGAGTGAAGGTAACTTGATCGTCTCTATTATCTTTGCGCTGATTTCAACCGGGTTCTTTTTTAGTTTGCTTGCAAGTTCGAAGGATATTGTTGTTGCAAGATCGCCCAACTCGCGCGTGGGTGGCTCTTCAAATTTTATATCAACCATGGGATAACCAAGGATGTGAAGGGCCTCTTTTAGCGATTCTCTTGCCAATTCCTCCAGTGTTTTTATCATTGGTTCACCTTTTGGATTCTATAATCCTTTTATCCATAGAGTTATGTATCCGATCTTGGGTATTACAAGGAGATGATTATCTACTTTGATCACTCGAGCCATTACCTGTGATGGTCTAACCTTCTCAGGGTCAGGGATTGGATTATTATCACCCTTAGTTATATAATATACCCCGTTTTCGTCTTTTTGAATGTCTATAACCCTGTGTATAACCGGTTCAGGGAACCAATTAGCATTATATATTATAATATCGCCCTTTTTAACATCCAAGGGGTTGAATTCGTGAATTCCAAAGAAGTCACTTTTTTGGACCATAACAATGTCCCCACGATAAAACACAGGTTCCATACTACCTGAGACAACCACATTCATATGCTGTGAAAGTATCACAGCCACTAATAAGATTACAATGTATGTTACAAGCTCTAGACGATCATCCAATTCCCACACCTCATAATCTTAATATAGCCCCTTTATCAGCAGAGGTTGCAAGTTTCTGGTATCTTTTAAGCCATCCTTTAACTTCACGGGTTGGTTTTTCAGCTTTGGCAAGCCTTTCCTTTATCTCATCAACTGAAAGTTTAACATCTAATCTTCTTTTCGGGATGTTTATCTCTATTATATCCCCATCTTTTAAAGCCGCGATTGGACCGCCCTCAGCCGCTTCTGGGGATACATGTCCTATACAAGGCCCCCTTGTACCCCCTGAGAATCTTCCATCTGTTATAAGGGCTACCTTTTCAAGACCCATCCCTGCAATGGCAGAGGTTGGATTGAGCATCTCCCTCATACCAGGACCGCCCTTCGGCCCCTCATACCTTATAATTACAATATCTCCTTCTTCTATTTCACTATTAAAGATCGCTTTAACACATTCTTCCTCACTATTGAATACCTTTGTAGTTCCACTATAAGTTAACATGTCTTCTTTAACGGCAGACTGTTTAACCACAGACCCTCTGGGCGCCAGATTACCCTTTAAAATGGCGATACCACCCTCTTCATGTATTGGATCATCCACTGGCCTTATAATCTTCGAATCTTTAATCTTCACATCTTTTATATTTTCTTTTAGTGTTTTGCCAGTGCATGTGATCACATCTAGGTTTATACTGTCCTTGAGGGCCTTGAGAACAGCGGGTATGCCACCAGCCCTTTCTAAGTCTATCATGTGATTTTCACTCGCTGGAGATATAGATGCTATATGTGGAATCTTTCTACTTAAATCATCAAATAAATCCAAGTTCACATTAACATTATCGAGTTCTGCTGCAATTGCAGGCAAATGAAGTGTGGTGTTCGTCGAACCTCCAAGAGCAACATCTACTGCAATCGCATTTTCAAACGCCTCTTGAGTCATTATCTGAGATGGCTGAAGGTCTTCTTTAACCATTTCAACAATCCTTTCACCTGAAAGATATGCAATATGCAATTTTTTAGAGTCTATCGCATGGGCTGTGGCGCATCCGGGAAGGCTCATGCCAAGAGCCTCTGTAAGACAAGCCATACTATTAGCTGTGAAAAGACCTGCGCATGAACCAGGCCCTGGACATGCACACCTTTCTAATTCTTCAAGAGATTCGCGGCTCATCTTACCTTCAGCGAAAGCGCCCACGCCCTCATATACATTTATAAGGTCGACTTTTTTTCCCCGGTATTCTCCAGGAAGCATGGGCCCTCCTGTAACCGCTATACTTGGAATGTTAAGCCTGGCCGCGGCCATGAGCATTCCAGGGACGATCTTGTCACAGGATGAGAGGAGTACTAGACCATCTAGGCGGTGTGCTTGGATCATGCTTTCAACTGTGTCTGCTATTATTTCTCTTGAGGCAAGGGAGTAGCGCATTCCATCATGGTTCATTGCTATACCATCACATATGGCCATGGTATGGAATTCGAATGGTATTCCACCTGCCTGGTTTACACCGGCTTTTATGGCTTCTGATAACTTTTTAAGGTGTAAGTGTCCTGGTACTATGTTAGTGTAACTGTTCGCTATTCCAATGAATGGTTTTTTGAAATCTTCGTCTGTTAAGCCGCAAGCTCTCAAGAGGGAGCGGTGAGGGGCTCTTTCAAATCCTTTTTTAATTTCATCACTTCTCATATAGAAAACCCACCCTATTATAACAATTGGAAGATAATAAATTATTGGCTTTATAGATATATAACCTGGTGATTATAATTAAATAATATGGAGTCCTTGATTTTAAGAATCCTCATATCCCTTGGGATTGGGGCGCTTATTGGTATTGAAAGGGAAAGGCGTAGAGAACATTCAGAATTTGCGGGTATAAGAACCTTCATGTTAATGGCCCTTCTTGGGACATTATCAGTTTATGTCTCGGAAAATTTCCCATACTTTTTGCTCGTGGCGTTCATAGGACTTGTCACGCTCATAGTTGCAAGTTATGTTATGAGTACTAAGGATGATGGCGATATTGGACTTACAAGTGAAGTTGCAGCGCTTTTAACATTTGTACTTGGCGCTATCTGCGCATATGGTGAGGGTTACAAACTTGCACCGATAATAGCGATTATTGTAACGGCATTACTTGCCCTTAAAGGGTATTTACACCTTTTCGCTCGCCGTATAAGTGAAAAGGAAATGATAGACACCTTAAAATTTTTAGTAATTGCATTTGTTATATTACCATTACTCCCTAACACTTATATGGGTCCATTTCAAGTTTTTAACCCATATCAGATATGGTTAATGGTTGTTTTCATTTCAGGTATAAGTTATGCTGGGTATATTGCCATGAAAATAATAGGCCCAGAGAGGGGTCTTAGTGTTACAGGGATCATTGGAGGCCTTGTATCAAGCACTGCTGTTGTAACAGCAATGGCCGGGCGGGTGAAAGAATCCGAGAGCGTTTTGAAGGCTGCTGTGTTTGCATCTGTTGTTGCAAGTTCCATGATGTTCTTCAGAATATTATTTGAAGTCATGGTTATAAATCCTAGTCTGTTAACGTTCCTTTCATTACCGCTTTTTACTATGGGGATACTTGGAATATCATTGGGTTTGGGTTTACTTAGAAGTCCAGATGAAAACGTGAAATCAGATGTGAAATTGAAGAACCCATTTTCCCTAAAACCAGCATTTCTATTCGGAGCCCTCTTCATGGTAATACTCTTCCTTTCAAAAGCTGCGAATGTTTATATAGGGAATATGGGAGTCTATGTGGCTGGCATAGTATCTGGAGTGGCTGATGTGGATGCAATCACAGTAAGTATGGCCCTTCTCTCGAAGAATAATGTGATATCACAATATACTGCGATAACTACCATAACCCTTGCAAGCATCTCAAATACCCTTGTGAAACTTGGGATAGCATTTTTATTTGGCACGAAAAATTTCGGGAAAAAGATTGGGGTTGTATTCGGTGCTGTGATACTTGCAGGGCTAATAATAATCATTTTAACGGGTTTTCAGTATCTATGATTTTATCATGGTAAGGATCATCTTGTATGGTTCTCTAGCATATAGCGCATGTGGTTCGTTGGCCGGCATTATGATCATTTCACCAGCTTCTAGCACATGTTTTTGTCCGCTTATCGTTATCTCGGCTTTTCCGTCGATTATCTGGACCATGGCATCAAAGGGTGCTGTATGTTCACTTAAACCTTGTCCCTTATCAAATGCAAATATTGTAACTGTACCTGTATTGTGTCTTATGATTTCGCGGCTTACCACAGCACCCTCTTGATAGTCTACAAGTTCCTTCAAATTTAAAACCTTCCCTTTTAACTCTTCCATCATATCAGTCTTCCTTTAACATTTCTTTCATATCATCCGCGGGATTACCTATAAGTTTTAGATCATAGTTTTTAATTAGGAATCCTATGATGTCATCATTTGCCCATCCTGGTAATATTGGGCCGATATACATTCCCTTCATGTTTAATGATAGTAGACTCCAGAGTATGGCTGTTGCCTTCTGTTCCATCCAACTTAGGACTATGCTGAGTGGTAGTTCATCTATTTTCATGTTGAATAATTTGCTGAGAGCCTCTACGATTTCTATTGCTACTATTGCATCGTTACATTGTCCAAGGTCTATAAGGCGTGGTATGCCCTCGATGTCTCCGAGGTTCATGTCATTGAAACGATATTTTCCACATGCGAGTGTGAGTACAATAGTATCATTTGGAAGTTTGCTTACAAATTCCCTGTAATATTTTGCTTTGGGGAGTGGTGAGTCGCATCCACCCACCAAGAAAATTTTCCCGATCTTACCATCTTCTACAAGTTCTTTTATCTTATCAGCCAATGATAGTATAGTTGAGGCGCCGAAACCTGTTGTAAAGGTTGTTTTTTCCTCTTCTTCAAGTGGTGGTAATTCAAGTGCCTTTTCAATCAATGGTGTGAAATCATAATCTTCGATATATTCTACTCCTGGGAGTTTTGCAACTCCACATGTGAACATTCTATCCTTGTATTCGTCCCTTGGGAGCAAGACACAGTTTGATGTTCCAAGTATTGCCACCTGATACTTTGAAAATGTTTCTTTCTGATCAAACCATGGGCCGCCGAGTTGTCCCTTGAGATGTTCATATTTTTTCAGGAGAGGGTAACCGTGGGCTGGTAAAAGCTCAGAATGAGTGTAAATGTTTATTTTCGTATCTTCTGTCTGTTTTAATAATTCTTCGAGCGCTTTTAGGCTGTGTCCCGTTGCTATGATCCCTGGCCCAGATGATGCTCCGACTTCTACTTTTGTGGGTTCTGGTTCCCCGTAATTGTCTATGTGCGCTCTTTTTAGGAGTTTCATTGTTTTTATGTTCATTTCTCCTGCTTGGAGTGCAAGTTTTATGAATTCTTCTGGGTCGAAATTGACATTTGTTAGAGTGGAATAGAATCCCTTTTCAAGGAATGCATCTATTTCATTGTCTGTATAGCCTAGTTCTCGGGCATGATAAAGATAGGCGGAGATTCCTTTTATAGCGAATAAGAGGTTGTCTTGTAATCTTGCCACTGTTGGCTCTTTTCCACAAACGCCTTTTATTGTGCAAGCTTTTCCCCTTACAGTCTGTGAGCATTGATAGCAGAACATTTGAATGTCCTCGGCTCTTATCCGAGGCCTTTCTTCTTTTAGTGGTTCGAATTGGTCTTTTCCCACTCTACAGATGGGACAAACCCAATCTTCGGGCAAATCCTCAAAGGGTGTTCTCGGTTGTATACCCTGGGTGGGATCGCCCTTTTCTGGGTCATAGATGTAGTCACACACCTTGCAACGATATTTCATAATTTTTCACCGATATTATTAATGGCTTGTAAACTATAAATAATTTTTGTCACTAAACAAGTATGAAATGGGACAAGGTGATGTTATGGGTGTTGTGGAGGAAGCTCTTGAAACAATTGGACTCACACAATACGAATCAGCAGCTTACACAGCATTGATTTCACTCATATCAGCCACAGCCACTGAAATAAGCCAAACAGCTAATATTCCAAGATCTAGAGTCTATGATATCCTCAAATCTCTCAAAAAGAAAGGTTTTATTGAAATCGAGAAAGGCAAACCCCTAAGATACCATGTTATAGCACCAAGAGAAATAATAGCAAATTCAAGAAAAAGAATAAACGAAATACTCAAAACAGCTGAAAAAGAACTCACAGAAATCTACGAAGACAGGATATCCAAGATCCCAGCCCCAATATGGCTTATCCACGGCCAAAATAAAATAATCAAAAAGGAACTTGAAATACTTTCCCGTGCAAAAAAAGACATCAAGATAAGAGCCGGCTTTCTATTTAAAGGCGAAACCGAAAAATTAATAGAAACCCTCAAAAAGCTTGAAAGAAGAAGCGTTGATGTGAAGATAATGACAAATTCCAATCTCATAAAGAAAAATATTTTTGATGATAAAATCAAATTTACACGCGTTCCACCCATCAAAATGATCGTTAGAGACTCTCAAGAAATGATGTGGGTATTCGCAAGATTCAGAGAAGATAGTTCTATCATACCAAAGAGTGCTATTGGCGTCTGGAACCAATACCAAGAAATCGCAAAAAATTACGCTGAAATATTTGATAGCATCTGGAACTCCCTAGAAAATTTCCAAGACAAGCATCTTGCGGATTCAAAGAGCAACCCTCAAAATTTATAATCTCTAGAAAATTTAACTAAATACTTAAAGCTAACTTAAAATTTATAGTTAAAAGTAGGCTGATTTAAGGTGATCTAGATGAGAATACTTTTAATCCACGCAAACTATCTAAAATACAAGGCACGGGATAAAACAAGGATAGCAGAGGATATACCAGAGGAGATGATGAAGGGATCATTCAAAGAGTCCCTGGTAGTTTTCACAGCCATTGAAAAAGAGGATGAAACCAACCCAGAAGCTGTGATCAAAAACGCCATAGAAGAAATAAAAAAAGTTTTTAACAAGGTCAACGCGGAAAAAATCGTCATATACCCTTATGCTCACCTCAGTTCATCTCTAAGTTCCCCCGAAATAGCGAAAAAAATCTTAAAAGACATGGAAGCCTCATTAAAAAATGAAGGATTCAATGTTTCAAGAGCACCATTCGGATGGTACAAAGCATTTGAAATCTCATGTAAAGGCCATCCACTCTCAGAACTCTCAAGAACAATAAAAGCAGAACCCAAAACAAAAAAAATAGCAGAAAAAGAACTTGAATCAAAATGGTTCATTATCGATAAAAGGAAACTCATAGATCCCAAGGATTATGAATTCAAAAACAAGAACTTTAAATCCCTTGTAGACTACGAGTTAGGCGTCCTTGAAAGTAAAGGTGGGGAACCACCCCATGTTAAACTCATGAAAGAAAAAAAGTTAGCTGATTATGAACCTTCAGCTGATGTGGGACACCTCAGATGGTACCCAAAAGGGCGCCTTATACGCGATCTTTTAGCAGATTATGTGTATATACTTGTAACATCAGAAGGTGCCATGCCAGTGGAAACCCCAATAATGTATGACCTTGGAGATGAGGCCATAAGGGTTCATGCCGAAAAATTCGGGGAAAGACAATACAGGATGAAAAACAAGAAGGAGCTAATGCTAAGATATGCTTGCTGTTTCGGAGCCTTCAGAATATTATCAGATTCGTTTCTAACATGGAAAAACCTCCCAGCACGTGTATATGAACTTTCAACCTACAGCTTCAGATTAGAGAAAAAAGGCGAAGTGGTGGGTCTCAAACGGCTTAGAGGCTTTACCATGCCAGATCTCCACACAGTATGCAGGGACATTGGCCAAGCACTTAAAGAGTTTGAAAAACAAGTCGAAATTTGCCTTAAAACCTCCACGGATTTCGAGGTTGATTATGAGGTGATATTCAGGGCCACAGAAGACTTCTACAATAATTACAAGGATTGGATACACACAATCGTGGAAAAGATTGATAAACCCACATTATTAGAACTTTTACCTGAAAGAAAACATTACTGGATAGCTAAAATGGACTTTGCGGCGATAGATTATCTTGGAAGGCCAATAGAAAATCCAACCGTGCAAATAGACGTTGAAAGCGGGGAAAGGTTTAATATAACGTTTCTTGAAGAGGATGGTGCGGATAAAAATCCTATAATACTTCATTGCAGTCCTACTGGTAGCATAGAGAGAGTAATATGCAGTTTACTTGAAAAAGCAGCTATTGAAATGGGGGAAAAGCCTCCAATGTTACCGGTATGGCTTTCACCAACCCAAGTAAGGATAATACCAGTTGCAGAAAGGCATATAGATTATTCAATGAAAATCGCCGAAAAGATAAAGGACAGTAATATCAGGGTGGATGTGGATGATAGAACAGAAAGTGTCGGTAAAAAGATCAGGGACGCGGCCAAAGAATGGGTGCCCTATGTTATTGTTATAGGTGACAAGGAAGTTGAAGGTTCCAGTTTGACGGTGAACATTAGGAAAACCGGTGAAAAGGAGACTTTAAAATTAGAAGATTTTATTTTAATGGTAAAAAATGAGGTGGAAGGAATGCCATTCAGGCCACTTACATTACCCTTGAGGATTTCTGAAAGAATTAATTTTTAGTTTCCTAACCTTCGAGTCATCCTCAATTTTTTGGAAAATGCGAAATTATAACTTATAACTCATAACTTATAAGTTATAAGATATACTTTATAAATGATAACTTAGAATTTATTATCATGATATTCTTGTTGGAGGTTTTCCATGGGCGAAATAATATCCATTATAAATCAAAAAGGAGGCTGTGGTAAAACAACCACAGCAGTAAATTTATCAAGTGCACTGGCAACCTTAGGTAAAAAAGTCCTAATAATTGATATAGATCCCCAAGCAAACGCAACAACAGGTTTTGGCGTTAACAAAGCAGAACTAAATTCAACAATATATTCAATAATAACCGGAGAATCAACAATAAAAGATGCAATCCTAGAGACAATGATCCCCAACCTTTACATCATCCCAAGCAACCTTGCACTCAGCGGCGCCGAAGTAGAACTTACCAGTCAAATAGGATACCACACCATACTTAAAGAGGCCATAGACCCCATCAAAAAAGATTTTAATTACATATTTATTGACGCCCCACCATCCCTCGGAATATTAACATTAAATGCCCTTGTTGCAGGTGACAGTATCATAATACCAATACAAGCAGAATACTACGCACTCGAAGGAATGGCAGACCTCCTAAAAACAATGAAATTAGTTGAAGAACGCTTAAAAAGTCCATGTCCAATAAAAGGCATACTATTAACACTCTATGATGGGAGAACTCGTCTTGGGAGAGAAGTTTACCAGGAAATTAAAAATTTCTTCTCCCCACAAGAATACATCTTCAAAACAATAATACCCAGAAACATTCGACTTGCAGAAGCTCCAAGCCACGGCAAACCTTGTATAATCTATGACCAAACTTGTAAAGGTTCTAAGGCATACTTCAAATTAGCGAAGGAACTTATCGAAATGGAGGACGAAAAATGACAAGACAAAATAAAAGCCTTGGAAGAGGTCTTGACGCTCTAATAACGGCAAAATCAGCAACTACACCACGAAAAAAACTCGCAGAGGATACTGTAACCTCCTCAACTATGATGCACCATGAGGATAAAATCAAAGAAGTTTTAAAGGAAGTTAAAAAGAACCCTAGGATAACATTATGGTCTCTAAGGTCAGCTGCAGTTTTGAGATATTTAAAAAAGACAAAACCAGAATTCAGTATAAGTAAAGAGGCTTCTCTACTAATTGAGGAGGCTGTTAAAAACAAATACCCAGATATATGGGACCTATTCTCAGAACTTGATTAAGTCATTGAAACTCGTCTAAGCTGCTTTGATAACCGTCAATGTACAAGAATTTCCCAGCTCTTTTAATCCACACACCAATACCTCTAAGTTCATCCAGACTCTTTATCTTATCCCTTCTCCTTCTTGAAATTATCCTCTTTGCTGATATGGGTCCAATACCAGGTACTCGTATAAGTTCATTATATGAGGCACTGTTGATATCCAATGGAAACATATCATTTTTGAGCGCTGCAACATATTTAGGATCCATTTCCAAATCTAAAAACCCATTATCATGAAATTCAAACTCATCCAAACTGAAATCATAAGATTTTACCAACGCATCAGCTTGATATAAACGTATTGAGCGTCTAGGATCAGGTTCTGGTCTATCCTCTAATGGCGTGCCCTCCAATGCCTGGAAACTACTGAAATACGTTCTTTTAATATTTAGTTTATCATAGAGCCAGGATACCCTTTTTAATATTTCCTGGTCGGTTTCTTCAACCGCACCTACAATGAATTGGGTGGTTTGACCTGAAGGGACTATTCCAGGATTCTTATCAGAAATTTTCCTGATCCATTTCATTCTCCTTATGATATCTATCTTATAATCTTTTGTCGATGAAAGAGAAGAAAGACCATCTGCTGTTGCGGTCTCAATGTTGATACTCACCCTATTCGACAATTCCATGGCCCTTTTAATCAGTTCCCTTGGAGTTCCTGGCAAAATTTTAAGGTGTATATAACCATCGTATCCTTTATCATGGCGTAAAATCCTCACTACTTCGATAAGTTTTTCCATTGTATTTTCAACATCATCTATTGTAGCCGAACTTAGAAATAGACCCTCAACATACCTTTTTTCATAATAATCCATGAAAACCTTAGATAATTCCATTGGTTTTAATTCTATACGTGTGAATTGCCTCTTACTGCAATTTATACAATATTTACAATCATTAGCACACTTATTACTAAGCAAAACCTTGAATAAAGGTACTTTACAACCTTTGGCGCTACTATAATATATCCCTGGGAGATTGGGATTGCCTTGTTTTTCATCTGCATTATAATCACATAAGTCAAATTGAGCAGAATCACTTAAAATCCGCAACCTTCTTTTGCGATCCATAGTCCTCATTTATCTATTTTTTTATTATCTTTATTACATCAGTAAAATTTATATTTGTTGAAATATATACTTTTTATGTGATTTACAAGGGGGTTAATATATGACAAAATGGCTCCTTTACATAATTGGCATATTGTTGATATTGATGGGTATTTTAGGTTTTGTTGGGTATCCATATCCTGCACTTAAGGATCCCGCTTGGCATGCCGCATTGAAAATAATAGTTGGTCTTGTAGCATTATGGGGCGGCACAAAGGCGTCAGAATAAACCGTCAAAAAATATTTTTATTTTTCTTTTTTATTATGTGAAAATATTTTTTATAGTTTGGTTCTCATAATTCACATCCTCTACATTGAGTATCTATTTTTATGGGATGCACATTTTATCGAAACATTTATATATAATTCTTCGGTGATATCAAGAATATTGGATTGGAGACGGTACTTTTGGACGACCATATTCCCCCCGAGAAAATCGACAACTCTTGGGGCAATTAATTTTATTTGAGAAAGATTGTACTTTTTTTGTTCTATAAGTGAACTGCTTGCTTAAGCAAGGGGGCTTCTCCCATCCTATCTTGACTTTGCGTCAAAGACTTCATTTTAGAAGTCTAAAGGGGTTACAGCTCCCACTCATACCCTTTTCATTAAGGTATTATGTTAACTGAACATCATCCTCATAGGGGGAAGATACACCAAGTTTCCTTAACAAGCGAAACCTACTCCCCTTCTTCCCCTTCGCTTTTGTAGTGGGGGGGTCTTACAAGCAACAAAAAAGATAAAAGGAGTCTTATGTTCATCGGAGGTTGTATTTTGTTCATAACAGGTGTAATTACATAATTCTTCTATTCTCTTGGGAGGGAAGTTCCTGTCGAAGGAATTAAATAGAAGTTTTATGGGATCTTATATTATGAGAGTTGTGCTTGCAGGTAGTGGCAGTGCTGTTGGTAAAACCACCATTTCTACTGGCATAATGAAGGCGTTATCCAGTGAAGGTGTGCAACCATTCAAGGTAGGCCCAGATTATATAGACCCGTCGTATCATACAATGGCCACGGGTAATCCTTCACGTAATCTTGACTCCTTTTTCATGTCGGAGGGGCAGATTAGGGAAGCATTTATAAGGGGCATGGAGATTTCTAATGCTCGTATGGGTGTTATAGAGGGGGTTAGAGGATTATATGAGGGTATAAGCTCAGTTGGTGATGTTGGGAGCACTGCATCGATAGCAAAGGCTTTAAACGCTCCAGTAGTGTTGATAATTAATTCTAGGAGTCTTGTAAAGAGTGCAGCTGCACTAGTACTCGGTTTCAAAACATTAGATCCAAAGGTCAAAATCGAGGGAGTAATCCTAAATCAAGTGAAAAATAGAAGACATTACCTTAAAGCAAAAAAAGCCATTGAAAAACTCTCATACACGAGAGTGATCGGGGGAATACCTAGAAGGGAGGATTTAAAGGTTGAGCAGAGACATTTGGGTTTGGTTCCTACGGTGGAACGTGAAAATTTAAAATTTGCCATAGAAAAATGGGGCAATGTAGTGGAAGAATATATTGACCTTGATGAACTCAAAAATATAATGAAAGACAGCGGCAAAATAAAAGGTGAAAGAGAAACCCTCTGGCAAACAAAAAACCGTAAAAAGGTTAAGATAGGGATAGCATATGATGAAGCATTCAACTTCTATTACATAGAAAATCTCGAGGCTCTAGAAGACAACAAGGCCAATTTATATTATTTCAGCCCAATACACGATGAAGAGATCCCTGATGTCGACGGAATTTATATCGGTGGAGGGTACCCTGAAATCTTCGCAGAAAAACTCGAAAAAAATGCTTCAATGAAGAATTCCATCAGAAGATTCCATGAAGATGAAAAACCAATATTCGGTGAATGTGGAGGCCTATTATACCTTTCAAGATCTCTAGATGGACATGAAATGTGCAACATATTCCCTTATAGGGCTTCCATGACAAGGAAGGTCCAAGGTTTAAGTTATGTCATAGCAAAATCAGAAAGAAATAATATAATTTCTCCAAGAGCCGAGATTTTCAAGGGACATGAGTTCCATTATTCAAACATACATGTCACAGATAATCCACGATTCGCCTTCAAAATACAGAGAGGAAAAGGTATAAAAGATGGAATGGATGGTCTCATCTCTAAAAAAACCCTTGCAAGTTATATTCACATACATGCAGCTTCATGTCCCACATTCGCAGCGACACTAACATCCAATGCACTAGAACAATAAGATGATATTCATGTTCAGGAATAGGGATATTTTTTCACCTTACATTATGATTGTTGCCATCATAGGATATCTGCTAATGGCATATATAGCCTTCTATTATAAAATTAGAGGATTAGATTTTCCATCATCAATTTCTATTATCTATGTGGGTGCAGGTTCACTATTCTATATCCTTGGGGTTTTAACATCTTCAACTTTCAAATCTTCCCTAGATTCAAAGGTTAAAATGGAATTCAGCCATCGTTACGAAAAAATTTTACTAATCCTTGTAATTGTGGCCATAATACTATCAGCATGGAATCTTTACAATATTGGGGGAATCCCATTATTTAGCGGATATTTGAAAGCCAGAGCTCTTACGAAAGTTTGGTTCATATCATATCTTTTATTTTTGTTTTCCATAAATCTACTATTAGCCAGATTCAAAAGAACCGCATATTATGGGCTTTTCATCATTGGAGTAGTTTTGTTTGCCTTGACAGGATATAGAACTACCACGGTAGTCATATTACTCAGTGTGCTTATAAACCTTTATTATACAAGGCGCATTTCACCGGGTCAACTTACCATATTCTGGATCATTATAGTCTTTTCAGCCCTTTTCATAGGCTATGTGGCTGTTAAATCGATAGAATGGCAACATTGGAGTTTGAATCCAATAGAATTATTATTTTATCGTGCAGGATATACTTTAACGGTTTTTGACCGTTTAATCCAATTTGAAGGCGTTACAAAGGGCAAATTATTATATTCTACATTGACTGGATTTTTAACATCTACTGACCCTAGGATTATCGTGGGGACAACAGTCCTAGGATATAAACATTCAAGCACTTCAACAATTTTTGGACCTGCAATCCTCGACTTCGGCCTTTTCGCCATGATCATACAAATGTTCATCATAGGTTTAATCCTTGGCCTGCTCCATATAATCCAAAGGGTCAAAAGAGACTTTTTCACAGCTTTATATGCGATAATACTTGCCCACACTCTCGTATGGATCGAGACAGGTCCAACGGATCTTGTGGTATGGATATTTTATCTGATGGCAGTAACTGTGATAATAAAGGAGGCCGTTTCATGAAAATAGCCATCGCAGCTGAATTAGCACCTGCAAAAACATTCATACCATTAATAGAAAAGTTTAACGCTAAATTCATAGTTTTAGAGCATGGAAAGGGGGTTAGAGAACTTTTAGGGCCATACTCTCAGGATATATATTCCATTGGGGAGAGCAGAAGATCCAATGGTAACCGGATCCGTATAGCTACTAGGATATTATCTGATGTTAGAAGGGCTGTTGTGGCTTTAAGAAAAAGCAAACCCGACATTCTTTTAACTTGTGGTAATGCTGGAGATGTGAGAAAGGGTATTACAGCTGCAAAATTACTTGGCATACCAGTGCTACATATTGAACAGGACATTTATAATCCTATTGAGATGATAGCATTCGCTGACCTTATAACAGCACCTTCCAGGGAATACAAGGAATATCTTGAAACTAATTATCATCTAAAAAGTGTGGAAAATATTGGAGGTTATCCCCATGCCCTTTATGTGAAAAATCTAAAACTTGAAGATCCAAAGAATATTAGGAAGAGGTATGATCTTGATGAATTCATACTCACAGTACTTGGAGGAGATTTGAAAAGCCAGGATATCCCACCCTTGATTAGAATGTTAGAAAAACTAGGAGAAAATATACTATTGGCACCATTCCGCTTTGATAAGAGACTCATAAGAAAACATATAAATTCAAAGAATATCCATGTTTTAGAAGGTTTTGTTGATCTTCCAAGTTTTATGAACGCATCAAAGGCCATGATTTATGCTGCGGGTATGGGTGTTACAATAGAAGCGGGTGTCCTGGGAGTTCCTTCAATCAAAATTGCAGGGTTCCATGGTCAACATGCAAGTGTTGATCTCTGTGAAAAAATAGGCATACCCATAGTCAAAATAGAGGATATACCCTCAATTATACAGGATTTAACCCCTCCAGATTCAGATTATCTTCTTTCAACTGCTGAGGGGTCTGTTAAAAAACTAATTAGTCTAATGGAAAACTTTCAACCTAAAGGCGCATGTGGAGGTTTTAAGAGTTTTAAAATGATATGGGAGGCTAGATCAAAATTTAGGTGATGTATCCTAACATGCTCTTTTCCCCCAATATGTGTTGAAAAAAATCCAAGGCAGAGATTTTAATAATAAAAATCATATATTAAGTATTTTAGCGCATCAAAAAAACAAAAAAATAAGTTTACTAAAAAGAATATTCATAATAATTATCAGTTTTATTTTACTGGTATAAAAATTTAACTATAAATTTTAGATAAAAAAATACTTAATAAATACGAGAATAATAAAATGTGGTGATATAAATGGTTGCAAAGATCGGTGTACTAAAATGTGGAAACCTTGGGACATCCCCAGTGATTGACCTAGTACTTGATGAAAGAGCTGACAGACCAAACGTCGAGATACGTGTCATGGGATCAGGAACAAAAATGAATCCTGATGATATCGAATTCGTAGTCCCCAAAATGCTAGAACTAGACAGAGACTTTGTCATATTCATAAGCCCAAACCCAGGGGCACCAGGACCTGCAAGGGCAAGAGAACTGCTATCTGAAGCCGACGTACCCGCAATGATAGTGGGAGATTCCCCAGGTCTCCGCGTGAAAGACGAAATCGAAGAACAAGGCCTTGGCTACATTATAGTCAAAGCAGACTCCATGATAGGTGCAAGAAGAGAATTCCTAGACCCAACTGAAATGGCAGCATTCAACGCAGACCTAATGAAAGTACTCGCATTAACAGGCGCATACAGAGTAGTCCATGACACACTAGACGCCATGATAGCCGAAGTAGAAGCTGGAAAAGAAGTTACACTACCACAAGTTGTAATCACAAGAGACGTTGCAGTCGAAGCCGCAGGCTTCCAAAACCCATATGCAAAGGCAAAGGCCATGGCAGCATATGAAATCGCGACAAAAGTCGCTGACATCGACGTTGAAGGATGCTTCATGGTACAAGACCCAGAAAAATACATACCAATAGTAGCATCCGCACACGAAATGATGTCAACAGCCGCAAGACTAGCAGAAGAAGCAAGAGAAATAGAAAAATCCAACGACACAGTGAAGAGAACACCTCACGGAAAAGAAGGAGAAACACTATCCAAGGCAAAATTGCTTGAAAAACCATCATAAACCTATTTTTCCCCTTATTTTCCTCTTTTTTTGGTGTTTTCGTGTTTGATGTGATAATAGTCGGGGCTGGTCCCGCAGGTCTAATCGCCGCAGACAAACTAGCAGACCACCTAAAAATTTTAGTTGTTGATAAAGGAAGGGACATGGATAAACGACACTGTCCAGCCCTAAAAGATGGTATATGCAGAAGATGCTCCCCATGTAATATAATGTGCGGCCTCGGAGGAGCTGGTGGCCTGTCAGATGGAAAACTTAACCTAAGACCAGATATAGGGGGCAACCTAGAGGAATTCGTAGACAGAGAGAAAGCATGGGAACTTGTAGAAGAAGTTGACAAATTCTTCCTTAAACATGGAGCTCCAGAAGAATTATATTCACCTGAAAAAGAGAAAATTGAAAAAATTTTGAAAAAATCAGCCGCGGCTGGTATAAATTTCATCCCCATCATCCAGCGACATATAGGATCTGATAAGACACCAGCAGTTATAAAATCTATAAAAGAAAACCTTAAAAAGAGGGGTGTGGAATTTTTCCTTGAAACGGAAGCATTAGACATTATCTCCAAAAATAAAAGGATAGAAGGGCTTGTAATCAAAGATAAAAGTGGAAAGGAAAATATAATAAAATGTAAATTTCTCATACTGGCACCTGGAAGATCAGGTTCCATGTGGCTTGCAGAGCAAATGAAAAAACTTTCAATCCCCGTAAAACACAATCCAGTTGATATTGGAGTAAGAGTCGAAGTTTCAAGTATAGTGATGGAAGACATTACCAGGATAAATTGGGATCCGAAATTCCATATTATAACAAAAAGCTACGACGATTTCGTAAGGACATTCTGCGTCTGCAACAAGGGATTCGTCGTCGAAGAAGCCTACGACGATTTCAAAGGAGTTAACGGACATTCAATGCGCACAAAAACATCCGATAACACGAATTTCGCATTTTTAGTTAAGGTTGAGCTCACGGAACCAGTTGAAAACACGTCTGCATATGCCCTTTCGATCGCGAAAATATCCAACACCCTCGGAGGAGGCAAACCAATAATACAAAGACTAGGAGATCTTAGAAAGGGCAGAAGATCCACGTGGAGAAGAATAAAAAGGAGTCCTGTGAAACCAACACTAAAAGATGTGACACCAGGAGATATCGCACTCGTATTACCCTACAGGATAGTCCTCGATATAATAGAAGGTCTAGAAGCCCTCGATAAAGTCATACCAGGTGTGGCCTCAGATTCCACACTGTTATATGCTCCCGAAATAAAACTTTATGCAATGAGAATAGAAGTAGATAATCATATGAGAACCCCAATCAAGGGATTATATGCTGTGGGGGATGGTGCAGGGCTCTCAAGGGGTATTGTAGGCGCTGCAGCTACGGCCTTAATCGCAGCTGAACATATTAACTTAATGTGCCCTTAGTACTTGGTATCCTTTCATGTTCGATTTTTACAGCGTCCTTTAATGCAAGTCCAAGGGCTTTGAAAAGCGCCTCTATTTTGTGGTGATCATTTTCTCCACGAACTTTAACATGGATGTTTATCTGGGCATTTTTTGCAAATGAGTCAATAAAGTGTGGAATGTTCTCTGTTGAAATATCACCAATTTTATCCCTTTCAAATTCCATGTCAAGGACTGAATATGCCCTTCCCCCAAGGTCAACTGCCACGAGTGCAAGTGATTCGTCCATGGGGACTAATGCATGGGCCATTCTCCTTATACCCTTTTTCTCTGATAGGGCTTTTTTGAAGACTTTTCCGAGTGTTATCCCAACATCCTCGATGGTGTGATGATCATCAACTTCTAGATCTCCTCTAACCTTGATTTCAAGGTCGAATGATCCGTGTATTGTAAACGATTCCAGCATATGATCAAAGAATTTGAGTCCTGTGTCGATGATACAATTTCCTTGACCATCAAGGTTCATATCTACTTTTATTTCAGTTTCATGGGTTTTCCTCAATTTTTGGGCTTTTCTCATAATTATCATCCCTTATTATCCTTATAGCTTCCTCTGGGCACTTGCTCGCGCAGATAATGCAAAGATGGCAATATTCAAGATTTGAGGGTTTGGCTTTTTTTGTTTTTTTATCTATTGTCCATATTTTACCGCCTTTAGGGCATGCTTCTTTACATTTCCCGCAGCCAGTGCATTTTTCCGTGTTTATGATTATTTGCATTTTAGGGTTCCTTTTTATGGTTTTATGATTTCTATGGCTGTTGCCTTGAATCCTGCGAAGATTTTGCTGCCAATTTTTAAGTTCATGTCTTTTTGTGCTTGTCTTGTTATATAACTTGTAAATTCGATATTATCTGTTTTCAATTCGACTATAACTATATCCTTCAAGGGTTTAATGGATTTGATGATGGTTTTTAGCATGTTTCTTGCGCTTGTTTCATATTTTTTGTCCATGAGTAATATGTCTTCTGGGTGTATTAATAAAATTACCTTTTCTCCTTTTTCGAATTTTCCTTTTAATGGTGTTTTTATTATATTTTCTCCAACTTTGATTTCAATTATTTTATTCTCCAAGCTTATATCCTTTATAGTGCCTTTAAGTTCGTTGAATGTGTTTTGTCTTCTGAGCAAAGCTTGTATTTTGAGATATTCTCGTATTATATTTTTACCAGCTTTTGTGAGGTGGCTAGTTCCTCCTCCTCCAATCCCTCCTCTTCTTGTCGAGACAATTTTTTCTCCAAGCGTATTCTCCATTTTTTTTATATATAGGAGTGCTGTTCTGTAAGGGATCTTTGATTTCTTTGAGGCTTTTTTTATAGAATTATATTTATCTATCAATTTAATTAATCTAAACTTTTTATTGTCGGTCCAAATGCTTTTTCCTTTTATTTTTAATTTGTAGTTTTCATTTGACATTTTACCTTCTAGGGCGTGTACTTATCAATTAAGTCAATTAATTTTGTGACAGGTCCTTTTAGTGGCCCCATTCTTGAACTGAAGCGTCTCATTAACCGTATATCCCTCTTTTCGAAAGCTCTCACGGTTAAAAGGGCGATTATATATACTGGGGGGGCTAATATAAGTGCTATTATAAGTCCTGTTATCGTATTAGGTATTATGAGGAGTGGAATCGCGGTTATGAGAGATGCTAGGCCTATCTTCCAAAATGCTGTGTATGGTAATTTAACATTGGTGACTTGGAATGTTTTCCATAATGACAATAACATTATGATGAATGTGGCGATGGTTGTTGCAAGAGCACCTCCCTCAATACCGTAAATTGGCACCATGACGATGTTAACCACCAAGTTTATAAAAGTGCCTATCAACAAAATGTACATCGGAAGACTAGGGTAACCTATTCCTTGGGCGATACTTGCAGATACTGCGAAGAGTGTGTAGAATGTCATGCCCACTACAAGTATGGAAAGTGCACCAGCACCATAAATAAATGCACTTCCAAAGAGCAGTTCAAGGATTGGTTTTGAAAATATGGCTATACCCACACATAAAGGTACAACGAATAACATCACTAGCCTATAAGATTGTACAACATAAGTTTCAAGGAGACTCTTATCCTTGAGGGCTGAAGCTTCCGAGGCAGCTGGTAAAACAGCAGTAGCAACTGAAAGGGAGATGATAAGAGGCAACCTTGCAATGGGATCCGCAGCAGTATAATAACCAACAGCCTTAGTCGCCAAGAAAATGCCTATAGCGAAAACACTTATATCATAGATAGCCATTTCAGATAATGCTGTTACAATCACAGGGATGGAAAAGCTGAAAAGAACTTTCATTAATCCTAGCTCTTCCCTGAAATTTAGTTTGTTCTCAGCTTCAACTGGTGGCAGATAACCTTTAAGTAATTTTTCATAAATCAGAAATGCAGAAATTGCAGATGCTATAAAACCAAAACCTGTACCTATAACAGCACCAGCCGCATAAAAACCAGCCATTACAAATAAGATGGCGAATATTATCATGAATATCTGTTCAATCGCCCTTGTTACAACCACATACTCCATCCTATAAATTCCCTGGAATGCACCCCTAAATGCACCTACAATAACACTAAAGGGAGTGATAAGTGAAACAGCTTGTATTGGATAAAGTGAAAGAGGTTTATGAAAAACATCATTTGCAAGCCAAGGTGCCAGGAAGAATATTATAATAGAAAAACTAAGACCAAGGATTATCATCAGCTTCAAGGAAGTATGAAGGACTTGAGTCGCCATCTGATCTTCATTAAGAGCTTTATGTTGTGCAATGTACTTTGCAATAGCTGGAGGTAAACCACCAGCCGATAATATCTGAAATATCCCTTGTAAAGGGAATGTTAAGCCAAGAAGACCGTAACCTTCAGGTCCTAGTAATCTAGTCATGAAAACTCTGTATATGTATCCTCCAACTCTGAAAATAAGGCTGCTGACCATTATAAGAAAACTGCCCTTCACTAGTTTCGATGTGTTACCTGTCAAGCTCATTAAATCACCTAAAAAAATAGTAGAGAAACCTTTATAAAAATTATTATAATTAGCCTTTTTCAAAGGATTTCATGAACATTTTAAATGTCTTCCTAAGGCTTCTGAAACCTTCCTCGTCTGCTTTAACCCCTTCTAATGTGTCCTTTGACCAGAAACATGCTCCAAGGTTTGCTCCGAATGATCCTCCACTTATTGGTATCACACCACTGAGTATGTAGAATGTGTGTATTTGTTGTATTGCAAGTTCTTGACCACCTGACCTGTCACCACCAACTGCAATGGCCATTCCTATTTTCCCACGCAAGATATTATAATCTTTTGCGTGGAGTGCACGGCATCTGTCTATTATAATTTTTGTCTGGGCGCTGAGACCACCATTGTAGACTGGTGTTGCCATTATTATGCCCTTTGTCCTTGGGAGGAGATCATAGAGTGTGTACATATCGTCTTTTGTTATGCACTCTTTCTTTTTTAGACAATAATCGCAGTGTTTGCAGGGACTCAGATCCTTTCCTCTGACTGTGAAAAATTCTGTTTCATATCCAGCGTCTTCTAATATATCAAGCGCCTTCTTCAGCACGTATTCTGTGGCTTGTTTGCGTGGACTTCCGCATATGCCAATCACATCCATTATTTTCACCTTACTCCAAATCTGCTCTGAACATCTATTTTTTAGTTTATTGGAATTGTTAAGTGTTTTTTAGGGTTTATCATATTTTTTTGTAACACCAACAACAACTTATAAGTTATAACGTTTAACTTATAGGTTATAAGTATGTTGTTTGTATGCTTTTAGGACATGCCAGCTTTCAAAAAAATCTCCTTTAGATTGGTTCATCTTCTTCATGTGGCAGTCTCATCGTGTCAGGGTCTGGTGGGAGTTCTTTTAGGAAATCTTCAGCTGCTCTTCTAGGATCCTTGGATCCTGTTATATATCTCCCAACAACTATTATGTCAGCGCCGCTTTCAAGGGCTTTCCTAGTCTTTGATGGTGTTATACCACCTGCCACAGCTACCAATCTTCTTTTACCAAGAATCTCTTTTATCTCAGGGATATTACCCCACTCTGACACTTCAGCGGTTCCAACATCAATATTTTTATGTAAGAGTACAATGTCTGGTTTGTATCTGAGCTCCTCAAGTTTTTCTGTGACATTTTCAACGTTCATCATGTCTAGGATAGAGTATACGCCCTGTTTCTGCGATTCGTGGACGGCTTTCTCAATCGTTGCCTTTGTTGCAAGTCCTGATATGGCGACTGCATCGGCTGTTTCATCAGCTGCCATTTTAACCTCTATCCTACCAACATCCAAGGTCTTAAGGTCTGCAATTATAAATGCGTCCTCTCTTAGTTCCCTTATCTTGTTTACAATACCTACACCAAACTTTTTAACGAGTGGCGTGCCCGCCTCGAGTAGTATTCTTTCACGGGGTGGGAGAACATCCACTACTCTTTCCATTTCCTCAATACTTTCAAGATCCAGTGCAACCTGTAGGTATGGTGGGTTCCATAATCTTATAGGTTTGAATCCCATGACTGGATGCACACCCCTATCTTTTTCAGAAAGAATCTTTTCGATTGATGGATATCCTTCCATAGCCCTCCTTATCGCCAGTTTCATCGCACCATAATTATAATGGTATATTTTCTGGTAATCCTTTGCCTCTGGATGGATGAAAACACTTACAATTATGACTAGGTCTTCAACTTTCTCTTTGGGTATTACTCCTTCTTCAACCGCATCTGCAACCGCCCTTGCAACAGCGGTTTGAGCCGGTCCGAATACCTTATTAGCATCTTCCAAATTTCCAATGGTCACTTTTGGAATCATTAACGTTGCAGGTTTTGTCATTAAGTTTGGTCGTATAACTGAAATCAATGGTGTGTGGCCAAGTGAAATATTTGTAAGTCCTGTTGCGAAGGCCGAGCCTACAATACCTTCTTTATCTCCTATTATAAGATCTATATGGGCGACTTCATTGCCTTTCCCGATTAGTGCTTCACCAATCTTATACATTCAAATCCTCCAATTTGTGAATTATTGCTTATATGATATTTTTATTTGTCATATTATTTTCTACTTTAGGGTATGGAGGGGCTTATTATCCTAGGATCTTAAGAGTATTTTTAGTGAGGGCTTCAAAAATTTTATAGAGATTCTATCATCATAGCTGTTCTGGGATGTTTTTTGGGCTGGGTATTCCATACCCCTGAGACTCTCTCTTTTTTTTGAATATTCTATAATTCAAGATATAAAAAGTAGTACAATTTGAGGTTATCATAAATCTGTGTGATAAAGTTTTCCTAGCGAGAAATTAAAAAAAGGATAATTTGGGGGGGGTGTGATTATTTGCTGTTTTTGGGCAGAGTACCTGCAATGTAATCATCGTATCCTTGGAGGTCTAGTAGGCCATGTCCTGAGAAATTGATCACTATTGTTTTTTCTTCACCGGTCTTTTTACAATTTTTGGCTTCGTCGATTGCTGCTTTTATGGCGTGGCATGTTTCAGGTGCTGGTATGACTCCTTCTGCCTTTGCAAATGTCACACCACTTTCGAACACTGATTTTTGATCAACTGCCTGTGCTTTTACTATGTTTTCCTTTACTAGTAGCGCGATTTGCGGTGCCATTCCATGGTATCGTAATCCGCCTGCATGTACGGATGGAGGTATGAAATCATGTCCTAGAGTGTACATTTTGAGTAGTGGTGTTAATCCTGCTGTGTCACCATAATCGTAGCGGTATTCTCCTTGGGTGAGTGTTGGACATGCTACAGGTTCTGCTGCAATGAATTCGCAGTCGAGTTTTCCATCTATTTTATCTTTCACGAAGGGTAATATTGTTCCTCCGAAGTTGCTCCCTCCACCTACACATCCAACTATGATGTCGGGTGTTTCTCCTGCGATTTCAAGCTGTTTTTTGAGTTCTAGTCCTATGACAGTCTGGTGTAAGAGAACATGGTTTAATACACTTCCAAGGGAGTAATATGCTTTCTCGTTTTGTAATGCTTCTTCTATGGCCTCTGATATTGCTATACCGAGAGATCCTGGGTGTTCTGGAGTTTCTTTTAATATTTTGCGTCCGAATTCTGTGTCTTTACTTGGTGATGGTACGATTTCCGCTCCATAGATTTGCATTATGGTTTTTCTATAAGGTTTTTGGTTGTATGATACTCTTACCATGTATACTTTGCATTCTAGGCCCATTAGTGAGCATGCGAGTGAAAGCGCGCTTCCCCATTGTCCTGCTCCTGTTTCTGTTGTTAGTCTTTCCGCGCCGTCTTTTTTTGCATAGTATGCTTGTGCTATTGCTGTGTTGAGTTTGTGGCTTCCTGTTGGTGAATAGTCTTCCCTTTTGTAGTATATTTTTGCGGGGGTGTCTATCATTTCTTCAAGGCCTTTTGCTCTGAATAGTGGTGTTGGTCTTCCTATTCTCTTGTAAATTTTTCTAACTTCTTTGGGGATTTTTATCCATTTTTCCATGGACATTTCCTGTTCTAGCACGCCGCTTGAGAACATCTGAGGCAATTTGCCTATATTGTCTTTTTCTTTGGGGTTTTTTGGTCCTGGTAATGGTACTGGTAAATCTGGGTTGATGTTATACCATTTTTTTGGTAATTCTTTCTCGCCTAGTATTATCTTGTTCATTTAATCACCTTTCATATGTTGGCATTGATATCAAAATTATCTACAAGGCATTATTTAAAGCTTTGCTGTACAAAAATATACATGGGAGTGGACCACAAAAAATCAAACCTCAAATTCATAACCACATTTTTTAGATATCATATCCTAATATTATCCCCATGAAAATCCTCGCAATTGACATAGGAGTAGGAACCCAAGACATAATGTTATATGATTCAAAACATAATATCGAAAATGCCATCAAAATGGTACTACCATCCCCCACAAAAATACTCGCCAATAAAATAAGAAAAATCAACCAAGACATATTCCTAACAGGTCACACAATGGGCGGCGGGCCAATAACATTCGCAATCAGAGAACACCTCCAAAAAGGATACAAAGTATTCACAACACCAGAAGCAGCAAGAACAATAAAAGATAACCTCCAAAAAGTAAAAAATATGGGTATAAAAATATCAAAAGAAAACCCCAGCAACCTAAAAACAATCAAACTTGCAGATGTCAACATAAAAGCCCTAAAATCCGCCTTATCAAACCTAGACATCAACTTAGAATTTGATCATCTCGCAATCGCAGTCCAAGATCATGGATACTCAACAAAAATGGGTGACAGAAACTTCAGATTCCACAAAATAAAAGAAAAACTCAAAAAGCCCACACCACCCGAAGAATTCGCATACCCAGATAAAATCCCAGAATACTTCACAAGAATGAACTCAATCAAAAAAAGTCTGAAAAAATACAAACCACTCCTCATGGACTCCAAATTCGCAGCAATAGCCGGCACACTCCAAGACCCAAAAATAAAAAAATATAACAAACTCACAGTCCTAGACGTTGGCAATGGCCATACATTAGCCGCAACCATCAAAAATGGGAAGATCATGGGACTCATGGAACACCACACAAAAATGTTAAACCCCAACAAAATCGAAAAACTCATTAATAAACTAGTCAACGGAACCCTCACACACTCCCAAGTACACAAAGACGGCGGCCACGGAGCACATATAATCAAAGCCATAAAAAAATTTGAAAAAATAGTAGTAACAGGACCCCAACGCAAACTAGTCGACAAGACAAGCCTCCCAGTATATCACGCCGCCCCAGCAGGGGATGTGATGATGACAGGACCCGTTGGCCTTATAAACAGTGTAATCTACCATCGAGGAAAACATCCATGATAATAATAGATCCACACATTCACAGCATATATTCTGGTGATGCGACAGGAACACCAAACCAAATACTCAAAAAGGCAATCTCCATAGGACTTAATGCGATAGCAATCGCAGACCATGATACTATACAAGGTTCAAAGATAGCTGAAAAAGAGGCCAAAAATTTCAAAAACATCATAGTAATACCAGCTATGGAGATAAGCACATCAAAGGGGCATATTGTAGCCCTTGGAATCCAAGATGAAATAAAGAAGGGTGTCACACCCCATGAAGCCATTGATAAGATACATGAACAAGCAGCTGTTGCCATAATACCACATCCCTTTGTAAGGTACAGGGAAGGCCTCTTCGTGAAAATCCAAAATTTAAATGCAGATGCAATAGAAACATTAAATTCCCGTTACATTTTCGGTTATTCAAATTGGAGGGCTGAAAAGTTCGCTAAAAAAAAGAACCTTCCCATGATAGGCTCCAGCGACGCGCACTTTGTAGCTGCCATTGGAAGCTGCTTCACCCAAATAGATTCTGAGCCAGATACAGACGATATCCTTAACGCCATAAAAAAGGGTAAAACCAAGCCTATGGGGTGTAGAACGCCCTTATCCCTCATATTAAAAGAAGTGATTAAGAAAAAAATTAAAAAAATTTGAACAATGTTAACCTATAAAGACATCATAGAATCCCTTATAAAATTTTTGCAAGAAAATTTCTTCTATCTTCACCCAGGTTACACCCTATTCAATACTATAGTATTTGGTTTAGTTTTGGGCATTATAGTGCTACTTATAATAAGAATGTTTAAGTGGATTAAAAAGGATCCTAGGGATCTTTTTCTGCCAGTGCTCCCCTTCATATTTGTAGGGTCTGGTGCAAGAGCCCTGGTAGATAATGGTGTTTATCCACTTAACCTTTTTCTTGTAACACCAGGAATTTATATTATAGTTGGTTTAACTACAATAGCAACTCTTTTAGCCTCTGTTAAAATGGAGGAGAAATTCGGATGGGATTATAAACGTGTCATTTTATTTGTTGGTCTCATACTTTCCATACCAAACATCATATACCTAAAACCCTTTAATCTCACACCATTCCTTGGCATATTAGCCATATGGTCTGCTTTCACAGGCATATTTTGGATATTAGGGTTAAAGTGGAGTCTTCTCGAAGATAAGCTTAATTTAACCGTTCTATCAGCCCATTTATTTGATGCTTCAACCACATTCGTCGCTGTTGATTTCTATGGTTACTGGGAACAGCATGTACTACCAACATTCCTCACACAACTTACCAACACAGCCTTTGTAATGTTCCCATTAAAAATATTAATAATATTAAGTGTATTATATCTTATTGACGGTTTTGAGGATAAGTATGTGAGAAACACTCTGAAACTCAGTATATTCATCCTGGGGCTTGCCCCTGGACTGAGAAATTTCCTAAGCCTCTGCATGGCCACATAAACCCCCACATTTCATGGATAATGAAGAAAGTTTATAAACTTCAGATAAAATAGTATAATCAACGATTTCCTCTCAGAGGATCCACTATTACAGATCAGCCCTTTGAGGAATTGCCATGTCCACAGATGAAATGAAATACATAGATGAAGTGAAAAATGAAATGAAACTCCCAAGAAAGGTTAAAATATTTGACACCACATTAAGGGACGGTGAACAAACACCAGGAGTAGCCCTTACAGTAGATGAGAAAATCAGGATAGCCACGAAATTGGATCAACTGGGAGTGAACACCATCGAAGCCGGTTTTCCAGCCGCCTCTCCAGGTGAAAAAAATGCTGTTAAAGAAATAGTATCACTCTCACTACACTCAAACATCTGTGGCTTGGCACGAGTATTAAAAGGAGATCTTGACGCCGCACTAGATTGCGGTGTAGACTATATCCACACATTCATTGGTACTTCACCCATACATAGGAAATACAAACTAAAAATGGATAAAGAAGAGATAATCCAAAAGGCAATATTTGCAGTTGAATATGCAAAAGATCATGGAGTTAAAGTAGAATTTTCAGCCGAAGACGCTACAAGAACAGAATTTGACTACCTACTCAAAATCTACAAGGCCGTGGAGGATGCTGGAGCCCATATCATAAACGTCCCAGACACTGTAGGAGTCATGATACCACGCGCCATGAGTCACCTCATAGGAAAACTAAATAAAAACCTCAAAATACCCCTAAGCGTCCACTGCCACGACGATTTCGGATTAGCAGTCGCAAATTCCCTAGCTGCGGTAGAATCCGGCGCAAGTCAAGTACATGTAACAATAAACGGTCTAGGAGAAAGGGCAGGGAACGCTGCCCTAGAAGAGGTTGTCATGTCACTAATCATACACTATGGCATACCAATAGATATAGAGACAACAAGACTCGTTGACATTTCAGAATTTGTCTCAAAGATCACAGGAGTTAAAATGCCACCCAACAAAGCTATCATAGGCGAAAACGCATTTGCCCATGAAGCAGGGATCCACGTCCATGGAGTGACAGAAAAAGCCGAAACATACGAACCCATAAAACCAGAAATGGTAGGACATAAAAGAAGAATAGTACTAGGTAAACATACAGGTGCAAGAGCAATAAAATCCAAACTAGAAGAATATGGAATAGAAATGGACGAGGAACAATTCAAAATGCTCTATGAACAAGTTAAAGAACTCGGAGACAAAGGTAAACGGGTAACAGATTCAGATCTTAAAGCCATGGCCATCACAATCCTAGGACGCGCACCCGAAGAGATAGTTAAACTAGAAGGGATAACAGTGATGACAGGCGAAAGCGTGATGCCAACAGCAACAGTAAAACTCAGAATCAAAGACGAAGTCAAAACAGCGGCAAAGACAGGAGTAGGACCAGTTGACGCCGCCATAAACGCAATACATAGTCTAGTAAGTGAAACTGCTGATATAGAATTAGAGGAGTATAATATAGAGGCCATAACAGGCGGCACAAATGCACTTGCCGAAGTATTTGTTGTGATGAGCGACAAAGAAGGTAACAAAGCAACAGGAAGATCAACAAGAGAAGATATTGTAATGGCAAGTGTAGAAGCCGTACTCGACGCAATAAACAAAATACTAACCTTGAAATGATAGGTGGCTCAGATGGAGCCAATGTCCACATGCAAACTTTTCGGGGCTATAAGAGCTGTTATAGGCATAAAAAACACAATACCAGTCATCCATGGTCCAAGGGGCTGCGCATACCACATAAGATACCTTCTAAGTATTAGAAGCGGTTCAAGGATACGCATATGTTCGACCGAATTGTCACAAGAGGACGTGGTCTTTGGTGCAGAAGATAAACTGAAAGAAACGATCATAACTGTGGATAAAAAATATAAACCTGACCTCATCCCTGTTTTATCTTCCTGCTCAACAAGCATAATCGGAGAAGATATCCAAAAAGTCGCAAGGGAATTAAAAGGTGATATAAAAGCCGAGATCATAACTATAAGTGCAGGAGGTTTTGAATCAGATCAAAGCGGAGGATACGAGGAAGTCCTGCAGACCCTCATAGAAGACATCACGATCCCACACCACACAACACTAAAATCTAAGAAACCCTCAATAAACCTTATAGGAGTTTTCAGAGGGGGTCCGGACCTTTTAGAACTTAAAAAAACCCTCAAAAGGATGGGTATAAATATAAACTGTGTACTTACAAGTGGCAGCAGCATCGAAGACATAAAGAATATTCCAAAAGCCCACCTAAATTATTCATTTTGTGACATTTCAGGTATCATGCCATGTAAAATCCTTGAAGACGAATTTAAAATCCCATTCACCTATTATCCATTCCCTATCGGATTTCTAAATTCATTAAATTTCTTTGAAACGCTCCTAGACTACTTCGGCTTAAATCATCCAATCCAAAAAGAATATGATAAACTAAAACCCAATATTGATTATTTCAGCGAGAAACTCGACGGCTACAAAGTCGCTATAATCGCAGGACCCACAAGAGCCATAGCATTAGCATCATTTGTCAGAGAACTTGGTATGATACCAGTACTAGTATCAATAGATCTGATAGGAGAATATACGCTAAAAGAACTTGAATGGGCCATTGGAGACGCAAAACCAAGAATACTCATAGAACCAGAACTCGGAGAAATTGAAAAATTTATAAAAGAAGAACAGCCCGACATCATATTAGGGGGCTTGGGAGAGTCCTATTTTTCTTATGATCTTGAAATTCCCGTCTTGGATGTGATGCACGGGAGAGAATTAACATGGGGATTTCAAGGCGCGCTTTCCATTTCGCGAAAAATACTTAAATTGATTAAAAAATAACTAAATTCTGAATTGATCTGATTTTCACAGCAATAATCTTTTTTCTAAGTTGATGTCTCATACTGCTCTTGGTAACATATATATGTAAGGATATATATAGAAATGGGACATGAAATCAAAACACGCTTATTTTTATATTTATATAGTTATTGTAGTATTTTTAGCGGCCCAGACAGTTCATGCCCAGACAGTTCATGTTGGCTGGTCCGCCCATAAATGTGGAAATACCACCATATGTAAAGATAGAGGTTCAAAGGATTGGAATATAGAATATTTATCAAATAAAAAAATTGATTCTGGATGTTGTTCTGTAATCGTAAATGTGAATAATACAAGCGCTATATTTGCCTTTAGAAGAGACTCAACCTATGCTGCCACTCAATACATCGAAAAAATAAATTGGTATGGACACGAAACCATCAAAGAGTACAAGACAAATAATGGCTATTTTTTCCATACAATAATATCGGATGGGGGCTGGATGATGGGAACCGGGGGCCCTGATGTACCCTCTGTCAATAAGGCTATTGAGAAAATAGCTGGCGAAATAGTTATGAAGGGGAAAATTATCAATACAGATATTAACAGGGTTTATAGTCTTTTGAAACAAATTGGATTAGGTCACTTTGTTATCAGAAGCCCTAATGGAGATGTGGGTGTTGCAATATATTATGGCGGTTCTTCGAGGGTGAATGTATTCCACTTAAATCCTGGTGACTATATATGTGTCCCTAATAGTCCAAGTTATTACAGAGAAGGTTTATATTCAAAATGGGGATCAGATCCAGTAACAGCAGCTGTATATATTGCAGGAAACGATTACTGGGGATTAAACAGACGCAACATAATTGTATATGACACAATTGTCGGAGAAAATTCAACATCTGTAAAAATTTATGCGACATTTGATGGCGGAGGACTCATAGGCAGAAAAAGAGGAAATCCTGATAATATTGTATTCCTTGGAAAATTTATAAGCGCATCATCATTACCTAAGATACCTACAAAAAAACTTCTTGGTAATGTAACACTTACCAAAATCGCCACAATTTCATCAAAATTAACATATAATGAAATATGCGCTACTTCTGGGACTATAGTGGATCAGACAGTAAAAACAGGCAAAATACCCTCCCAAATCACGGTAAACAATAAAAATGTAACATTAAACGATTACCTATATGCCGCCTCCACCACAGTAATAAACCTCAACGATAACAAGAAGATGAATGTAACCATAAACAATTACAAACCACCAACTAATCCACTGACAATCACAGCAACCGGAACACTCACAAAAACAACATACCTACAGGTAGCACAAAACATCAAAAAATACATGGAAACCAATGGAAGATCGCCAAATTATGCCACCACAACAATAGGAAAAATAAACTATCCAAGCCTGATCTACACCTACGCCAAAATAATAAACTTCTACAACACCAACGGAAAACTACCAAATTCTGTAACAATAAATACAATCCTTTCATCTTAATTTATCTAGTCAGGTTTTCGATGATTTAAACAAGTAGACTTTCAATATTTTAATTGAAATGTTTTCTTACAATAAACTTTATATAATATTAAAAAATGAAATGTGTATGAGTCATTCTATTGGAGGTTAAGTGATGTCAGAGGAGAATGTTGTATACATTGGAAACAAACCTGTAATGAACTATGTGTTGGCCGTTGTAACCCAAATGAACGGCGGAGCTGATGAAGTGATATTAAAAGCCCGTGGGCGAGCTATAAGCCGGGCTGTTGATGTCGCCGAGATTGTGAAAAATCGCTTCATACCGGACATCGATGTTGCCAACATTGATATTTCCACAGAGGAGATCATTGGTAACGAAGGAACAGCTACAAATGTTTCAGCAATTGAAATCCAATTAAGAAAATAAAAAATTTTTTCAGTTTTTAAATTTGGTCGGTCGGGGGATTACTAAACCCCAATTTCAATTCTTTTCATGATACCCCGACCAAGGTTTATCTTTTAGATGATTTTATAAATCATCTACTTCTCAGTATTCTAATGCCTATTATCACTCCAACTAAGATTATGGATATCCCCAGGATATAATATGCAAATACTGGGGTTGGACCTTCCTTTTTTTCACTATCCACAGAATACAAGTACCCGTTTTCTGATGCGAAATATATTGTTTTACCATAGACTACGGGAGAAGATCTTATTGGTGAATTAAACAGATAGTAGCCCGGTGAAAATTTCCACTCCTCTTTCCCGCTATATTTATTTAAAATATATAATGTTCCATCATCTGATCCGAAGGCCACAAAATTATCAAAAAGGGCTGGTGTGGATCTTATAGGTCCTCCAGTTTGATATGACCATTTTAATTGCCCATCCCTAGTATCAAGGCAAGTGAAATTGCCGTTATCTGATCCTATGAATAAACTGTTGTCTTTTTCATCTATGGTAGGGGATGAATACACTTTATTACCGAGATTGTATTTCCATTCCATGGTCCCATCACTACCATTAAATGCATAAAGATTACCATCATTTGAAGCAACATAAACCATACCATTATAAAAAGCCGGCGTTGAATATATCGCATCTCCTGTAGTGTAATTCCATATTTCAGTTCCGTTCACAGTTCCGATTGCATATAATCTCCCATTTGTCGCTGCAACATACAATGTATCATTTACAAGTATCGGTGAAGATTTTATTGAATCGCCTAGATATAAATCCCATTTTTTTCCACCGGTTTCTATGTCTATGGCATAAACACGGCAATCATTTGACCCTATATAAACAGTATCATTTGAAACCGCAGGTGAAGATTCTATGGAGTTACCTGTTTTAAACTTCCATTTCAATTCACCAGTCTTTGTATCCATAGCGTAAAGATAGCCATCCATTGAACCTATAAATAAAGTTCCGTTTTTTATTGCGGGTGAAGATACTATGTCGCCGCCAGTTTTGTAATCCCAGAGTATCATACCATCTTCAAGATTTATCGCATATATTTTCCCATCCAAGGATCCGATATACGCCACCTTGTTAAATATCGCCAAAGAACCTTTAACTGGCCCTATCTTAATTGTCCATGTATGTGGGGCGAAATCGCTTGGCTCCTCTAGGAAACCAGTATGTTCCGGGCCCCCATGGAACATTGGCCAGTCAACAGCAGAAACAGGGCTTAGGATAATTGATAATATTATGAATCCTATGATCATCCTTTTCATGATATCAACCTCTTTATATGTCTCTATTAAATCTCATCACACCCACCATAAAGAATACGAGGGTGAATGCGAGTAGTATTAATATGTCGAACGATATTTCGGTTATGCCAGCTCCTTTTAGTATCACAGCCCTTAGGGCGTCATTCGCATATGTCAATGGAAAGACGTATGCTAATTTTTGGAAGAACCATGGCATGGTTTCTATTGGATAGAAGACTCCTGATACGAACATCATGGGCATCTGGAATGGCATCATTATCTGCATGTAATCTTCTTGCGTTTCTGCCCTTGAGGATATCATTATACCAAAGCCCACGAAACATAAGGCGGTTAATACGAGTAGGAGTATGGTTAAAAGCATGCTCCCTTTTATTGTTATGCCGAAGAGTACAATGGCAAATATAAGTAATATTAGCGCCCTTCCTGTTTCTGTTATGAGTTTTGATACTATTTTGCCACCGACTACAGTTGCTATACTTGTTGGTGTCATGAAGAGTCTTGCAAGTTCTCCTGTTTCTCTTTCACCCGCTATTGAACGTCCCATACCACCCATACATGCGAACATTACTGTCATTGCAAGTATGCCAGGGATTAGGAAATCCATGTATTTTACGTCTCCATATATTTTATCAACTTCGAAGTTTATGGTGTTCACAATATCTTGAAGTGTGTTGGAGCTTTGGTTCATGACACCCAGTGGGCTTTCTATTTGCATTTTTTTGATTCCGATTTCTCCTGATATCCTTGTGAATAATATTTGTGTTGCTGGTACAATTGCTTGGGTTGCGAGTTGGTCTGATGAATCTACATATAGGATGACTGTTGGGGCTTGTTTACTTTCTAGGTTGTCATAATCTGGTGGTAGTATAATAGCAGCTTTAACTTTGCCCGAGTTGACCATCTCTTTTCCTTGGTCTGGATCTGATGTCACTTCTTTGACGTCATACAAGCTCATATTTTTTATGGCGTCTACTGTCTGGTCTGTTACTGGACCGTGGCTTTGTTCGACAATGGCTATGGGAATGTTTTCTAGTGAACCTCCCATTCCATAACCGAAGAATACTATGGCGATTATTGGGAATAGTATTATGGATATTAGGCGTGGTTTGTGCCTCCATAATTCTAGTAGGTCTTTTTTGATCATCCACATGACTTTTTTTGTTTCCATGGTTTATTCCACCTTCTTGGATGTTACTTTTATGAATACATCCTCCAAACTTGGGTCCTTTGTTGAGATAGATTTTATAATCCCGTTATTGTCTAGGATGGTTTTTATAACTGCGTTAACGCCGTTGTTTGAGCTTTCGTTTATTTTTATTGTTATACGGTTACTGTGGTGCTTTTTAACTTCCATTGTCATTGGTAGTTTCCTTATTTCATTGATGATTTTATCTGTGAGGTTAACTATGAATACGCTTATTTCTTTACCTTCTCTTTCAACCATTCCGGTTTTTCCACCTTCTTCTTCTATCCTTTTTAATATTTTAGCTATTTTTGACTCTTTTTCTTTGATTACGGTGTCTTTAAGTGCCTGGGGGGTGTCGAAGGCTGCGAGGATTCCCTGGTTTATTATGCCTACGTGGTCGCAGAGTAATTCTACTTCGTACATGTCGTGTGAGCAGAGTATTATGGTGTGTCCTTCATCGTTTAGTTCGCCTATGAGATCCCATAGTACTCTTTTGGTTGTTGGGTCTAGGCCAATGGTTGGCTCATCCAGGAATAGGATTTCTGGTTGGTGTATTAGGCTGGCTACTAGGGAGACTTTTTGTTGTTGTCCGCCTGATAGGTGTCTTACAAGTTTGTTTTCTGCGTATTTTATGTCGACCATTTCCATGAGTTCGTTTATTCTCTCTTCTTTTAATTCTGGTGGCATTCCATAAAAATCGGCGCATAATTCCACGTTTTCTCTTACTGTAAGGTCTTTGTATAGGCTTACAAGTTGTGGTACCATTCCTATTTTTTGTCTTACACCGTCTGGTTCTTTTATTATGTCGTATCCTGCGACTTTGGCTGTGCCTTCTGTGGGTGGTATGAGGCATGTGAGCATTTTTATCGTGGTTGTTTTACCAGCTCCATTGGGGCCTAGGAATCCGAATATTGTCTTTTTTTCTATTTTCATGTTTAGTTTGTTGACTGCTGTGAAGTCTCCATATTTTTTTGTTAGATTGAAGGTTTCTATGGCGTATTTCATCTGTTCACATCCTTTCTTTTTGGTGGTATGTCTTCCCAGAATTCTTCCCAGATCTTCGTGACATGATTTTCCATTATATATTTGATTTTTTTGACTGTTTCTTCGCCTTGGGGTGTTATATTGTAGTATTTCACTCTTTTACCGCCTTTAAGCTCCCATTCGCCTTTTATAAGGCCTTTATCTTCGAGTTCGTGTAGTATTGGGTAGATTATACTTGGGCCTGGTGGTTTTATTTTGTTGGATACGCCTCTTATTGAATAGAATTTGTGGAGTTTTTTCATTATCTCGTATCCATGGGTTCTTTTTTTATTTATCATGAGTAGGATTATTGTTTTCCCGAATCCTCTCATGAAACTTTTTATTAGGTGATTTTTGTAGTCTTTCATAGGGGTGTACTCCACAATATATAAGTTTTGTGATATATCAGTTTTTGATATATATAAATTTATCCCCAAAAAAATAAAAGTGATTCAACATGAAACTTGGATTTTCCACCCTAGCATTATTCATGAAATCACTCGAAGAAATGTTGGAAATAGCATCAAAAGACGGCTTCCAACTCATAGAAATACTCTGCGAAGGCCCATATTGGCCCAGAAGATTACTAGAAGATAAAATGTTCCCAGAAACCCTTGAATCCTATGATGTTGAACTGTTCCTACATGCACCTACAATAGACCTTAACCCCGCCAGCATAAACCAGGGGATCAGAGAAGAAACCAAAAAACAGACAATGGAAACCATAGACTTAGCCTATCATATCAATGCAACTACCATAACAACCCACCCAGGACTCATACACAGAAAAGATGATAGAATAAGGAAAATGGCCATGGAATTCGCGAAGGAAACATTAAAAGAATGCTCCATTTACGCGGATGACCTTGAAGTTAAACTTTCCATTGAAAACATGCCAGGAAAATACTCCTATCTTTGCAACAATCCAATAGAACATGAACAATTCATCAAAGCCTGTGACTGTTTCGCTACAGTAGACATTGGCCATGCCAATACAACAGAAGACCTTGAAAAATTCTTTAAAATTGAAAATATAGCATACCATCATATAAATGACAATAATGGTAAAAAGGATGAACACCTACCAGTTGGAGAAGGCACCCTCAACTTAAACCTACTCAAACACGTGAAAAAGGGTATAATAGAACTTAACAATTATCAGAATGTTCTAAAAAGCAAATCAAGAATACAAAAACTAATAAAAAGATTATAAATCACAAGTTTCAAAATTTCACATCTAGAAGTTCCCTTATATTATATATGACAACATCAGCAGCTTCTAAAAGCCTATCATTAACTTTGCTCTGTTGGAGGGTTAAAACACCTAAATCTGCTTCTTTAAGCGCTAATATATCATTGAGACCATCTCCAACCATCATGACTTTATCATACTTTTTCTTGAGCTTTCTTATGACAAGGGCCTTTCCTTTTGTATCTACTGTAGCAAAGACATTTGAAGTTGGTATATTAATTGTGATTGCAAGTTTCTCCAGGGCACCTTTCCTGTCACCAGAAG
Source organism: Methanothermobacter sp. MT-2 (assembly GCA_003584625.1). Taxonomy (NCBI): domain Archaea; kingdom Methanobacteriati; phylum Methanobacteriota; class Methanobacteria; order Methanobacteriales; family Methanobacteriaceae; genus Methanothermobacter; species Methanothermobacter sp. MT-2. Next base: position 1,275,867 of record AP017647.1, on the reverse strand, counting down.
CAACATAAATGTCCATATTCCTCTTTTTAAGCTCTGATATAACCTCTAGGACTCCTGGGAATAATTTACCCCCAGCTGTTAAGGTAAATTCAACCATCCTGGTCTCCATGTTGATTATGAATCCTGAACCACTACATATCTCAATATCATAGCCTTTATCTAAAACAGCCCTTATAGTATCCTGTATATCCTTCACTTGGGAGTTATCATTTTTTAGGATGTTTAAAATCTCTTCCTTAGTTATATCAATATTTGAATAGCTTATACCTAAATCTATATTATTCCGTGTTATGAACTTGTATATGGTCTGGTCTGGCTTAGCATTAATTATACAAGATGCAGGATCTGTCTGGAGGACCACAAGAGCCCTATTCCTCTTATAATCCACCAGATCTAATGAACTTACAAAATCACAGATTTTACCTGTCTCAATTTTTTTAATAGCCCGGTATCTTTCAGTGAGAGTTCCCGAATTATCAAATACAATAGCTTTCCTCATCAAAAAAAATTATAGGTTACAATATGCCTTATATTATTCGGGTTAGTGAAGATGTGACAATAAAATATAACCCAACTACAATAAGAAAAATGCCACAAGCCACTATTATAAACTTGTAACCACCCCTCAATACCAGTTTACCCCTAGAAGAGAAAAATGACACAATACTATACCATGCAAAATCAGAAGACCAATGCCCAATAAGAAAAGCCGCCAAACCCGCCAATTTCGCCACTTCCATGCCTTTAAGCATCAATGCAGCGCCTATCGTACCCCACCATATAAAAAAATACGGATTTGAAACACTAGTCACAAGACCCTTAGATACAGAACCAAAATCCTCAAACCCACCAACCTCAACTTCAAGACTAGTATCCCTCATCATACTTAAACCCATGAATATCATCACAACCCCACCCACCAAACCTATCAAAGTGGATGCCAAAGAAGAAGCTATCAACCACCCCAAACCGGCTAATATAAGCAAAATAATAAAAACCTCCCCTATAACATGACCCAACACTAACAATGGCCCAGTCCTGAATCCTTTCTTAAGGGAATCAGAAATCGTGACCGTTAAAAGGGGGCCTGGGGCCATGGCACCTGAAAGTCCAATCATAAAGGAGGTTGCGGCGAAAATGAGAACATCTAGCATTTAACCACGCTAGGCGCACTCATTAAGTACCTTCATGATCTGGGTCAAGTGATAATCTATTTTTTCAATATCCTCCCTTTTAAGCACCCTAGTCCTGCTGAGAATCTTCATCCTCTCACAAACATGATCCATCCGAACTAAAATACTGCTAATATAAGATTCCATTAGAACATCTCCTACACTATAATCTATACTTTTTTTTGATATAATTTTTTTTATCTCCCTGTTACTTTTACCCCCACACTTGAAAGAGAAGTATACAAGGATATAAGTAAATTCAAATACTACCTTTTTTTCATAAGGTAGCCCACTCCTCGGGAAGTGTGTGGGGGCCTGGTGACCGTCCCCGGGAGGGGGGCGTGAAACAGGGGAGATGAACTCCTCAACTTTGCAAGCCCCCAGGGGGAGGGTCACCCCATGAAGTTTATGGGGATTCCTCTTTTTTCTTTTAATGCTCTCTCATATATTAATGATGCTGTTGCCATATCCTGTACTGAAAGGCCTGTTGAATCAAAGATTGTTATTTCATCCTCACTAGTCCTTCCAGGGACTTCACCTATTATGACTTGGCCCAGAGTACCTTTTATATCCTCCTTGGATATTATACCCTCCCTGAGGGGTACGTTTATTTCACCGCTATGGGAGGCTTGTTCCCATGAATCGACGAAAATCCGCCCCTCTATGAGGATCCTTGGATCCAGTTCTTGTTTGCCGGGAGCGTCAGCACCTATCGCACATATATGGACGCCTGGGGGTGTCCATTCCAATTCTATGACAGGTTTGGTTGAAGGGGTTGCTGTGACTATTATATCCTTGCCTTTAACAGCTTCCCGGGCCGTTTTCGCAGGTTTAACATCTATATTATATTTCTTGGATGTTTCTTTTGCAAATTTCTCTCTAGCTGATGGTGTGCGACAATATACAGTAACTTCCTCAATATCCAACACGTTTTTGATGGCCATAAGCTGTGTGCGTGCTTGTCTACCAGCCCCTATTATACCAAGTTTTTTTGAGTCTGGTCTTGCAAGATATTTTGCTGATATGCCGCCGGCCGCCCCAGTTCTCATATCGGTGATCCAAGTGCCGTCCATTATTGTGAGTGGGAAGCCATCCGTGGGATCTATTAATTCTATGATGGCCATTACAGTGGGTAGGGAATATTTTTTTGGATTTTTTGGGTGTGAATTAACACATTTGACACCGGCCACCTGGGAATATTCTAGGTATGATGGCATTATCCTGAAATCGCCCTCAGGAAAGAACAGGTAACTTTTTGGGGGCATTTGGACCTTGCCGAGAGCATATTCTTTGAATGCCTTTTCCACAGCTTTTAGGATGTCATTCATGTCTATGAGGTTTTTGATGTCACTTTTTCTTAGTAGTAGAGTTTTTTTCATCTGCTCACCATAAACGGCTTATGTGGATAAAATCTTATATGTGTATGATAATTTATCACTATTAAGGTGTTATCGATGGATATTACTAGTAAACTTGGAGCGATCAAAGGTCATGAACTAACAGCAGAAGAAAATGTTGAAAGTTTCCTCAAGACCATAGAAAAAAAAGATCCAGGGATAAATGCTTTTATAGAGGTTAATCGTGAATATGCCATTAGAAAGGCTGCTGAAATCGATTCAAGAATATCGAAGGGTGAGAATGTTGGTAGATTAGCAGGTCTAGTAATTGGTGTGAAAAGTAATATTAATGTTAAAGATTTCACAGTTTCGGCAGCTTCTAAAACACTTGAAAATTACCTGGGAAGTTATGATGCCACTGTCATAGAAAGAATAAAAAAAGAAGATGGTATAATCATTGGGATGACTAACATGGACGAGTTTGCGGCTGGCAGCTCAACAGAAACATCCTATTTTGGCGTGACAGACAATCCCGCGGCAAAGGGAAGAATCCCAGGAGGTTCAAGTGGGGGTAGCGCAGCTGCAATAGCAGCTGAACTATGCGACTTGGCGCTTGGATCAGATACAGGTGGCTCCATAAGAAACCCAGCATCGCATTGTGGAGTCTACGGATTCAAACCAACCTATGGTTTCGTATCCCGGCAGGGTCTGCTTGATCTTGCCATGAGCTTCGACCAGATAGGGCCCCTGGCAAATGACCTATATGGTCTGGCTATCCTATTTGATGTTATAAGCGGTTATGATCCCAGGGATCCTACAACGATAAAATTTGAGGGGACATCATTCACCAAACTATTCAATGAAGAAGAGGGCCATGATTTAACCTTTGGGGTTGTGAGAGAGTTCCAGGAAGTTACAGATGATCCTATAGTTGATATAATAGATGATACCATTGACCTAGTCAAGGAAGAAGGCTTTAAAGTGGTTGAACTCCCCTTTAGATACATTGACCTTTGCCTACCAACCTATTATCTAATAAATTATGTGGAATTCTTTTCCGCCACAAGAAAATATGATGGTAGAAAATACGGGTACAAGATTGAGGATGTCTGCGGCGAAGAAGTCCTAAGAAGGATACAAATCGGATCATATATAAGCCAGAAAGAATTCTCAGGCAAATATTATAGGCGAGCCCTCCAAGCCCGCTCACTCATAAGAAGAGAAATAAAAAACATTTTAAAAAATGTGGATGTCATATTAGGACCGACCGTACCCAAATTACCTCACAAGATTGGAACAACACTCACACCCATGGAAATGTACTCATATGACGTTTTAACTGTTATAGCTAACCTTGCAGGGATACCAGCCGCTAACATGAAAGTAGGTGACGTTAAGGGGATCCCAGTAGGTTTACAGTTACAGGCAAAACCCCTAGAAGATTGGAAGATCATGAAAACAATGTTAGAGATCAGATCAATACTTGAAAGATGACCAAAAATGAGGATAGGATTAGCATACCTAAAAGGTTCAGTACCGGCATTTGAAGACTTCGGCAACTTACCAACAGATATCGTTAAAGAAAACGGTCTAATCAAAGGCGAACCAGCCCACAAGATACTAGATGGTCTGATAATTCCAGGCGGCACCATAATAGAATCTGGTTCAATAAACCCAGATTTCGCCCTTGAAGTCAAAAAAATCTCAAAAGACGGTTTCATTATAGGTATATGCTCAGGATTCCAAGTACTAGGAAAAGAAACCAATATAGGCCGAAGATCACCTTATCCCATTAAAAGGGAAGGTTTAGGCCTTCTAAATGTTAATTTTGAGCCTATGATAAGCAATGATAGGGTTGAAGCCTCTGTAGTGGGCGAATCCTTCATGACAAAGGATCTTGTTGGCACCACTATCCAAGGATTTCATTGCCATACCTACGGAGAGATAAAAGGAGATGCAAAGCCCATATTCTACTCAAAGATAAAAAGAAGCGACTATAAAGATAATCCTAGGGAGATCCTATCAGGGGTTTGTAACGATGATGGGAATGTTGTAGGCACACTAATCCATGGTTGTTTAGATTACAATCCAAGACTCGTTGAAAACATCCTAAAATTTTTAGATGCGAACGAAAAGGACAAAAAGAAGGCTTTGGAACTTAACAATATCCTTATTAAAAAGATAAAATCTGAATTGGCCATTAACACTAAAATCAGGGTTCCAGATGGTGGGAGGAGAAAATCTAAGTATCCGCTGATGATAATGGTGGCAAGTACAGGTTCTGGTTCTGGTAAAACATTTATAACCACGGGTATTGCAGGCGCACTCCGCAAGAAGGGATTCCATGTTGGAATTCTAAAAGTGGGACCCGATGTTAGGGATATAGTACCAGCACTTTACCTTGTGAAAGAAAAAATGGAAGAATATTCATCGATAAAAATAGCCGACCTAGGATGGATGCCACTAAAAGATGTTATCAACAGGTTAAAAGATTCATCATATGATATTGTTATCATAGAAGGTGTTATGAGTAGTGTGACAGGGCTGCTTAACGAAAAAGTTCCATATTCATCAGCCGAGATCGCATTTGCCGCTAACATACCAGTCATATTAGTTTCAAATTGTAGTAAAGGTGGTATAGAATCAGCTGCACTCGATATAGTAGCACATGGAAAACTTATGAGAAAATTGGGCATAGACATAAAAGCTGTTATACTCAACAGAGTCTATGACGATGAAATATTCAGGAAGGCCGCGGATTTCATAGGACATGCTCTAGACTGCGATTTCATCTATAAGCTCCCTAAGGTTAACATTAGTGAAAGGGGGGGAACCCCAGAGATAGAAATCAGACTCGAAGATTTCTGTCTCACAGCCCTGAAAACAGTTGAAGAAAACATTAATGTTTCGGAGATATTCTCATTGGCGCGTGAACCTTCATTTAAGGGTTATATTCCAATAGAAGTTCTAGACAGGAAATTTAAGGAGGGTTTATAACCCCTTTATATTCTTTGTATGCTTTGATGACCTGTGAACCATCAAGGAAAACCAGATCATGTTCATTGGCATACAATTGAGCATCACTAATACTCAATGAATTGCCATTATTGTCATCCATCATTTCACAGCAGACAGCAACACCTGTCAGGCCAGCCATCTCCATTAAGGCTATGCTCATCTCGGTATGCCCTTTCCTATTTAGTACATGGCCCGGGGCGGCTCTTAATAGTGTAACATGACCTGGGGATCTGAAAAATTCTCCAAACTTTTCATGTTTATTATTTTTGCATAATAGTGCGAGTTCTTTTATCGTCAGGGCCCGGTCATTATCTGTTATCCCTGTGAATGTTTTTCTGTGGTTTATTGTAATGGAAAATGCGGATTTTTCATCATAGGGTATGTCATGTGGTGATAACCTTTTGAGCACTTTATATTTTTCGCTTGCAACCTGCATTATATCAGTCATGAATGGTATTCCAAGCTTTTCGGCGTTTTCTGATGATACTGGGGCGCATATTAGGCCTCCGGCATCATTTCTAAGTATTTTTATATGTTCGGGTGTTACGAGTTCAGCGGCTAATATCATGTCTGTTTCTCTTTCTCTGTTTGCAGCGTCAAAGACAAGTATTATTTCACCTTTCTTTAGTGATTTCAGCGCTTCTTTGATCATTGTAATCACGACCTTTGATCATATTTTTCACAATCAGCTAATATTGTGACGGTATCTCCATCCTTTAATTTAAGTGTTTGGCGAATATAAACTGGTGCTATGAATTCAAGTATCCTGGGTGGATGATGCGTTTTAACTGGGAATATTATGGCGCCTTTAATCTTATTATTGAGCGCGGCTTCCATATAGAGGACATCACCGAACTTTTCTTTTCCTTTTATTTTCTTTGCGTGTAGTATGCATTCTTTTATGGAGGGTATATCCTTGTCTTGGATTATAATATTGAGGGTTCCTGGGTATGGTTCGAATCCCAGTTTTTCCTTGAATTGGTGAGAATATAATTCTTTTGACATGTAATAGGCTCCTTCACCCGAACCTGATGTTAATGTGCCCTTGATTTTCATTTTAATTCCTCCTTGGCCTTTTTTGTGCAGAGTATGTGTGCTTGTCTCAGAGGCTCTGGCATCTTATATATGCTTGTGTTTTTAACTACTTTCACAGCAGTTTTTAAGGTTATTTTATGCCCAACACTTACAATTATCCCATTGACTATTTTACCCTCAACTTTCCCTTTTATTTTTAGGAGTGAATTATCCCTTTCAGCTTCTTTTATAGGTCTTCTGGTGATGCCAATGGTTGGTTTCCCTAGGAGAACTCCAACATGGCTTGCCAATCCAAAGCCTCTTGGGTGTAATGTGCCGTTCCCATTAACCATGAGAACATCAAATGGATTTTCTAATCCATTTAAAACATCTAGGATGGCTTCAGCTTCTCTGAACCCCAAAAATCCGCTTATGTATGGTATGGGTAATTCAACTTTTTTATATGCCTTTTCAACAACTTCTAGATGGGTGTTCATTATCACGGCCGCTGCTATCCCCTTATTAGCTACTGTGAATGAGATGTCAGCACCACATATATATTTAAAATGTGAAATAACATCCTTTTTCACGACTTTCTTCGACCATTCACATTGCAAGCACACCATTGTATCTATAAGTTGATTCCAGTACATTATTTTATCCTGGCTTTTATTGTTGAAAATGTGGGGCCTCTGAGGTCTATTACCTTGTTTTTACTTGTGATATATCTCATAGCAACCTTGTCTAATTTCAAGTTGAGGTCTGAAAGTGAACGTGCAATGGCACTTCTAACCTTAACAGTATCTGAGCCTGTTACCACCATCTCTTCGATCTTATATGCGGCTTCGGCTGCAAGAGCATCCATATAGGTTATCCTGGTATCTATACCATTTCTTCTGGCCTTTTTTATAAGTTTTGTGTCAAGTTTCTCATCATCAGGAACTCCTAGTATGTTCCCATCATAGATGAAGATGCGGTTAGTGGCCGCGGGACCCAAAAGAAGAGTGTTTTCTTCCACTTCAACAGCTTCTACATGGATATTTCTTCCTAGGAATTCACCATCATATACTGTGAAACTGCAAGGTGAAAGCTCGGATCCATGTTTTCTCCAGACATTTATGATCTTTTCCATGAGTTTTCTTCCATCTTCTGTCACAGGATATAAGTTTATCCTGAGCATACTTGCAATTTCCCTATCTGAAAGCTCCCATTCCCTGTATATTTGGGGATAGACCATCTCTCTTATATCGTTCTCCTGGGATAGTATCATTGCAAGTCTTTCAACCCCTAATCCGAGGTTCATCACGTCTTTATCCACCCCATATTTTGAGAGTGCTATGGGTGAATATAAGCCGAAGGTTGCGATTTCAACCCATTCCCTGAGTTTTGGATGGTATCCATAAACTTCTGTTTGCGTCCCAGGAATATAATATTTCGATTTTTTTTCATCAGGTAGAAACTTAAACTTTGAAAACCCGAAATATTCCAAGAGACCCTCTGATACGGCTTTCCCAACATCTAATGGCACTTCTTCATCAACCATTACACAAGAGGCTGAATAATATGTCATAAGATGGCTTGAATCCTCTCTCTGCTCCCTTCTAAAACATCGATCTATTGAAAACAATTTTAATGGGAGCTTATACTTGTCATGTAAATATTGTAATGTTATAAACCAACCAGATGTCATATGAGAACGCAGCGTATTCTTTGTAGCTAGAGGATTTAAATCTCTTATCTCAGGGAAAACCATTTCAAGAACCCTGAGACCTGTATCATTACTCACACCAAGAGCTGATGAAACCTCCATTACTAGATCGTCACCTGCAAGAACACCCTTCTTATATGATCTGAAAACTTCCTTCAAATTACTTATCTTTTCATCATCGACTTCAACATCCAATTTCTTAATCTCATCTATCTTTTCAAGGCCCAACCCAATATCTGGCCTGGGTAGTCCTGCAAGATAAAAGCATCTGTCAAGTATCGCTGGGGCTTCAGGCCCGAATTGCTTGTAGATATGTTCTTCATCAATGAATATAGGGTTAACAACCTCATCAAATCCTAGTTTAAGATAAGCATCCCTTAACCTCCATATAGTATCATAGAGGATGTGTGGCCTTCCCATTTTAAACCTTAGACGGGGATATTCCATGTCATGGTGAGGTTTCCTAATTAACTTGCCAGTTTCAACCCATGCCCTTTCAAAATCCTTCCTAGCTAATTTTATCACATCTTTCCTTTTCAAATCCAACCCTCAATATCATTCCCTAATATTTCAATCTGTCTATACCAACACTTATAATAAATATATAGGTAGATTATAGATTATGGAAAGCGAAGTGTATCAATGTGATGTTCTAATAATAGGCTCTGGTGGCGCTGGTAGTCGCGCGGCCATTGAAGTATCAGATCATGGTCTTGAAGCTCTTATAGTATCAAAGGGTCTATCATTTAAATCAGGATGCACAGGGATGGCTGAAGGCGGTTATAATGCGGCCTTCGGTTTTGTGGATGCTGAGGACAACCCCGAAATCCACTACCAGGACACGCTAGAGGGTGGTGGGTTCCTAAATGATCCTGAACTTGTAAGGATCCTGGTTGATGAGGCGCCTGATCGGCTTATAGACCTTGAAAGTTATGGGGCTCTCTTTGATAGACAAGAGTCTGGGATTCTTGATCAGCGCCCATTCGGGGGTCAAACATATCGTAGAACCTGTTATCAGGGTGATAGGACAGGACATGAGATCATAACAGCACTCAAAGAAGAGATAACAAGAAGAGATATAGAAACATTAGATGAGGTGATGATAACCTCACTAATACTCGACGAGGATGAAAAAAGCGTCCAGGGAGCCCTTGGAATCTCATTAAAGGATTCAAGGTTCATATGTTTTAATGCTAAATCCACTATACTCGCGAGTGGAGGGGCTGGACACATTTATCCTGTAACCTCAAATACTCTGCAGAAGGGTGGTGACGGTTTTAGCATAGCATGGGATGCTGGTGTAGAACTCATTGACATGGAACAAGTCCAATTCCACCCCACAGGCATGGTGTGGCCAGAATCTCGTAGGGGCGTTCTTGTAACCGAGGCTGTGAGGGGTGAGGGTGGTATACTCCGGAACAAGGATGGCGAACGTTTCATGAAAAGATATGATCCCAGGTTGGAGCTTGCAACAAGGGATGTTGTCGCAAGGGCCATCTATAATGAGATCATGGAAGGTCGGGGAACAGAAAATGGTGGCGTCTACTTAGATGTGACTCATCTTCCAGATGATGTGATAGAAGAAAAGTTAGAGACAATGTTCCTACAATTCTTGGATGTGGGTGTGGACATACGCGAAGAGGCAATGGAAGTTGCTCCAACAGCTCACCATTTCATGGGTGGTGTTAGAATAGACCCATGGTGTCGTACAAATCTTAAAAATCTTTTCGCAGCCGGGGAAGTTAGCGGGGGAGTTCATGGCGCTAACCGGTTAGGTGGGAACGCTCTTGCAGACACCCAAGTTTTCGGGAGACGTGCAGGTATCTCAGCCGCGAAGAACGCTCTTAAAGGAGATCTCAAACTCAACAAGGATTATGTTGAGGCCCAGGAATACAAGTTAAAGAGTAAGGTTAGGGAAGGTGACCTGAGACCAGCAGAGATTAAGAGAAGGTTACATGATACCATGTGGGAGAACGTTGCCATTATACGAGAAGAAAAATCCCTTAGATCAGCCTTATCCACCATAAGATCTCTTCAAAGAGAACTTCAGAGGATAGACGTCCCAGAAGGTGGCAGATTCAACAAGTACTTCCAAGAGGCTGTTGAAATCGAGAACATGCTCAAAACAGCATCACTCGTAACAAGATCGGCCCTAATACGCAAAGAAAGCAGGGGATCCCACTTCAGAAAGGATCACCCGGAAATGAGGGATGAATGGAAAAAGAGTATTGTGCTAAATAAAAATAGAAAACCATACTTTATTAAAAGATGATCATGCCTTAGAGACCAACTCTTCAGCCGCATTCTCCGCAATTTCAATAACATATTTCTCATCAACAGCTTCTAGTCTACTGTCCTCCATGAGAATTTCACCATCACATAACACTGTCTCAACATCACAGCCAGAAGCCGAATATACAAGATGCGAAATAGGATTCCTCCAAGGAGTGAGATGACTCTTCCTAGTGTTTATAAGCACAATATCCGCCTTCTTACCCACTTCCACACTTCCAATCTCCTTAGCAAGTCCCAAAGCAGCCGCCCCATTTAACGTGGCCATTTCAAAAACCTTCCCAGCATCTAGGCTTGTTGGATCCATATTTTTTATCTTTTGTAAAAGTGCCGCTATCTTCATCTCCTCTATAAGATCCAAATTATTATTAGATGCAGCCCCATCAGTCCCAAGTGAAACACACACACCCTCCCTTACAAGTTTTTCAACAGGCGCGACACCAGAAGCCAATTTCATGTTACTCACAGGATTGTGTGACAATTTAACACCCCTTGACTTTAAAATACGAATCTCAGATGATGAAAGCCACACAGCATGGGCAGCGATAACATCCTCGCCAAGAAAACCAATCTCATCCAAATAAACAAAGGGTCTCTTACCATACCTTTCAAGCACTTGTTGAACCTCAACTTCTGTCTCAGCCACATGAATATGTACAAGAACACCATATTTATCAGCAAGACCCCTCACCTCCTCTAAGAGGCCCCTGGAACATGTATATGGACTGTGAGGCCCCAATGCAACCTTTACACGCCCATTAGCCATACCATGACATTTTCTAATTATCCTTTTTGATTCTTTTATTTCAGCCTTCCTCTTTTCCACATCATCAAAATCTATCATACCATGACTTATCATGGCACGTAGACCAGTCTCTTTGATAGCCTCAGCCACATGATCCATATAAAAATACATGTCATTGAATGTGGTTGTCCCAGACCTTATCATTTCCACACAACCAAGAAGGGCCCCAGCATAACAATATTCACCATTAAGGTGTGCTTCAAGGGGCCAAATATAATCGTTAAGCCAAGTTTCAAGTTTAAGATCATCAGCAAATCCTCTGAAAAGCGTCATAGAAAGATGGGTGTGCGTATTCACAAGTCCCGGGATTAAGAGTTTACCACTACCATCAATTATCTTATCAGCATCCCCCGGATCAATACTAGGAGATATTTCCACGATTTTATCATTTTCTATAAGTACAGAACCTTTCCTTTGGCCATGGACGTCTAGAATCTGGGCATCTTTTATTAGAATGTTTTGTGTTTCCATCCATTCACCCCCAATATAAGTTAAAGTAGAATCTAATATAATGTTATCACACTCAAAAAAACTATATTATCTGGTGATTATATGAGGATTAAGATGGCAATACCATCAAAGGGAAGGATAAGTGAACCTACACTAAGATTATTAGAAAAGGCAGGTATAGGATTAAAGGACACCTTGAAAAGACGGTTATTCTCACAAACAGAACATCCAAACATTGATGTTATGTTCACCCGCGCCACTGATATCCCAGAGTTTGTTGCTGATGGCGCTGCAGATCTTGGAATAACAGGCCTAGACCTTATAAAGGAAAGAGCGAGCGATGTTAAAATCTTGGAAGATCTCAAATTTGGTAAAGCAAAACTTGTATTAGCAGCCCCTGAAGATTCAAAAATAAAAACTCCCAGGGATATAAAAGACGGATCCATCATAGCAACAGAATTCCCAAAACTCACACACCAATACCTAAAAGAGAAGAATATAAACGCGGAGATAGTTGAACTCAGCGGCTCAACAGAGATAGCACCATTCATAGGAGTTGCAGACCTTATAACAGACCTGACAAGTACTGGTACAACATTAAAGATGAACCACCTCCGTATCGTGGACACAATCCTAAAAACTTCAGTTAAACTCATAACAAACCCTGAAAGCTACCACAAAAAAAGAAAACTCATCGAAGAAGTTAGAACAGCTATCAGGGGAGTTTTGGACGCCCAGGGTAAAAAACTTGTCATGCTAAACGTTAACAAAGAACAACTCGAAGCCGTGAAGAAAGTCATGCCAGGGATGACAGGCCCCACAGTATCCAAAGTCCTATCAGATGATGGTATGGTGGCAGTACATGCTGTAGTGAATGAAAAAGACGTTTTTAGAGTTGTGAATGAACTTAAACGTGTCGGTGCAAGGGACATCCTCGTGGTACCAATTGAAAGAATCATACAATAAAGGTGATAAAATTGAAGTTCCTTAGATTCCAACACAACAAACCCAGACATGGTTTCATCCAAGATGGAAAAATCATAGAAATCCCAGCCAAAGATTACCTCACCAGCAACCCAAGAAGTCTAAGAACATACACAATCAATGATGTGAAGATACTACCACCAGTAAAACCCTCGAAGATAATATGTGTAGGCCTCAATTATAGAGACCATGCAGAAGAACTAGGCATGGAAATCCCCAAAGAACCCATAATCTTCCTGAAACCCCCAAGTAGCATCATAGGAGATGGTGACCCCATAATATACCCGAAAATGTCACAGGAAGTTGACTATGAAGTGGAATTGGCGATAATAATATCAAAAAAGGCTAAAAGCGTGAACAACAAAGATGCCGGGGATTTCATAGCAGGTTACACCATCTTAAATGATGTTACAGCCAGAGACCTTCAAAGAAAAGATGGTCAATGGACACGTGCCAAAAGTTTTGATACATTCTGTCCCATAGGACCGTGGATAGAAACTGAAATCGACCCAAATAGACTTGAAATATCCCTACAGTTAAACGGAAAAATTAAACAATACTCAAACACTCAAAACATGATATTTAGTGTATATGAACTTGTGGAATTCGTATCAAACATAATGACTCTAAAAAAGGGAGATATCATCGCAACTGGAACACCCCCAGGCGTCGGGCCCATGAAACCAGGAGACAAAATTGAAGCATCCATAGAGGGTATAGGAACCCTCAAAAATACAATAATATGAATTTATCCCCCTGTTACTTTGTAAAAAACCCCCCGAAAGTAAGTATACAATAGGGGGGATAAGTAAATTTAAATACCATTTTTTTTATGGGTTGTAGCCCACTCCTTGGGAAGTGTGGGGGCCTGGTGACCGTCCCAGAGGGGGCGTGAAACATGGGTGTGAACTCCTCAAATTTGCAAAGTTTCATGTTTGGGGAAGCCCCCATGCATGGGGGGGAGGTCACTCAAGGTAGATTGCAGGTTTGTAAGGGATGGCATTTTTAGCCTTACCCTCTGGATCATATTCAGCATCCTTGTGAATTATCACCTTTGCATCAACTTCATCTTCCATGTAGCTCTTGGCATCAGATAATATCTTATATTCGTCAATGCGTCCTGTATACTCTCCTCTTACAACATCCTTGAGGATCCTTTTTATAAAATCTGCGATTTCCCTTTTATCCTCGTGTATTCCCTCAGAGACGGCACGTCCCATTAAAGCCCCCATATCAGGTTTACCAATCTCAGCGGCCAGCTCTAATATCCTCCATTTCCACTCAGGGGCAACATATACATGTACCTTCTCCGGATTCAAACTTAGAATCTTTTTTATCTCCAATATATCCTTAACAGTACCCTGAACCATCTCCTCGGCCCTTTGAACCTCTACACTTATAAATTCTTCATGGAATCTTGGCCATGGGGCCTCTGATACAAAACCTTCACCACCATATTTCTCCCACATCTCCTCTGCAGTATGTGGAATGAAAGGGGCCATTAAACGGATCCACACACCAATCAGGTACTTGAGAAGAGCCCGGGCCTCTTCATCGACATTATATTTAACACGTTTCATGTAATGGTCAACATCCTTCCTAAGGAGGAAAAACGCTTCCTGCACGGCCCTTCTTGTCTGGAATTTTTCAAGGGCCTTTGTAGTCTCTTTTATCCTGAGGTTTATCCTGGCCATCATCCACTTGGCGATAAAAGATGAAGGTTCTGGTATTTTAGAATCTAACAATTTTTTCGAGCCTATTATCTTGGAGATTTTTTCCCCGAATTCTTTGAACCATTCAAGGCGTCTTTTCGTGCCTATAACCTCTTTTTCCCTCCAGTCGAAGTCTTGCCATGGTTCTGCAGATGACATTAGAAATAGTCTCACAACATCTGCTCCATGGGTTTTTATGGCGTCTGATAATAGTACAACATTTCCCTTTGATGATGACATTTTTTTTCCTTCAAGAAGGCCCATGCCAAATACTACTATACCCTTGGGCCATTTGGATGGTGGGAATATTGCAGAATGGTGGAACAGGTGGAATGTGAGATGGTTACCTATAAGATCCTTTGCTGATAACCTCCAATCTAGAGGGTACCAGTAATTGAATTCTTCAGAGATTTTATGGGTTTCTTTTGTCTGTTTATTGTTTTTGTTGAGGAAAATTGTATCGAAGAATTCATCATCTAAGGTTTTGGCTGGTAACTTTTTCAGGTGTGGGACTATTGTATAATATGACATGTAGATTGTGGAGTCGCTTAGGGGTTCTATTATCCATTCTGGATCCCATGGTAGGGGTGTTCCAAGACCTATCCTCCTTGCGCAGGCCCAGTCATCTAACCATTCGATGTAGTATTCAAAGTTTGCCTTCACTTCTTCTGGTATTATTTTGAGGGAGTTGAGGCATTTTCTGGTTATTTTTTTCCATTTTGGGTCTGAATATTTTATGAACCATTGGTTTTCCATTATTTTCACGATGCAACGGCTGCCGCATCTGCAGATTACAGGATGTTCTGAGAAGTCGAAGATTTCATCGGCTTTTCCTTCAGATTTTAGTTGTTTTGCTATTTTTTCACGGGCTTCTGCTACTGGCATTCCATTATATCCTGGGATGTGTTGGCTCATTTTACCTTTTGCATGTTCGATTTTGTAGAGTTCGTTTGTGGCGTCATCCAGTTTTGGGTCTTTTTGGTTTTTTATCTTGAATTTTTCTATGGTTTCACAGGCTGGACATTCTCCGTAGCCTTTAATTGTTATTACATTAACTGGTTTTATCTCTTTGATGAGGTCCTTTAGATTGTATTTTTCTTGTAATTTTTTGTTGTTTTTTAGGTCTTGTAGTGCGATGTAGTCTGCTGGTGCATGTGCTGGGACTGAGAACACTACTCCTGTACCATATTCTGGGTCGACGAAATATGCGGGTAGTATGGGGTGTTGGCTTCCTGTCATGGGATTTTTAGCACTAGAACCCACCAGATTTTCCGGGTTGACCAATTCTATGATTTCCATGCCCTTTTTTTGTTCTGATAGGTTCTTATATGATTTTTTGCTTATAATCCACTTTTCGTCATCTACTTCCACCTTGATGTATTCTTCTCTTGGGTTTATCCAAATGTTTGTGACTCCGTAGACTGTTTCTGGCCTGAATGTTGCGGCTACAAGGTATGAATCTTCTATTTTGAATTTGAGTATGGTGAGTTGGTTTATGGCCACTCCTTCGCCTTCTAGGAGGTCGTGGTCTCCTACTGGGTTTTCACATTCTGGGCAATATTTTACTGGATGTTCCCCTTTACGTACTAATCCTTTCTTTTTTAATTTTTTTATCTGCCATTCGATAAACTTTTGATATTGGGGGTCTGTTGTCTTGAATTCTCTTCTCCAGTCGATTGAGTAGCCCATGGCCTTCATTATACGCTTGTATTCTTTGCTGAAATATTCTACGATGTATTCGGGGTTTGAGAATTTTTCCAGTTCGCCTGGGGGGACCTTGTGGACTTTCTGGTATATTCGCCATGTCCATGGGTCTTTTCTCTGGATTCTCTTAGCTATTCCGATAACTGGGGCGCCTGTCACGTGCCATGCCATTGGAAACAGTACATTGTAACCTTGCATGCGTTTAAATCTTGCATATACGTCTGGTACAGTATAGGTTCTTCCATGTCCTATGTGCATGGCGCCACTTGGATAGGGATAGGCAACTGTCAGGAATAGTTTTTTGTCGCTGTCGGGGTTGGCTTGGAAGATCCCCGCGTTTTCCCATTTTTTCTGCCATTTCTTTTCGATATCCACTGGATCACCACCAGATTATCATCTTATTTCCTCTAATAGCCATTTGAGGTAATCTTCTGATCCTCCCTTGATTGGGATATGGATGATACACGGATTTTCATAACTATGTAATTCTTTAACCCTTTTTATAATTTCTTTAACATTCTCTTCAATGGTTTTAACTATTAGCACGGATTCTTCATCCTCTTCTATCTCATCATTCCACCAATAAAATGATCTTATGGAGGGTATTATGTTCACGCATCCTGCTAGCCTATCTTCAACTAGTGTTTTACCTATTCTTTTTGATTCTTCTTCCCCAGATGTTGTTATATAGATTATGGTGAACATTTCCATCATCCCCTTAGGATGATCTTCGGGATCTCAGGAGGGTTTAGTTTATGACGAGATCTTTTGACCATACTCCTTATACGTTTAACTTCCCTTATGGGTACTCCTATTTTTTCACTTATCATCTGATCATCTAGGCGATGGTCTATCATTAGATATAATATTTTATCAAGGGTGTGATATTTTATTCCCAGTTCTTCTTCATCGGTCTGCCCATACCATAGGCCTGCTGTGGGTGTTTTTTCTATTATCTCCTTTGGCACTCCAAGTTTCTCTGCTAGGATTTTAACCTGGCCTTTGTATAGGCAGCCTATGGGTAGAATGTCCACTCCACCATCACCATATTTTGTGAAGTAGCCGACTTGAAGTTCTGTGAGGTTCCCTGTGCCTACTACAAGCCTGTTCAGTGAATTGGAATGATAATATAATATCATCATCCTCATCCGGGCTTTAAGGTTGCCCTTTGCAAGTTTTGTGCTTTTATGATGGCAAAGGGACTTGAAAGGTTCAATTAGATGGTCTATATTTATTGTTTCGTTTTCTATGCCAAGGATTCCAGCAACCATACGGGCGTGCTTAATGTCAATGGAACTTGTGGTGCTTGTGGGCATTATAATCCCCAAAACTTTATCAGAGCCCAGAGCATCCTTGCAAAGATAGGCTGTTACTGTCGAATCAACCCCACCACTTAAACCTAAAACCACACCATCAGCTCCCGCCTTTTCAACCTTCTCTTTTATAAATTCTTTTATCTGGGATATTACATTTTCATCAACTGGGGGAAGATCAACCTTCATTCTACTACCACCAAAATCCCTAGAATAAATTCCTCCTTTTTTTTGCATGTTCAAAAACTTCAGATAGAGAAGATCCGCATAGGAGGAAAACCTTTTTTTTGATAGAAATTTTAATATATATAGGTTATACAATCCACTTATAAAATAATGGATCTATTCTAAAAAGAGAATCTACTGGAGGTATGCAATGGCATTCAAGGACCTATTCAAATTCAGCAAGGGAAAAACAACATTCATATTCGTAGGAGGTAAAGGAGGTGTGGGTAAAACCACTATATCAGCCGCAACAGGACTATGGATGGCTAAATCCGGTAAAAAAACCCTTGTAATATCAACAGACCCCGCGCACTCATTATCTGACTCATTTGAGAAAAAGATAAGTCACGTGCCAACCTTCATCCAAGAAAACCTATATGCAGTTGAAATAGACCCAGAAATTGCAATGGAAGAATACCAAGAAAAACTAAAAGAACAATCAGACCTAAACCCTGGAATGGGCATGGAACTACTCCAAGAACAAATGGACATGGCATCCATGTCCCCAGGAATTGATGAAGCAGCGGCCTTCGACCAATTCCTAAAATACATGACAACAGACGAATACGACGTTGTAATATTCGACACAGCCCCAACAGGCCACACACTAAGACTCCTATCATTCCCAGAAATGATGGATTCATGGGTAGGGAAACTAATAAAACTTAGAAGACAAATAGGAGCCCTTGCAAAGGCATTCAAAAACATACTACCATTCATGGGAGACGAGGAAGAAGAAGACAGAGCACTAAAAGACTTGGAAACTACAAAAAAGAAGATCAGAGAAGCAAGGGCCGTCATGTCAGACCCTGAGAGAACATCATTTAAAATGATAGTAATACCCGAGGAAATGTCCATCTACGAATCCGAAAGAGCTATGAGAGCACTTGAAAAATATGACATCCACACAGATGCAGTAATAGTAAACCAAATACTACCAGAAGAAAGCGACTGCGAATTCTGCAAGGCAAGAAGAAGACTACAAAAAGAAAGACTAAAGATGATACGGGAAAAATTCAGCGACCAAATAGTGGCACAAGTCCCACTACTCAAAAAAGAGGCAAAGGGTATAAAAACACTAGAAGAAATAGCCGAAACCCTCTATGGCAAACCATTAACAGAAATATAACAGTTTTTACAGAGAATGGAGGGTCATTCACACCCTCCACATAATCTTCCACTCCCCCCCATTTGATTCTCCAACCCAAGATTAAAAGTTTTTTTTCTGTTGAGAGATAAAAATTTATAAAATAAACCCGGGATAATGTAACATACATCAACAAGAGGTTGGTAATATGAAAGTAGCAGTTTTCGGTGCTGGTAATCAAGATCTTTATGTTAAACATTTAAACTTACCTGAAAAGTTTGGTGGAGAGCCCCCATTTGGTGGTAGTAGAATGGCCATAGAATTCGCAGAAGCTGGACACGAAACCATCCTCGCAGAACCAAACAAAAGCATACTAGAAGATGATCATTGGAAGATGGTGGAAGATGCCGGGGTTAAAGTTACAGTGGATGATGTGGAAGCCGCTTCTAATGCCGAAATCGCAGCACTCTTCACACCATTCGGTAAGAAAACCTTCGAAATAGCCAAAAACATAATATCTCATCTTCCAGACGGGGCGGTTATATCAAACACTTGCACAGTCTCTCCAGTCGTATTGTATTATGTTCTTGAAAGAGAGCTCAGAAGAGAAAGACAAGATATTGGTATTGTATCCTTACATCCAGCCGCCGTACCCGGAACTCCTCAACATGGCCATTATGTGATTGGTGGACATGCGACAAGCGGCCTTGAAATCGCAACTGATGAACAAATACAAAAATGTGTCGATCTCGCGGAAAGTTGCGGTAAAACAGCCTATGTTGTCCCTGCTGACGTTTCAAGTACAGTTGCAGATATGGGATCCCTTGTCACAGCAGTGACACTTTCAGGCGTGCTTGATTATTACTATGTTGGCACCCAGGTTATCAAAGCTCCTGTGGAGATGGTTGAAAAACAGATACTCATGACACTCCAGACAGTAGCGTCTCTCGTGGAATCTTCAGGCGTTGATGGAATGCTAAAAGCAATAAACCCAGAATTATTAGTCAAAAGCGCGACTTCAATGCACTTACTCAAAGAACAAGAGGCACTAGATGCCGCGCTCAACATACTCTCCAACCTAGACGAGGATGTGAAGAAATGGATTGAAAAGGGTGAAATAAAACACACAGATCTTGTAGCCGCCCAAGCGCTTACAAAAGAACTTAAAAACCTTATGGGTGGTGTTGCAGCTGAAGGGACAATAAGACGCTGCATGAGAAAAATGTTCGAATAAAACCCCACAGAAAACCTTCTAAATAGGGGGGGTGAATAACTTCTCTAACAAGACCTAGTAGAGCTAAATACCTTTAAATTATATAATAATATGTATGATATTATCTTTTTTTCTTTGGTGGAGAAAATGATAGAAGAACTAGACCTTATAGAAAAGGTTTATGAACTGAAAATAGAAAATAAGAAGGAACTTGAAGAAGAAATCGTGAAAAAATCCAATGAAGGACATGATATCCTATTCTTGTGTACCATAGTTAATTCATGGATCGCCCAAAACTACAAACCAGGAGAAATCAAAGTTCCAATAGATATAATAAAAAACATAAAATAGGGAACCCCCTTGAAACACAGAAAAATACCATTTATCACACTATCAGAGATCAAACACAGAGCCTGGATAACAATATCAGATTGTAATTTCCATTGTAGAGGATGTTTCAGCAACGCGAGAAAACCCACAGGCAAACCCTTAACTGTGGAAGAACTTGTAAAGCTACTAAAAGAATCCTCCCTAAAATACTATGGAAAACTCCCAGAAGAGATCATTATAACAGGGGGAGAACCCACACTAGACAAAGAATACCTTATAAGACTAGTTTCAAAACTAAATTTTGCACATATCATCCTAGAAACCAACGCATATCTACTCGACAAAGACTACATACAAGAACTTGTCAAAAAAGGCGTCAGAGAATTCATGGTAGACCTTAAAACATTAGATGATAAAAAACACAAATGGTACACAGGATACTCCAATAAAAAAGTCTTAAAAAATATAAAAACAATCCAAGAAAACGCAAAACTAATAATAAAAACATTATACATCCCAGGATTCATCGAAGAAGACGAAATAAAAAAAATAGCCAAATATATAGCATCCATCAACCCCCAGATAGAATATCGCATCAACGACTTCAAAACAAGACATGGAATATCAAGAAACCCAACAATCAAAGAAATTGAAAAAGCCTATAAATTCGCGAAAAAACACCTCAAAAATGTTGTGATAAGCAGAAGCTGCAGAAGGGAAAGCAAACCCCCAAAGAAAAAAACATGGATAACAGTATTCCCAGACGGCACACTCAAAAAAAGATCAACAAAAAACTACCAATCTTATAAAAGACACCTGCCACAATAGACCATCCAAAAAAAAACTCCAAACACATAAATGAGCGACACACCCCCCACTCCCAAGTAGATCTAAAAGAAAATACAAGCCTCAAATCAAAAAAAACCCACAACAGCATATCCTTAAAGGAAGCGGATATTATAACCATATATTCTAATAAACACAGTATATCAACCAAAAAAAAGAAAGTGGGAATTGGAGTTTATCTATCTGAATATAACCGGCCAAGTGCCCTAGCACAGAAGATCAGAAGGTAAGGAACCACAAAGAGGCCAAAAACCAACAGCATGATTATTAACACAAGTATAAATCCTGCTGATGCGATTTCTGGGGTCATCTGAGTTATTGCTGCTATCCCAAATAGACCGGCGATTGGTAGTAAGATAATGTTTAATACACCCATGGTCACGCTGTATGCACCTGTATTAATTATTGTAACGCCTATGATCCAAATGATATACTTTAACCATGAAATCTCTGATATAACATTCAATATTTCCCCGATGCTGAAAGCTGCTCCTAAACTGTCATTGAACGCCATATGAGCTATTGCGATTGCCAATAACAGTCCAAATATAATGGCCAGGATACCCCCTATTACTATACCAATAAGCGCAACAATAGGATTTGACATGGCTAGGAAATAACTAGCAATTAAGATTATCACTGGTATTATCATATAGACTATGGCTACAACAAAAACTTTGAGTCCGTCGATTAACATGTCACCCCATTCATCAAAGTCCGGAAGCTCATCAAAACCAGCTACTGTGGCCTTAATAACCCTTAGAATGTACCCATAAACAAGGAATATTGGGATTATCAGAAAACTTATTATGATGAGTATTCCCAATGTTAAGACTTTCTTTAAGTTCGATCTGGGTAATCAAGGGCTTCGCCCACAATTTCGCCAACATTCATATTTACACCTCCTAAACTATAATATTGTATGGATTTTATTATATATATATTATTATATGGTACAGATTGCGAAATTTGAAAATGCTTTATCAGAAAAACTATTAGATGATTATATACGAGTTCATTGGAGGGTGTGCTGGACAATGCTTATATATTGTGGTTAACTAGGTATTGAAAGGATTTTTTTCTGTGCCATTACAAAAAAAGGTGAACTAGTTTTTAACTGTATATACAAGTGAGTGGGGATCTTTTGTTTTTTTTTTGAGCAAGTATACATATTCTGCCATTTTTTTGTCATTGTGTGGTGTTCTGCTACTAATTCGTTGCATTCTGCGCATTTTAATGAATTGTAGATCCTTGCTTTTTTTGGGGTTTCATCTTCACTTTTCTGACTGTGAAAAATTCATAGGGATCCATTTCAAGGATTTTTTTCGGGTAATTCTTCCCTCTTGTTTTTTGAATTTGTCCATTAATTCTTTTTATGCTTTTATTTAAGCATGTTCTGATACTTTTTCTTGTTCTTCGATCTATGAGGCTGTAGACATGTTTCCCATGATCTTTGAATAGTAGGTTTTCTTTGCCTGAATTTGCATCTGGTCCTGAATTGTATTGCATCTAAGTAACTGTTTTCTACAACGATCTCCCCCCAATCTTCAGATCTTTCAAAGTTCTCAGTTACAATTTTCACCAATTTTGAATCCAATCGCTGTCCTTGGACAAGAATGACCATGAAAATTAGCAATATCTTATTTATTATCACTCCAATCTATTTTCAATAGACTCTACAAAAACTTTGTTATTACTTTGTATTTAAATTTGGCGGGAAAGTGTAATAATATATGTTTATATATTATTATGATGGTATAATTTTTTGTGTGATTAGAAAATAGGGAGGTGGAATTAAATTGCGAGGGAATATCATGATCCTACTGTTCCTAGTGGTTTTCATGGTTTCTATGGGCGCGGTTTCGGCCGCTGAAAACAGCACATGTGAAATAGGCATAAAAGTAAACTACGAATACCCAGAAGATCAAATAAACCCAACAATAGAATTGACAGACTCCAACGGACCAATAAACTATCAAAAAATATTCGACCCAGCAGCCAACATAACAAAAATAACATTCCAACACCCACAACCAGAAACAAAATTCAACATAACAATAAAAGCACCAGGATACCAAACAAAAACACAAGAACTCACACTAACCAAAAACCCAACCAACCCAGAAGACCCAAAATACTACGCACACCTACAAATAACACTACAAGCCACAGAAGCCTACAAAATAGGGAGAGAAATAACACAAAAAGCAGACCAGATCCTAAACTTCACTAAAACAGGACAAATCCTAGTAATAACAACAGCAGGCAGCGCATACTACAAAAACAACACATCAGAAGACGTACTCGAGGGCATACTCAACCAAGCAAATGGAACCATAAGCTTTGGTAAAGGCAACCTACTACTACTCAGAAAAACAAGACTAGACACATTAGACTTCGCATTCATAACCAAAAAAGGAAACGACCTAATCCTAGCATACTTCAAAAACGCCAGTCTAACACCAACTTACATTGGAACAATCTCCCAGAACATGACACGAGCACAATGGAACAACCTCACCCAAAAACTAGGAAACGACACATTCCCAATAGCAAGCCTAGCCAACGCCTGGGCACTAGGACTACCAGCAGACATACTAAGAGAAGCAGCATTCCACGGACACGTATGCCTCGGAACAATAAGCGGCTACGCAATGATAGAAACACTACTCAAATACTATCCGCCAAGCACAGGTACGGGAGGAGCTGAATCGACTAGCTATATAGTTATTGGAGTTCCTGGCGGATCTGACGATGACGTCTTCGTATATGCAATGGATGCAACTCCAGGGAAAAGAGCATATGTTGGATACAACACCACAGACGATCCCAACATGGTAGGATTCATACGCTGGAACTCAAACACACAAAAAGGAACACTCATTATCATGACATACAACTGGACAGAATTAACAGAACAATTCAAAAGAGAAACAAATGCAACAGTAGAAGAAGACACAGTAACAGAACTAAAATTCAACGCATGGGCAGTCCAAAAACTAATAACAAACCCAGAATCACTAGTAAAAATACTCTACACGTTCGACAACCTCACAGAAGAACAAGTCAATTACCTTGCAGGTGGAGTGGGAAGCACAACAGTCCAAGACGCCCATGGACTGGACATGGAATACATCCTAAGCCAGAGCAACCTTGTAAATGCAACACCAGAAAATAAAACATACACAAAAGGCAACTTAACATATGACCAACTAAAAGGAATAGGTATCGAAGCCGCCAACATAGCAAAAGAATTATTAAAACAAGCAAGCATACAACTAGAAAAAGACAACCTTGAACTCCTCGTGTTAACATCAGCAGGCTACGCACGCCTAAACGGCCAAGATACAAGTCCAATATGGGACGGAATCTATGAAATGCTAGGGTCAAGATTAAGCCGAAAAACATTACTACCAGTCCACAGTGCACTTTGGAGTCAACTATGGTTCACATTCATATTAAAAGACGGAAGCTACGCTACAAATATCATAGGCAAGCCTGGAGGATTTGGAAAATTCTCATTTAACATCACAGAAGAAGACAAGATACTCTATGCTGTACAACTAATCTATGATCCAATCAGCGGATTCATAATATCAAACGATACCAGAGGACCGGTATATGATATAGGAGCTGGATGGAATTACACTAACCCAACAGTGTCCAGGGTGTTTAAAAACTGGAATGGCATAGTTACAATTGCAAACGCATGGTCCTATGATCCACCATTTGACATGCTAATGGTCTATCTATTCCATAACCATGTCTGTCCAGGAGTATCACCGTCATATCTCATAGCAGACTACATATACGAAAATTATCCAAGAGGAGAAAATGAAAAGTACATCTATGTAACAACAACAGACTATTGCAAAGATGATGGACTACTATTACTCCTAGGTGTATCACCAGGACAAGGAACATACTACAACCAAAGACTACTTAATACAAGATCATCTTCCGTTGAAGGCGGACAAATGGAAGGCATACTAATAATCTGGGATGAAAAATTAAACATAGGAAAAGCAGTGATAATCACATACAAAGGGCCAGGCTTCGAAAGTGGGGCAAATGGTCTTAGAGCTTATATAGACTGGTACAAGGGAAAAGAACCTACCGGTGTGCGTTCACCATACATAGTAGCTAATGAAGCACAAGTAAAATATATTACAAAAGACGAATTGAACTCCATACTTTCAGGCGCTGCCGGTTCACCTTCAGGCAATGCCATCCAATACATTATAGGATTACCAGCTCGTCAACTCTCTGATCTAATACCAAGCGTTCCAGGCACTCCCGGCGTGCCAGGTGTTCCAGGCGCTCCAGGTGTTCCGGGTACTCCGGGTACTCCAGGTGTTCCTGGTGTTCCTGGTGGTTCAAGTACTTCTGGTGGTGTTTTTCCTGGTTTCGTTGGTTCCTTTGTGGGTGCTGTTTCAGGCGCCACTAGTGTTTCAGCTGCTGCTTCCGGTCCTGGAAGTGGACAGGGCAAGGCTTATGAGGTTACAAGGGCTTCTCCAGGTACTAAGTCAACGGGTGCTGGATGGTACATCTATGGGGTTATCGGAGGCATTATACTAGTTGGCTTGGCAATATTCGGGTTCCTGAAAGGCGGCTTCAAAGTTTAACCCCCCCACAATTTTTTATTTTTTTATGGAAGAAGAGGCTTGTTTAAAATGTTCTTTTTTCAGTTGTTTATTCTATTATGGCTTCTTTGAAGAATTGTGGCAAGAGCGAGCGGTATAATGGGCTTCTGAATAGCATTGTTATATTTGCATCTAGGATGTAGGTGTAACATTCATCGTCGTGGGCGCGCATACCTCTTCCGTAGGCTTGCATTAAGGTCATGACAGTCTTGTAAGCATACCATTTCTTGTCCCTTTTTTGGCGCATGTTAACTTGCTTGTCACCGAGATAAGGGAATGGTATCTTGTAAATTACTTGGAATCTGCATTTGTCATAGGGTAAGTCAACGCCTTCGCTCATTGATGGACTTACGAGTACAAGAGGTTTTTCACTTTCTTCAAAATATTTTAACATCTCTTCGCGATTGTGAATTTTATGTCCTATAAGGCGATCATCAGGGATATTCTTTAATATGAATTTCTGGCAGCGGTAATTATGAGTGTGTATAAGTCCTTTATCATACTTGTGCCTTTCTAATATCCTTTTTAATATGGGGATTGTTTTTGGTGCTGTGTCCTTTATCCTATTTTTTGACATTCTCCCGATAAGTTTTAATTCTATTGGCCGTCTAGAGGCAGGGAATGGACTGTCAACTTTCAAAAAGAATGATTCTTCAGGGTTTATGCCGAGCCATTTGCAGAACATCCTATCTGAGAGTATTGTTGCACTCATAAACAAGCATATGTCAGCATGGGAAAAAAGATAACGGGGAGCATATTTATCGACTTGAAGTGGCTTGAAGGATACCTTTTCATGGTTTGTGTTGATAACCCAATTTTCAGGTTCTTTCTCCAGATTCTTTTTAAGTTCATCTAGGCGTTTTATCATCCTTTTCATCCTATTAGCTCGCCTTTTAGACATCTGGCTCTTGTCAAGATCCTTGTAATCCTGGGATATTGCATCGATTGGAAGTATCCACTCTTTGGGATCATCTTCCTCGAACATCTCAGCGGGTATTCTCTTTTTTATATCCTTTTCCAACCTTTTATTGGAGAGATTAACCTCGAGTCTTTGCATGAGTTTGTTTTCTATATTATGGGCTTCATCTAATACCATTAATTTCCTTTTTCCGAAGTGGCCGACATAATTGAATTCTAGGAAGGCGTAATCATAGTTTATGAGGGTTATGGGACTGTTTATTCCATGGGCTTTTTGTTCCCAATACTGGCAATGTTCCCTTGACTTGAAATAGATTTTGTTCCCATGAGAATCCTTGAAAGCTTCCTTGAAGAATAGTGTTTCACCGCGACTGACACCATAAGGGCATTGGAAATTCTCAGATGATGGTGTGGTCTGGCACACTCCAATGTCGCAGGTAGATTCAAAATCGTCACTTTTACAATAAAAATTTGACCGTCCCTTGACAGTTGGGATCCTAAATTCCCTGGCATATTGATCCTGGAGTTGTTTTGTCATTGTGAGGATATACGCTGGTTGGTATATCCGCGCAAGGGTTATTGCTATCGCTGATTTTCCTGTTCCAGTCCCGGCTTCTAATATAATATATTTGTAGCCTTCTTCTATGGCCTCGTAGATGTCATTTATTATATCTAATTGGCCTGGTCTTGGTCGTGGAAACGGGAAATTTTCTATGATCTTATCAGGGATGTGTGGATGTTCTTTTTTAAGATTTCTTTTTTGGATTTCATCGGAGAATATTAGCCCCCCTTTACATATGCAGTTTTTCTTTAACATCCCACATTTAGGGCATATAATGGTCTCTTTCATTGTCTTTTTTTATTATCGTGGAAAATATATAATAGTATAGGCTAATAGAATTTTGGTGTTTAGATTGGGTGAAGGAAAGCTTATTGGTGTTGGTGTCGGGCCAGGTGACAGCGAACTTCTCACACTCAAAGCTGTTAAGATTATAAAAGATGTGCCTGTAATCTGCGCGCCAAGATCTTCCAGGAATAAACCAAGTAGAGCCCTTTCAATCATCAAGGATATCCTTGCTAGTAGGGACAATTACAGGTTGATTGAGCCAGTATTCCCTATGACGAGGGATATTAAAGAGCTTGAATGGCACTGGGATGAGGCTGCCAAACTTGTTGCCGATGAAATAGAAAAGGGCTATGATGTGGCGTTTGTGACACTTGGTGATCCTTCATTGTATAGTACGTTTTCTTATCTTCAAGAGCGTATAGAAGGTCTTGGTTTCGAGGTTGAGATGGTGCCTGGGGTGACATCATTTACAGGTTGTGCTGCCAGCGCTTCCATGACACTTGTAGAAGGTGATGAGATACTGGTAGTGGTTCCACGGGTTGATGAAAGGTTTAAGAAAATAGCATCCTATGTAGATACTTGTATTATAATGAAGAGTCCAAGATCTGGAAGTGAAATAAGAGATATAATAGGTGATGATCCGCGGGAGAAGAAGATAGTTTCCATCCAAAATTGTAGCATGAAAGATGAGACGATCCGAGAGGGATTCATGAAGAATGGAAATTACCTTTCAACGACAATTATAAAATTCAGAAAGTAAAAGGATCCAAGATTCTTTTAGAGAGATACTAATTTATTTCCTCTTTTATTCAATAATTTTTGGCTGTGTAGTGCATAGCCATAAAATATATATATTGGCATATTCAAATACATGGAACTATGAATCAGAGGTTAGGATTTCTCGAAAAATATTTAACCCTTTGGATATTCACCGCAATGATACTAGGAGTATTGGTAGGGTATCTCATACCTGGAGTATCTTCTTTTATCAATCAGTTCCAGATTGGGACTACAAATATTCTTATTGCTATTGGATTAATTTTAATGATGTATCCTCCACTTACTAAAGTCAGATATGAAGAATTAGGACAAGTTTTCAGGAATACTAGGGTATTGGGGTTGTCTCTATTCCAAAACTGGATAGTAGGCCCCATATTAATGTTCATTTTAGCAATTACATTTTTAGCAAAATATCCTGAATATATGGTTGGTTTAATCTTAGTTGGAATTGCGCGATGTATTGCCATGGTAATTGTCTGGAATGAGCTTGCCAGGGGAGATACTGAGTATGCAGCCGGACTTGTGGCATTCAATAGCATTTTTCAAGTTTTATTTTACAGTGTATATGCATGGATATTTGTCACAGTCTTGCCACCACTCTTCGGTATCCAGGGAAGTGTTGTAAAAGTTACCATACTTCAGATAGCGAAAAGTGTCTTCATTTACCTAGGAATTCCATTCATAGCAGGTATAATCACAAGATTCACCCTATTAAGGTTAAAAGATAAAGAATGGTATCATACCAGGTTTATTCCCAAAATTAGCCCAATCACACTTATAGCCTTATTATTTACAATTATTGTCATGTTTAGCCTAAGGGGAGAAACAATCATAATGCTCCCATATCATGTTTTAGTCATTGCCATACCTCTAATGCTCTACTTTGTAATCATGTTCTTCGTATCCTTCTATCTAGCATATAAATTGGAAGTAGATTATCCAAAAACATCTGCATTGTCCTTTACAGCGGCAAGTAACAATTTTGAACTGGCAATCGCCGTCGCAGTAGGAGTTTTTGGAATAGGATCAAGTGTCGCTTTCGCAACGGTAATCGGCCCCCTTATAGAAGTCCCAGTACTTATAAGCCTTGTGAATGTCGCGCTTTTCCTAAAGAAAAAATATTACAAATAAAGGGAAAGTGAACTATCCCCTCGTTATCGTGTGGGTTTTTTCCTTGCTTCAATGATGAGGATTAGTCTACCAGTAGACGGTCTCATCTCAGCCAAGATATCAAGGCTGTCACATCCTCATCTTTCGCAATTATTATCTATAAGCTTTGGCTTTCATTCCACCACATTTACGCATTGGAGGGGGCTTCCCGCCGATTTAATTAAAAAAACGGACCCGCCGGGATTTGAACCCGGGACCTTGGGATCCGAAGTCCCACGTCCTATTCCAGACTAGACCACGGGCCCAGAAAAAATCAGTTTGTTCGTGTTTCTATTTCTGTCTCTTATATTTATAAATTTTTTTCGATTTGAAGTGAAATTCAGCACAGATAAAATCAAAAAAAGAAACTCACATTTCTAATAATTTTCGATCCAATTTTTCCCAAAAAAAATAATCCTTCCATAACTTTCTATAGAATCATTATTATTAATGTAGATTTAACATCCAATATTAGAAAGCCCATAATATTAACCCAAATTAGGGGATATATAAATAGGGAACATAAGATGATATAAGGGTGATAAGATGCTTACAAAAAGGATAATACCTTGTCTTGACTGCGACTTACAAGTACCCCATGGAAGGGTTGTGAAAGGCGTTGAATTCAAACAGATAAAATATGCAGGGGATCCTGTGGAACTCGCAAACCGTTATTATGAGGATGGAGCTGATGAAATAGTATTCTTGGATATAACAGCTTCCCATGAGAGAAGGGAAACAATGATTCATGTAGTAGAAGCAACTACAGAGAATGTCTTTGTACCCATATGCGTAGGAGGAGGTATAAGGAAGCCTGAAGATTTCGTTAAAATGCTCAAAGCTGGCGCAGATAAATGTTCAGTGAACACAGCCGCCATAAAAAATCCTGAACTGATTAATGAAGCATCAGAGATCGTGGGATCCCAGGCTTGTGTCGTTGCCATCGACGCAAAAAGAAGATACCTTGAAAATCCCAGAGAATCTGATGAACGCTTCATAGTAGAAGTAGAAGATGGTTACTGCTGGTATGAATGCAGCATTTATGGCGGCCGCGAATTCACCGGAATTGATGCGATAGAATGGGCTATTGAATGCCAAGAGAGAGGCGCGGGTGAAATACTCTTAACATCCATGGATCGCGACGGCACCAAGAAAGGCTATGACATTCCCCTGACAAGGGCTGTAAGCGAGAATGTTGACATCCCAGTTATAGCATCAGGCGGAGTCGGCGAACCCGAACATATGTATGAGGCTTTTACAACTGGTAAAGCTGACGCTGCATTGGCCGCGAGCATATTCCACTTTAACGAATATCCAATCCCTACCGTGAAAAGGTACTTAAAGGATAAGGGGATACCAGTGAGACTATAAAAGATTTGGTTGAAGGGGGAAAGAACCTCATAAAAGCATTTGAAGATACCAGTGAGACTATAAAGGATTTGGTTGGGATGCAGAAGGCCTTCAACATCAAGGCAAGGGAATTTGATCTTGAAGCTACAATGTACAGTGGCCAGACATCCCAACCCCCATGGCACAAAAATGGAAAATATTACAGTGAACTTTTAATAATAGATAACAAACCTTCTCTTGTAACAATAAAACAAGAAGATAATAAACTCCACGTTAAAATAGAATCCCCAGAAAAAGTACCTTTATCAGAGGTTAAAGAAAAGCTAAATCATATATTCGATCTTAAATTCGATATTGAGGGATTTTATGATTTTTTAAATTCTTATCCACCACTTGATTCTATAGTGGATTACTCAAGGGGGCTTAGACTCTTCCTGGCCAAAGACATCTTTGAGTGCATTATATCATCTATAACATCGGCGAATTGTTCAATAAAGCGTTGGACCAAGGCAATAGATAACATGAAAAGATTGTGGGGTCAAAAATATACATTCTCCAAGGGTACATTTTATAGTTTCCCAGCCCCTGATGTTCTGGCCAATTTGGATGATGATAGTCTGCGTTTGGCTGGTGTAGGATATCGTGCAAAATATATCAAAAAAACATCTAGGAGGATAACTAGGACAAAATTGGATGTTATGGATTATGATGAGGCTTTCCATCTACTTTTGAAGTTTCCAGGCATCGGGCCGAAAGTTGCAGATTGCATACTACTTTATGGTTTCAGGAAACTTGAAGCATTCCCTGTTGATGTATGGATAAAAAAGATAATGGAGCACTTTTTCAGCGTCGATGATAAGCATTTGAGGGATTTTGCAAGGGAGGAGTTTGGTGAATATGCAGGTTATGTGCAATTATATCTTTATGATTATGCAAGGAAGTCTGGGATCTTTGGGGGTGTCTGATGATAAAAGAGACTATCCAAGAGTTCAAATCTAGGTGTGTTGAATCCTATCAGAAACTTCTCAAGTCTCTGGATGAAAAATATTGTTGGAGGTGCCCTCAACGCGTCACACGTGACAGGATAGGGTGCAGAGAGGCTGATGCATGGATTAGAATGAAAGAAGCCCTCGATGATACCATAAAATCTTATATACTAAAAGAAAGGGGTGAGGAATTCCTCCATAGGATCCTCCAGAGGATTCATGAGAGGGGATTTGAAGCTAAAATCTTTATCATGAAGAAACCTGAACTTAATGGATTTATAATAGTTAGAGAAAAATCCTCAGGATTTAAAAAGGGTGAAAATGTAATAATAAATGACAAGATTCTTAAAGTGGAAGATGTAAAAAAAGGTTATATTATCAAGACAGCTGAGGGATCCTATCCTTCTTACAAGATTCGAGGGATTCTCTTGGATACCATCAACAAGAAACATCCACTCTATGATTATTTCAAAAAGATAATCCCTTGATAAAAAACCCCATAGATGATGTTACTGGTGATATTATGGATACTGATGAAATAATTGAACTTGAAAAAAAGTATATCATGCAAACATATTCTCGCCAGCCTATCGTCCTCTCACATGGTAAAGGGGCTCGTGTCTGGGACATAGATGGTAAAGAGTACTTGGACTGTTTTGCAGGTGTCGCTGTGAACAGTATAGGACATGCACATCCAAAGGTTGCAGTTGCAATCTGCCACCAAGCACAAAGACTCATACACTGCTCTAACATATACTACAACAAAGAACAGGTAGAATTGGCGAAATTACTCACCTCCATTTCACCCCATGACAAGGTATTCTTTGCAAATAGCGGGGCGGAAGCCAATGAAGGCGCTATAAAACTTGCAAGGAAATATACAGGTAAAGGTGAGATAATAGCCGCTGAGAATTCATTCCACGGGAGAACACTTGCAACTGTAACAGCAACAGGACAAGACAAATACAAGGAACCATTTAAACCACTACCACCAGGTTTCAAACACGTACCCTATGGTGACATCCAAGCCATGGCAGAAGCCATAACAGATGATACCGCAGCCATCATCCTGGAGGCAATACAAGGCGAAGGAGGAGTCGTAGTCCCACCAGAAGGCTACTTGGAGGATGTTCAGGCGCTTGCACGAGAAAACGACGTCCTATTCATCCTCGACGAGGTTCAGACAGGCTTCGGCAGAACCGGAGCGATGTTCGCATCAGAACTTTTCGGCATACAACCCGATATAACAACAGTAGCTAAGGCTATGGGTGGAGGCTATCCTATAGGCGCTGTATTAGCAAATGAGAATGTTGCATCAGCATTCAAAGCAGGAGATCACGGATCGACATTCGGGGGCAATCCATTGGGTTGCGCGGCAGCCATAGCAGCCATCGAAGTTATAATAACTGAAAACCTGCCAGAGAATGCCAAAAAATTAGGCGGATACTTTAAAGGGCGCCTAGAAGATCTAATGGACAAACATGACATCATAAAGGACGTGAGAGGCTATGGTTTAATGTTGGGTGTTGAACTCACAATAAAGTGCGATAAAATAGTGGACGAGGCAAGAAAAATGGGAGTGCTTATAAATTGCACAGCTAACAATGTTATAAGACTCGTGCCACCACTCATAATAAAAAAAGATGAAATAGACAGGGTCATCGAAGTCCTAGATAATATCTTCACTTCAATCCATAAAACCTCTTAAACTCAGCAAGCCATGGAGAAACCTTAAGATCGCCGATTTCATCCACCCATTTATATGCATCATGCTCATCACTTAACCTTAAAACACCACCCCTGACTCTAACATGAAAAACAATATTCACAGAAACCTTAAATGGAAACTCTTGTTGAAAAGCGCCAAGAACCTTTATAGGACATACCCTAAGACCAGTTTCCTCATAAACTTCCCTCTCCAATGTCATGTCAAGTGTTTCCCCATCTAACATTTTACCCCCTGGAAGCTCCCATAATCCTGGATTCGTCCCTGAATTCGCTGACCTTTTAAGTAACAATATCCTATTATCTTCTAGTATAAACGCCCTCACAACTACTATAAATGGTTTCATGTTCCCAAAACTCCAAAAAATATCTAAGGGAGGTTCATCATGTTAAATGTTAAGGTTAATGATAAAGGCCACTTATCCATTGGTGGAGCAGATGCAGTAAAACTTGCAAGAAATTATGACACACCACTCTATGTCATAGATGAAATGCGCATAAGAGAAAACTACCAGAGACTCCATAAAGCCTTCACCAGGTATTATCCCAATTTCCAGATATTATATGCATGTAAGGCAAACACAAACCTCACAGTTTTAAAAATACTTGAAGACGAGGGCAGCGGAATCGACGCCGTCTCCCCTGGGGAAATATACATGGCCCTACTCGCAGGTTTCAGACCAGAGAAGATCCTATACACTGGGAATAATCTTAGAGACGATGAAATATCCTTCGCAGTCAAATCAAGGGTTATGATAAATATTGACTCAGAATCACAGCTTCTAAGACTTTCAAAGATAACAAATCCGGAAAATGTTAAGATATCAATCAGGATAAACCCCATGGTAGGCGCCGGACACCACGAACATTGCATAACCGGGGGAGAACTCAGCAAATTCGGTGTAAGAGAAGAAAAAGCCAGCAAAGTTTACAGGTTAGCCCAGGAACTCGGCTTCCAACCAATCGGAATCCATGCACACATAGGCTCAGGCATACTCGAACCTGAACCATTCATGTTAGCCGTGGAAAAACTCATGGAAGTAGCAGGTAAAGTTTCAAAGGAAACCGGGACAAAATTTGAATTCATAGACTTTGGAGGGGGTCTTGGGATACCATATCATCCAGAAGAGGAACCACTAGACATCAATAAATTTGCAGAGAATATAACAGGCCTTTTCATGGAAAAATTAGATGAATATTCACTTGGGGAGCCTGCAATGTATCTTGAACCTGGAAGATACATAGTGGGTGACGCAGCCTACCTCCTAACAAGGGTGAACACGATAAAAGAAAGTTATAGGAAGTTTGCTGGTGTTGACGCGGGATTCAACACCCTCATAAGGCCCGCGATGTATGGTTCATACCATCATATAATCGTGGCAAATAAAGCAGATGAAAAACCAGTGGAAAAAATTGACATAGCCGGTAATCTATGCGAATCAGGCGATCTTTTTGCAAGGGATCGGAAACTTCCAAAAATTGAAGAAGGAGACTTGCTAGCCATATTAAATGCTGGTGCATATGCATTTTCCATGGCATCACAGTATAATTCAAGGCCAAGACCAGCCGAAGTCCTTGTCAAGGATGGTGAAACTGAAATTATAAGGGAGAGGGAAGATTTCTCAGATCTTGTAGATGGTCAGATAATCCCGCCAAGACTCCTAAAAAAATGATGGTGGAGTACAATGTCAAAGATGATACTATTTTCCAAAATGCACGCCCTTGGTAACGATTATATAATCATAGATGAAAGCAGAAAAGAGTGCATAACTGAGGATGAGAAACCAGATTTTGCAGCAGAGGTTTGCCAGCGGAGATTTTCTATCGGAGCTGATGGTGTTATATTCGTGGAACCCCCAGCTGGGGATGGTGATATAAGGTTTAGGATATTTAATGCGGATGGAAGCGAAGCCGAGATGTGTGGTAATGGTATAAGATGCTTTTCCAAGTTTGTATATGATAATGCCATTATAAGAAAAGAAAAACTTAAGGTGGAGACCCTTGCAGGTCTCAAAATTGTGGATTTAAATATTAGTGAGGGGCAGGTAGTCTCTGCACGCGTGGACATGGGACTTGCAACATTCAAAACAGAGAAAATACCAATGAAAGCATCAAAAGACGAGTTTATAGAAGGATATCTTAAAGTTAATGGCCAGGATATAAAACTTACAGCGGTTAGTGTGGGTAATCCCCATGCTATTATATTTGTAGATGATGTTGATTCTGTGGACTTGGAGGGGCTCGGACCCCTTATAGAGAAACATCCTGTTTTTCCTGAAAGGATAAATGTGCATTTTGTTGAGATTTTGAGTTCATCAGAGGTTAGGATGGTTACATGGGAGCGTGGTGTTGGGCCTACCCTGGCTTGTGGGACTGGTGCCACGGCGACTGTCATTGCAGGTAACAAGGTTGGTAAGTTAGATGATAAAGTTCTTGTCCATCTTCCTGGTGGTGAACTTAATATTCAAGTTTATAAGGGAGGTGGTGGAATAGGCGCTTATATGGAGGGTGATGCTGTCCTAGTATTTGATGGTATATTTTTATGGTGATTTGGCTGTTATAACTACTATATCTTCAAAAAAGAATTTTTCAGAGGCTGTGATTTCCACATCAAATCCCATTTCTTCTAATTTTTTCATGGTCTTTTTTATGTTTGAGAGTGATGATTGCACTATTTGTATTCTCCCACCTTTTTTTAGGTGTGTTTTCACCTTTTTCAAAAAACGGTCGATTATGATTCTGCCGGTTTTTCCCCCGTCCCATGCCTTGTCGATGATTTCACTAGTTAGGTCCTCATCTGAACTTGGGAGATATGGTGCGTTAAAGAGTATGAGATCGAATTTTTCACCTTTCACAGGTTCAAAAAGGTCTCCATGTAATATTCTTATTTTTAGATTGTTAATTTTAGCATTTTTTTCTGCGCATTTGATAGCATAATGATTTATGTCAGTAGCTGTTACATTGGCCTTTTTAGCGGCGATTATGGCTATTATGCCTGTTCCAGTGCCTATTTCGAGGACTTCGTCGCCTTCTTTGACTTTGAGGTTGTCTGCGAGGAGAAATGTATCCTCTGCAGGGGCGTAAACGTTTTTGCATGTTTGGATTTTAAGGTTCTTGTATTTTATCATGGCTGATCTTCGAGGATGAAAACATCTTCTATGTGTTCTTTTTTAAGCGCCTTTGTTATACGATAAGCTAACTCCAGGGATGGATTGTATCTTCCCTTTTCAAGTGCTATGATTGTTTGTCTTGTCACTCCAACCTTCTCTGCAAGGTTTTCTTGTGTGAAACCCAATTTTTCCCTGAGAATACGTATATTGTTTTTCATAGGCTCTCTAGGATTCTCTTTCTAGTTTATAGTATGTTATGGATTTTGTGATGGCTCCTATTATTAGGGCTGTTACCATGAATGGATCAACGTATATTCTTTTGTGCATTGCATTGTAGAATAGTTCTGTGAGTATGCCAATTACAAGGATGGTCATCATGGCCCATGCCGCGTTTCTTTCTGCTACTGCTTCATGGATGTATTCTCTTTCGTCTTTTTTGACTTTCCACATGACATCAGAAAGATCGATGAATATGAAGGTCAGCCAGGCTCCTGTTATGATTAGTCTTTGTTGTGTGTTGAGTGGGGTTAATTGGATGAGAATGAGGAAACTGATGACTCCTGCAATGTAAACTGCACCTTGCCAAGTTTTGATGCTGATGCCCCAGCCACCATATTTTCTTATTCCAAACCATTCAGGTCTTGCAATTATCATAATGTAAAAAATAGTTTACATGTTATTTAAAGTTTGCGGATTAGAATGGGAGATACTATAATATTAGAGCATAACCTATGATGATACCCTGGAAATCGCCTCTTTAAGTTCATTTGAAATTCTAAGTATCTCCAGGGGATCCAAAGTGAAAACTCGCTTTTCCAATAAGATAGGATCTATGAACTCAACTACTTCTTTTGGATCTGCTTTGTTACTGATTTCATGGAATGATTCGATGAGAGCATTCTTTGCCTTTTTCTTTTTATGTTGGAATAGGGCTCTGCAAGTCCTTTCAAAGATCCCATTAATTTTTCCCTTGGGAGTTAATTTAACAATAGCAGATTCAACCTTTGGTGGGGGTAGAAAAGCCCACCTTGGAATATAATCTATGATCTCAATGTCCGCCATGAAATATAAAGCCACTGAAAGGCGTGAATAGTCCCTAGTCCCTGGTTTGGCTATCATTCTTTCTGCAAATTCTCGCTGATACATTAAAATGCCGAAATCAAAATCATATTCAAGGAACTTGAAGGTTATGGGTGAGGATATTTTATATGGTAGGTTGGATACTATCTTGTTAAATTCTGGGAATTTTATTTTCAGGGCGTCGCCAATGATCAGCTCAACATTATCATAACCATTTAGTCTCTTTTTTAATATGCTGGCGATCCTTTTATCCTTTTCGATTGCTATAACTTTCCCTGCTTTGGAGGCTAGGGGGATTGTGAGAGTTCCAATCCCTGGACCGATCTCCAATACAATGTCATCATCCTTCAAATTGGCATATGATAAAATTTCATGCCTTTTAGAATCATCGATGAGGTAATGTTGACCTAACCTCTTATTTAATTGTAGATTATATTTTTTTAAGATTCTTTTGGTTTCAGTTGCTAGCGAATCAAGTCTCATTTTATTTTTTCGGCCTTTCTCTTCGTCTAGGCGGCCTTGTGAAAAGTACATATTTTCGTTTACCCCGTTTTGCCTTGTCAACGTCCAATTCCATTAAGACCCTTTTAACTAGTAATTTAACTGGGTCTGCTAGCATGGGAACCCTCTTTTTAATATCCTCAAAGCTTTCGAACTTTTTCTCTTCACGTGCTTTGAGGATGTCCCACATGTGCTTTTTACCGATACCTGGCAACAATTCTAGTTGGTGGAGTCTCGTGGTTATGGGTCCTGCTTCGTTAAAGAATTTGATGAATTTTTCCTCCTTTGATCTTATGATTTCTTCGATGACATAGGGTAGTTCAACCCTTGCTGTTGCTGTTAGTTCGTTGTGGCGTAGTCGCCTGTTTATCCTAGCTATCTTATCTCTTTTACCTTTCCCTATATAGACTTCTTCGTGGATTTCAAGGTCTACTCCGGGTTTTGGTGTTAATTCTAGGAGTGTGAAGTTGTCTTTACCTATGGCCTGGGCTACTGGTTTTCTTTTGAAGCCGCCTAGGCCTTCTTCCACGTATCCTAGGGGGAGATAGTCTAGGATAATGGCATATTCTTCCATGAGACCCAACTCAAAAAATTATCTGTACTTTTCTATTATTTTTAGGATATTTTTGAAGTCTTCATTTTTTATAGGTATCCTCTCTTTGGCAAAGATTAAACGAATATCCGCAATATCCTCGGGCATGAAATCCGCAAGTCGCACAGCATGCTTCTTTTTTATATTAGGCAATTCTGTGAGTTCTTCTATCAATTTAAGGGCGTTTTCATGGTCTATTTTTGAGAATTTTTTGACATGCTCAAGGGCTAGATTCTGTTCATATGTGAACTCATGTTCTTCTGCGAATTTTTCAAGTATGACTTTAACTTCTGCCATGGTAACTGGTTCTGTTTCAAGGACTTTTTTACCTATCATCATGGATCACTCTTGTAATTGGAGATGTTCAGGTCTTATAATAAGTTTTTTATCCTTTTTACCATCTTTTATAACAACAACATAAGATTTGCCCATCTTATCAACTACTCGCCCTGTTTTACCATGGAATCGTGGATGTGGCTGCCCTCTGTGTATGCTAGGGTCTATTATTATATGTACAAGGTCATCCACTTGGAAGTTTTGTATTTTTCTCGTTATGGGATTTCCCCTACCTCTTTTTGGCTTTTGTAGCTTGTATCTTGTTTTGCTTCTGAAACCTTTTGATCTTTTCATTTGTAAACCTCCATGATCTTGAAAAAAATTAGGATGATCATATAAGCAAACTGATTTTATTTATCTTCTCACCTAAATATTTTCCCCTCCATGATAACTATAAGCAACTAATTTTACCCTTAACTCATAAAGAATCATATCCAAAAAAATGCTCTTTTGAAAATTTCTGAACATGGACAAATTTTGACCTTTACCTATTATCAAATTGTGGAGAGTCAAAGCCCTCAGTATGATTATACAATTTTCGCCCTTAAATAATATTTTTCTTGTTTTAGGACCATCAGAGCACCCTATGAAATTTTCCTGAAAGAAACGAAATTGGAAGTTTTCGAGATTGTCAACGCAAATAATATAAGATAGGATTTATCTATTAATATAAGAGGTGAATGAACGTGGCGATAATCGAACCAATACTTGTTATTAATCTGATATTTTGTATAATAATCTTGTTAATGGGGTGGTGGGGGTTCCGGAAACTTGAAAATCCACTCCTATTTTATATTGGATTAGCCTTCGGATTCTTTGGAGTGTCCCATTTGGCCCAGCTGGCAGGATACCCCAGCAATTCATTGGCTCTTATAATAGTCCGGAGTATAGCCTATTTACTGGTCATCTTCGCACTTTTCCAAACCATAAAAAAGTGATTGGTTAGCCACCCATGTTATGGGGTCTCCCAATCCTGATAAGACCCCCCCTATAAGGTTTTTTTTATATTTTGGGTTATCCAACTTCTAGGACGTCAAGTTCGACACATTCTGCTGGAGTGTTAAGTATTTCACTTATACTTGGTTTTGTTCTCCCATCATCGCCTGAGATAAGCTCTTTTATGTAAAGCCCCCCTTCAGTTTTTAATATAAGTTCAAGGGTCTTGGAATCGATTATATCCCATTTAATATCCATTACTCTTCTTTCCCTTATCTTGTCTGCTCTTCTGTGAGAAACCCTCTTTGGGGTTCTTTGTTTAATCAAATTTAGAGATTTCAGTTTGTCCAAGTTTGATGGTTCGATTTCATCCTTTAATTTGACCTTGGCCCTGTAGATTTTATATGGGGATGAAGTTTTGATTTCTACTTTACGATTGCGTGTGGAGAATTTCAAGTTTACGACTTCGATTTTGCCCTTGGCAAATTTGTTGATCTCATCAGCGATTTCTTCAAGGTTTATTTTTCTTATCTTTGGTTCTTTAATTTCGAGTACGAAGGGTCTTCCTCTTCCAAGCATCCTCACATCAATATCTTCTCTTCCTGCTCCGTGGAATTTTGACATTGAACCTTGAGTTGCCTTGAGCACTGGTTCTGCGACCAGTTCTTCAACAGAGGTGGGGTACATTTTACCTGTGAAATTGCATCTTGGACATCCACGGCCTTTACATTCTCTGCAGGGCCACTTGGTTTGGGGTATCCCTCTTCTGAGTTTTCTGTATCGGCCTTCTATGAATAGGGGGTTTATCTGTATCCATGCTTGTGGTTTTTGTGTTTTGAAGTTGGTTTTTATGACGATGTCAGGGTTTTCGAAGTCGACGTTGGAGTTGAATTTTTCATTAAGGATTTTGCCAAGTTCTCTATTAACTTCTTTTTTTATGCTTTCAACTTCGATTTCTAGTAGTTTGTTTATGTGTTCGTCGAATTCTATGATGTCTTCTGGTAGTGTGCTTCCTACTAGTAGACTTGAAAATTCAAGATCTAATTTTTCTATTTTTTTTCCAATGTGATCTGCGGTTTTTTCAAGATTTCCTAGTATTCCTTTACAGATTTTGCATTCCTTTGATATTTTTAAATTAAATGTTTCTTTTAATCTTTCAGCCCTTTTAAAATTACCAGGTCCTGGTATGATATCTGAAAATTTACGTCCAAGACAATTTGGACATATTCTCTCATCTGTGATGTCTAGTAGCTTTTTTAGTCTCTCTTCCATGTTTCTCCCTTAGCGTAGGAATTGTTTCATTAACTGTCCCATCGGACCTCCTCTGTTCCGTCTTCCAAGACCTTTCATCGCCTTCTTTGTAACTTTATAGTATTTTAGGAGTTCTTTAACATCTTCATTTCTAGTGCCTGAGCCTCTTGCAATTCTTTTTATCCTTGAATGTTTAATCACTTCTGGGTGATCCAACTCGTATTCTGTCATTGAATCCATGAGGGTGAGATATTTTTTGATTTTTTCTTCTGTTGTATCAGGGGCGTTCTTCGGCAGTTTATCAAGTCCTGGTATCATGTTTATGACTTGTTGGAGCGGGCCCATTTTCCCCATCATCTCGAATTGTGATTTCATCTCTCTTAGGGTGAATTTGCCTGTGAGGATGGCGTCTACCGTCTTTTCACTAACCTTTTCTTCTTCCGCGATTTCTTCTGCTTTTTCTAGTAGGCCTTCGATGTCTCCCATTCCGAGTAGTCTGGAGATGAATCTTTTTGGGTCGAAGACCTCTAGATCTTCTAGTTTTTCGCCAGTGCCTATGAATTTTATGGGGGCTCCTATTTCTGCGACTGCTGATAATGCGCCCCCGCCTTTGGCTGATCCGTCAAGTTTTGTCACGATAATTGATCCAACGTCAGTGCTCTGGGAGAATGCTTTTGCTTGTTCTTTTGCCTGTTGGCCTATGGTGCCGTCAATTACGAGTATTGTTTCATCTGGCTTTATTATGGTGGATAGTTCTTCCATTTCTTTGAGTAGGTGTTTTTCTTCTTTATGGCGTCCTGCCGTGTCGAATATTATAATATCATAGTCTTTGAATTTTTCAAGTCCTTTTTCCGCGATTTTAAGTGGGTTTTTGTTTTCTGGTTGGCCATAGACTGGTATGTTGATTTCATTTGTGAGTTGTTTTAGTTGATCAAGGGCTGCTGGTCTCCATGTGTCTGTACATACTATGGCTGTGTTTAATCCTTTCTTTTGGAAGTGGCGGCTTAGTTTTCCTATGGTGGTTGTTTTACCGCTTCCTTGAAGTCCTACAAATAGTATCTTATAGGGTTTTTTATCTATTTTGAGGGGTTTTGCGGTTTCTCCAACGAGTTTAACCAGTTCCTCGTATACTATTCTTATGATGTGTTCCTTGGGGGTTATACCCTTCGGAGGTTCCTCCTTGAGGGCCCTTTCCTCTATTGATTTAGATAATTTGAATACGAGTTTTATATTAACGTCTGATTGTATTAGAGCGCGCTGTATATCCTTTATAACCTCTTTAACCACTTCTTCATCTACTATGGTCATCCCTGCTAATTTTTTCATAGTCTTTGCAAGATTTTTACCTAGTTTGCCTAGCATGATCGGTCACCATGAAAAATCAGTAACACTAATATATATTAGACATTTTAGATTTATATTTATCGAGATAAAAGTTTATCTTTTTCGTGATTAAAATGCTAGAAAACCTGGAAAAAACACTGAAAAACGCCCCTATCATAAAAAAGGGAGATTATAACTATTTCGTGCACCCGATAACTGATGGGATACCGCTCACAACCCCAGATATATTAGAAGAGGTGGTTGATGAGATAACAAAGCGTTATACTTTCAATGTTGATAAGATAGTGTGTATTGAGGCCATGGGCATACACCTTGCCACAGCATTATCACTTAAAACAAGAATACCATTCGTAGTTGTCAGAAAACGCGAATACGGCCTTCCAGGTGAAGTAGCAGTCCATCAAACCACAGGATATAGTGAAGGAGAACTATACATCAATGGCATCAACAAGGGTGACAGACTACTAGTCA
Source organism: Methanothermobacter sp. MT-2 (assembly GCA_003584625.1). Classification (NCBI taxonomy): domain Archaea; kingdom Methanobacteriati; phylum Methanobacteriota; class Methanobacteria; order Methanobacteriales; family Methanobacteriaceae; genus Methanothermobacter; species Methanothermobacter sp. MT-2. The sequence continues at coordinate 1,232,638 of AP017647.1, read as the reverse complement.
TAGATGATGTTGTAAGTACCGGTGGAACACTACTAGCAGTACTCGAAGCCCTTAAACAAATGGATGTAAAAGTAGCCAAGGTCATAGTGATAATAGAAAAAGGCGAAGGCAAAAAGATTGTAGAAGAGAAAACAGGCTACAAGATCGACACACTGATAAAAGTGGACATCATCAATGGTAGAATAGTGACAAGCTTCCCAGAGGAGGTCTAGATTGGCAGAATACGAATTCGAAATCCCCAAGATAATAAAAAAAGTGAAAAAATATAATCCCAAGATAATTGGACTCCAATTCCCAGATGGTCTTAAACCCCATGCGCTGAAATTAGCCAAAGAACTCGAAAAAGAATTATCAGTAACAATAATAATATCCGCCGATCCATGCTATGGGGCGTGTGATGTTGCAGATACTAAAATGGATGGTCTAGTTGATCTTCTAATACATTATGGCCACACACCACTACCACTAGATTATAGCATTCCTGTCATCTTCATAGAAGCATATTCCAAAATTGATATAATCCCAGCCCTCAGATCATCCCTCAAATTACTATCTGGATATGATAGGATCGGAATAGCAACCATAACCCAACACCTGCACCTACTTGATAATGCCATAAAATTCCTAGAGGATCATGGTAAACTAGTTTTATCAGCTCCTGGAGTAGGCACTATGAAAGGTCAAGTTCTTGGCTGCAATTTCTCAGCGGTTAAAAACTTAGACGTGGATAGCTACCTTTTCATCGGAAGCGGAGATTTCCACCCCCTTGGTATAAGATTGTTCACAGGCAAACCTGTTATCGCAGCAGACCCATACACTGGAAAGGCTAGGAATATTGAAGATTTTGCTGATAGGATTTTGAGGATAAGATTCGCAGCTATTACAAGGGCTAGGGAAGCGCTGAAATGGGGGATTATAATGTCATCTAAAAAAGGCCAGGAAAGACTGGAGCTAGCCCTAAAATTGAAGAACATCCTTGAAGATTCTGGTAAGGAGGCGTTCATAATAATCTTGGATGATATTTCTCCACAGTTACTCATCCCGTTCAGGGAATTGGATGCTTTTGTAGTTTCTGCCTGTCCAAGGATGCCCATAGATGATTATCAGTTGTATGATAAGCCACTTTTAACCCCCATAGAATTGGAGATAGTCCTTGATAAAAGGAGATGGGAGGATTACACCCTAGATGAAATCCTATTCTAGACAAGAGTATATATATGATAAAAGAAAAATAGGCTTTAGAAGAGATTCACACTATTTTTTAATTATTAAACTACCATTTGAGGTGAACTGATGAAGGCGAAATCTGGGGATTTTGTTTTTCCGGGAGATCCCCTGGCGGTGATAGAAGAGTTCGTACCAGCAGAGGGAACATACGAAGAAAAGGGTGAAATAAAATCGCTCTTTGTAGGCGAAGTTACAAGGGATGAGAAAAATAAACGTATAAAAGTCACGGCAAAGACAGAAACACCCCCAATGTTAAAGGAAGGTACATTAATCATTGGAGAAGTTATTGAAGTAAAAGGTCAAAGGGCCCTAGTAAGAATACATCAGATCAAGGGTAGTTCAAGGGGGCCTGTAACATCGTTCATGGGCGCGATCCATATCTCACAGGTGACTAATGGCTACCTATCAAAGCTAACAGAGGCCTTCAGGATAGGTGACATAGTTGAGGCTAGGGTAAGTAGACTATTGGGAGTAACTGGTATAGATCTCCAAACCATGCAAGTGGACCTTGGTGTGATAAAGGCCATGTGCACCCGTTGCAGACACTTCATGAAAAAAGCAGGTAAAAACGAGGTTATATGTCCAAATTGTGAAAACAGGGAGAAAAGGAAGCTTTCCAGAAATTATAGGCTAAAATAATATGGGGGAAATAAATTGAAGATTATTCGAGACGAAAAAGATGAACTGGAAGTAATATTTGAAGGGGAAACCCACACACTCTGCAATGCCCTGCGGAAAATACTCCTTGAGGATAAGACAGTGAAAGCCGTGGCATACTCCATAGACCATCCCATAATAGGCGAACCCCACATGTATATAAGGGGGGATAACCCCAAGGAATCCCTTAAAAATGCGGCGAACACGCTTAAGGAAAGATCCAGGGAATTCAAGGATCTTATAAAAAAACAGTCTAATCCATGAAAGAGAAGAAATTCAGGAAGATAAAATCCGAGATAAGAATTTTGGGGATTGATGACGCCCCATTCACACCCCATAGTAAGGATGATGTCCTAGTTGTTGGCACCATCTTTAGGGGCGGCTCCTGGTTGGATGGTGTTTTAACAACCCACATAAAGGTTGATGGGACTGATTCTACATCTAAGATAATTGAAATGGTTAAAAATTCAAGACACCTAGACCAGTTAGGTGTTATAATGTTGGATGGGATAACATTAGGCGGTTTCAATGTCATCGACATAGAAAGATTATTCAAAGAGACAGGTTTACCAGTTATAGTGATTATAAGGAAAATACCCGACTTCGAAAAGATCAGAAGGGCACTCAGAAAGAAGTTTGAGGATTGGGAGTGGCGATGGGATGCTATAAAAAGGGCTGGTAAAATATATCCAGTAACAGTAAAGGAGACCATCTACATCCAATTGAAGGGTATAAAATTAAAGGATGCAACTGAGATAGTTAAAATTTCAACAACAAGGAGCGCGATCCCCGAGCCTATAAGAGCAGCCCATCTCATAGCCGCAGGGGTTGAAAAAGGAGAATCAAAGGGTAACGCCTAAGGGTGATTAAAATATACAAGAATCCTCTATTAACAGTTGATATTGTTATACTCTGCCCCGATGACACAATAATCCTCATCAAAAGAAAAAAAAATCCATATGAGGGTTTTTGGGCGCTCCCCGGAGGTTTTGTGGAGTATGGTGAAAGAGTTGAGGAAGCCGCCATAAGAGAAGCTTATGAAGAGACAGGATTAAAAGTGGAATTAGATCATCTACTAGGCGTCTATTCAGATCCAGAACGTGACCCACGTGGACATATCATAAGCATATGTTTCATAGCCCACAAGATCGGTGGAAAGTTAAGGGCAGATACAGATGCCAAGGAAGTTTCCAAGTTTAAATGGGAAGAATTAAAGAAGATCAAACTGGCATTTGACCATGCCATAATACTCAAGGATGCATACAATCTCTGGAAAAAATATATAAAAGGAGAAAATGTACAGAATAGAGGTTAACTAATATCAAGAAAGATTGGCTCTGTAGAAAACATACAAATCTATGCACGGCCAAACAATATACTGGAGAGGATACGAGGGTCTCATAGAAAAAAATGATATCCCTAAAGATTATCTCTGTATTAAGGTGATGAAACATCTTCACCTTCATAAACACATTCCTTAATCCATCACCAACCTTCAATAATGATTTCTACAAAGCCGAAAGATCTATCTATATTAATTTGGGAGGAAGAAGATGGAATTTTGTCCTAGATGCGGGGCTATAATGTTCCCAGACAAAAAAAAGTTTAAATGTAAATGCGGATATGAAAAGAAGATAACAAAGGAATTATCAGATAAATACAAGGTAGCTGAAAAAATTGAAAGCAAGGAGAGTGTAATATTCACTGGAGAAGATGTTAAAACTCTCCCCACAACAAAGGTTGAATGTCCGAAATGTGGGAACAAAGAAGCCTTCTGGTGGATGCAACAGACAAGAAGGGCTGATGAAGCCGAAACCAGATTCTTAAGGTGCACAAAATGTAAATATACATGGAGGGAATACGATTAAAAGCCAACCCTTTAAGAAAATCGTTAATGGCCTGAAAAAGAACATCCCCATAGAAGAATTCAAGAATCTGAAAAAAGACATGCCCAGGATAATAAAAGAATTCAAAAAAACCCAGGGGATTCCTCATGACAAAAGAGATAAGATAATCTCATATGGTGGCTTCTTACTAGGCCTACTATTCATTATAGCAAGCATAGTATACCTGAATTCACCAGTTGAAAAAGTAGCAGATAATGTCGTGTTTGGTGAGCACGCTGTCATAGCAACCTTCCTCATGATACTAGGAATCCTAATTATAGTAGTTGTACTGAAGGATAAAATAATTTCAAAAACACCCCTAGGTGACATCTATACTCAAATGAAGGCTATTGAAAATGAAAAGGATAAAAAGGATGAAAAAAATAAGAGTGAATAATCCCCAGTTCCAAGGATGAACATCCCATATGAGAACCCCCAACAACAAAAAAAAAGAATTTTTATTTGGTGTGAAATAAAATGTGAGGAGGACTATGAATGTTTAAGGCAGAATTAGATGATCCTAATATTCTAAGGACAAGTTTCGATGCCATATCATCAATTGTTGATGAAGTCCAAATACAAGTAGACAGTGAAGGCATGCGCTTAGATGCTCTTGACAGAAGCCATATAACCTTTGTACATCTTGAACTCAAAAAAGAACTATTCGATGAATACGAATGCGACGAACCTGAAAAGATTAACGTGGATACAGAGGAACTCATGAAGGTTCTCAGACGCGCGAAAGCAGGTGACCGTCTAATAATCACAAGTGACGACGCCAACCTAATATTAACTTTTGAGGGGGAGGCTACCCGCCAATTTAAGATAAGACTGATAGACATTGAATATGAAACCCACAAACCTCCAGAGATAAGATATGAAAATGAATTAGAGGTTCCATTCTCGCTCTTGAAGGATGCTATAGCAGACATCGACATATTCTCTGATAAGATCACCTTCAAAGTCGACGAGGAAAAATTCATAGTATCATCCAAAGGAGAATTTGGCGATGCCATGATAGAATACTACCATGGTGAAAAAATAAAAGAACCTGCAAGGAGCGTATACTCGCTTGAAAAGATCAGAGAAATGCTCAAAGCCGACCGATTCAGTGAAACGGCCATTATAAACCTTGGGAATGACATGCCCCTCAAGTTAACATTAAAAATGCCAAATGATGAAGGTGAATTAAGCTTCCTACTCGCACCACGCCTAGAAGCCGAAGAATAAAATCATGGGGATGAATAGGCTTGGATGATTTCTTCAGGAAACTTAGGAGGATACAAAAAAAGGAAAGAAATGAAAGCGGCCTTGCAAAGGTAGGTGATGATTTTTATAAGAAGACATACGATTACATGGAAAAACTCATAAATAACTTAAGCAAGGACCCATTAGATACAACAGGACACCACCTTCTCAGGGATGTTCAAAGGATAACCATGGAAATATGTGAACGCAGGGAACACAAAATAACCGATATTGCAGTCATGAACGTTCAAAGATCCTATAATCTTTTCAATAAAAACCCAAAATTAGATCAAGATACGACTCCACTTAATTTAACCCCTGAAGAAAAAAGATTATATTCATCAATTATCAATCTCTTAATCGAACACCGCTCTAGACTATTTCCCATCCTAAAAGATAAATCAACAACCATCAACAAATCAGAGAAAAGAGAAGATGACATCAAAACAATCCTAGTATATGATGAGGTACCATCTGCAATTGTAGGAGTTGACGAAAAAGTTTACGGTCCATTCAAACCCCAAGATATTGTCCGTTTACCAACCATAACAGCCAGGATATTCGTAGATTCTGGCAAAGGACGGTTTATTGAACACTAAATACCACACTAGCAAAGTTATAAATAAAGAATCCATACAAAATGTTATTATGGATGAAGGATTAATTTTTCCACTCATTCCTAAATGATTTTTGAGGTGATCACAAATGAAGATTCCGAAGGAAAGAAGAACCTACTGTCCACATTGCAGAAAACACACAATCCATGAAGTACTAGAATCAAAAAGACGCAAAGCCAGCGAATTAAAATGGGGTCAGAGGCAATTCAGGAGGGTTACCTCAGGCTATAGAGGATACCCAAGACCATTACCATCAGGCAACAAACCCGTGAAAAAATTAGACTTACGCTTAAAATGTAAAGAATGTGGAAGATCCCATACCAAAAGAAAAACATTCCGCGTTGGAAGAGTTGAATTCACCACATAGGAGGCTGCAAAAATGTTTTATGAGAATAGAAGTAACTTCCTACGAGTTAAATGTCTAGATTGTGGAAACCAACAGATAGTATTTGACAGGGCCGCCTCCTATGTACAATGTATAATATGTGGCAAAACCTTAGTCGAACCAAGGGGTGGCAAAGCAAAAATCAGGGCCCAGATACTCGAGGTCCTCGGATAAAATAGGTGTTCTAATGGTAAGAAGGAGAAAAGAATGGCCTGAAGAAGGTGAATTAGTAGTTGCAACTGTACATAAAGTTCTAGGTTATGGTGCATTTGCAAAACTTGAAGAATATCCAGGTAAAGAAGCTTTCATACACATTTCAGAAGTTTCATCTGGTTGGGTGAAAAATATAAGAGATTTTGTAAGGGAAAACCAGAAAATCGTAGCTAGAGTACTAAGAGTCAATCCAGAGAAAGGACATGTCGACGTGTCCATGAAACGTATAAGGGATGATCAGAGGCGGAAAAGGATACAAGCCTGGAAGATCGAACAAAAAGCTGAAAAATTCCTAGAATTAGCAGCTGAAAGTTTAGGTAAAAACCTTGACGAAGCCTACGAGGAAGTGGGCTATGACCTGATGGACATCTTCGGCGACCTCTATGGCGCATTTGAAACCGCAGCAGACGAAGGCGAAAAGGCATTAATAAAAGAGGGAATACCAGAAGATTGGGCTAAAGCAATTACCAAGATAGCTAAAAAAAATATAACACCCCCAGAAGTCCAAGTAACAGGTTATGTTGATATTAAATCATACGCACCTAATGGTATCGAAATAATCAAAAAAGCCCTTAAATCCGCCCAGAAACAGGGAGCGATTGTGCAAGCTGTTGGAGCGCCACGTTACCGTCTAATAGTTAATTCAACAGATTATCCCACAGCCGAAAAAATACTCAAAAAGGCCGCTCAAAAATGTATAGATACCATTAGAAAAGAAGGAGGAAAAGGAGAATTCCATCGTGAACTAACATGAAAATGCGTAAATGTTCTTCCTGTGGAGAATACACATTAAAGGACGAATGTCCATACTGTGGAATGAAGACAGTGAACGTTGCACCGCCAAAATATTCTCCAGAGGATAAATATGGAAAATATAGGCGTATTTTAAAAAAGCAGATGCTTAAAAGTAAAGGGGGGTAACCATGAGAAAAACAATAATAAATGTTTTGGAAGAGGTTGAATTAGATCAACCAATATTCATAGAAGCCCTACCAGGCATAGGCCACGTGGGAAAATTGGCCGCTGATCATATAATCGACGAATTAGATGCTATTAAATTCGCAGAACTTTATTCACCCTCATTTCCACCACAAGTTCTAGTGGATGATGATGGCATTATAGAACCAATGAAAAACGAATTCTATTACCTGAAGTCAGTTGGGGAAGAAAAAAGAGATTACATAATACTAATCGGTAACACCCAGGGACTCTCCCCAGAAGGACAATATGAAATCTGTGGCATGATACTAGACTTCGTGGAAAACTATGGCGTCAAGGAAATATACACCCTTGGAGGATTAGCCACAGGTCAACCAGTTGAAGTTTCAAAGGTTTACGGCGCCGCGACCAACATAGAACTTGCTAAAAAACTAGAAAAACATGATGTTATCCTAAGGTCAGCTGATGGAGGTATAATCGGCGCATCAGGCCTACTATTAGGAATGGGAAGCCTTAGAGGGATGGAAGGCGTCTGTCTAATGGGTGAAACACCAGGATATTATATAGATGCAGAGGCTGCAAGAGCACTGCTAAACGTACTCATGAAACTACTAAAACTGGAAGTAGACACTGAAAAACTCGAAGAAAGAGCCAAGGAGACCCGCAAGATGATATCAAAGGCCCAGCAGATGGAACAGGAAATGATAGAGAGGATGACTCTCAAACCAGGCGAAGAAGACCTCAGATACATAGGCTGATCATCAATGATAATAAACGCCGATCTACACATCCACAGTTGCTTTTCCCAGGCAACATCCCAGAAGATGACAATAGAAAACATAGCCCCACAAGCAAAACTCAAAGGCCTAAACCTTGTGGGTACTGGTGACGGACTCCACCCAAAATGGCTTAAAATGATACTAGAAACTACAAAAGCCAATGAGGATGGTATCTATTCCCACAGAGACTGTGACTTCATAATTACAAGTGAGATCGAAGATCTTAAACGGGTTCACCACCTTTTAATTTTACCATCCATAGAAACAGCCTCTGAGTTGAAGGAAAAGTTACCATCATCCAACATTAACAAGGAGGGCAGACCCAAGGTTAGAATGCAAGGATCAGAGATAATGGATATAGTACATGAATATGATGGACTCATCGGCCCATCACATGCATTCACACCATGGACAAGCCTATACAAATCCTATGATAGTTATAAGGACTGTTATGGTAAAGCACCCGATTTTTTAGAGCTGGGTCTTTCAGCCGACACTGACATGGCTGACAGGATAAAGGAACTCCAAGATATACCATTTTTGACAAATTCTGATGCCCATTCTCCATGGCCGCATCGTCTCGGAAGGGAATTTAACCAGTTCAAAATGGATGAAATTTCTTTCTCCGCACTGAAAAAGTCTATAAAGGGTAAAAGGATACGTGCAAACTATGGTTTCGATCCAAGACTTGGTAAATATCATCTAACGGCATGTACGCGATGTTACAAGGTCTATGATCCAAAGGAAGCCATAAAAGTTAACATGAAATGTTCATGTGGAGGTACCATCAAGAAGGGTGTTGATTATCGCATCCATGAAATAGCAACATGGGAAGAGCCACATCATCCATCTCATCGTCCACCTTATATTCATATCATGCCCCTCGCTGAGATAATTAGTATGAAGCATGGTAAAGGTGTTATGACACGTGCAGTCCAGAGAATCTGGGGAAAACTTGTAGATGAATTTGGCAGCGAAATAAAAGCACTCCTCGACGCCCCATTAGATGAGATAAGGGAAGTGGATAGTGAAACCGCCCTTGCTATAAGGGCGTTTAGGAATGGTTCGCTCATCATAATACCGGGTGGCGGGGGCAGATATGGTGAAATACGATTTCCAGAGAATACATTGGACGTCTATTTTTCTGATCAGAATAAATGATAAACTATAAGTGGGAAGCGGACCCGCCGGGATTTGAACCCGGGACCTTCGGATTAGGAGTCCGATGCCCTATCCAGGCTAGGCTACGGGCCCCCATTGTTAGAAATTTTTTTTGGGGGGAAGCGGACCCGCCGGGATTTGAACCCGGGACCTTCGGATTAGAAGTCCGACGCCCTATCCAGGCTAGGCTACGGGCCCTTCTATTGGATAAAAAAAATGTAAATTTGTGAACTACCTCGCCCTGATGGAGGTGTCTTCTCCTGTTCCACCTGACTTTACGTCAAAGGTTTCATTTTGGGAATCTGGGGGGTATGGCTCCCCCCACGCTCCTCTATTAAGATGTGGGTTAATTTTTCCCACTACATTTAGCTGAACTTCCTTCATGGGGGGAACATCACCTTTAAGATTTCCTTAGCACTCAAAATATTTAAATTTAACTTATCCCACCTCCCATTGTATGCCATTCTTTCGAGGAGGGTTTTACAAGCAACAGAAATATAAAATTTTTTTCGCTCGTTTTTACATGTATATTGGTGTTTCTGTTGGGGTTGTTGGTGTTTCTGTTTTGTGTACTTTTTCTGCTAGTTTTTTAAGTCTTGATTCGATGGCCTGGGCTTCTTCTAGTAGTGGTTGTGTGTCTACTTCTAGGTCTAGCATTTTGTTGAGGACTTCGACGACTTCTGCTGCTGCTCTTGGATCTGGGTAGGGTGTTAGTATCTCTGCGAATAGGCAGGATGCAGGTATATTTTCTATGGCGCATCTTGTTAGTAGTGTTCCTGATATTCCGTTTATGTTTCCGAATGGTAATATTGGTATTTCGAGTTCTCCGAGTCTTTTTAGGGATTTTTTGCTGTTGGCTGCTCCTGCGACTAAGTGTGATTTTTGTCTTACTATGACGCTGTTGAATGTTATGAGTTCTTTGCTGTTGTTTCTTTTCATCCATTTTACTATTGCATTGGTCATATCATAGACTACGGAGGATGGTAGTATGAAGTCTGATAGAAATAGTACTAGTCCTTCTCCTTCATAGATTCTGAAGGGGTGTATGGCAACGCCCCTGTAGAGTACTGCTAGGGGTGGGAAGTATTTGGAGTCGATGTATCCTATTTCCCTCATTTTAAGGTCGTCTACTAGGAGCCATCCTACGATGTTGCCTATTAGTCCCAGTCCTGGGGATCCTTCAAGGACTATGGCGTTTTCTATTTCTTCAGATATTATGGTGCATGATTCATTTTTTGTTTCGACTTTCATAATGGTGCACCACCACCCCCACCTATGTTTTTACCAGTTTGGGGGTCTATGTGGATTTCGCCTATGATTTTACCATCTTTTTGTATTGGCACTACGTATACGGGTTCACCTGCTATTGTGACTATGCGTGGGGTTCCTGCTGTAGCGCCTTCTTCTTTTATATATTTTTGGGCTATGTTTTGTGCTTCTGATGGACTCACGGGATAACCTCCATTACCTCCAGTGTTAATAGCGCCTGCACTGCTGGATCCGCCTGAACTTCCACCTGCACCGCCGCCTGAACCTGCAGAACCTCCTCCACCCCCACTTCCAGATGGGGGTAGTGTGTTATCATCTGGACTTGTTGGTTGCCATAAGATCTTGGGGTTACTGCTTATCTGGTAACCTGCTGCGATGGCTCCGATGATTAAAACTATTGTCACTGAAATTATAATTTTTGAGTCTATCATCGATTCTCACCTTCTAATCCTATTATTGGATTACACGTATTTCTATGTTAGTTTATAGTATAAAAAAATGTAGTATTATATAATAGTAATTTTTTATGATTTTATTAATTTTTGTTAATTTTTTATTCTAATATAAATACTTTTCACTTTTCTTTTAATTGAAAAACTTATAACATTTAAAAACGTTTATATAAATTGATGGTTTTTTTGAACTCTAAAAAGAAGAGGTGATACATTTGAGCGAAAGGATTGTTATATCGCCGACCAGCCGACAGGAAGGCCACGCAGAACTTGTCCTGGAAGTCGATGATGAAGGGATTGTGACAAAGGGGCGATACTTCAGTATTACTCCTGTTAGGGGTCTTGAAAAGATGCTACTCGGAAAGGCCCCAGAAACAGCACCAGTATTCACACAGAGAATCTGTGGAGTCTGTCCCATACCCCACACCTTAGCATCAACCGAAGCAGTAGAAGACTCACTCGACATCGAACCCCCAAAAGCCGCTAAGCTGCTGCGAGAATTAACATTAGCCGCACACCACGTAAACAGCCACGCAATACACCACTTCCTCATAGCACAAGACTTCGTCCCAGAAAACCTCATGAAAACAGCAATAGAATCAGTATCAGAAATAAGGAAAAACGCCCAATACGTAGTAGACATGGTCGCAGGAGAAGGCATACACCCCTCAGACGTCAGAATAGGGGGAATGGCCGACAACATAACAGAACTCGCAAGAAAAAGATTATACGCAAGACTAAAACAACTCAAACCAAAAGTAAACGAACACGTAGAACTCATAATAAGCCTAGTCGAAGAAAAAGGACTACCAGAAGGACTAGGCGCACACAACCAACCAACACTAGCAACACACCAAATATATGGTGACAGAACAAAATTCGACCTAGACAGATTCACAGAAGTCATGCCAGAAAGCTGGTACGACGACCCAGAAATAGGAAAAAGAGCATGCTCAACAATACCCCTATACGATGGAAGAAGCGTAGAGGTAGGGCCAAGAGCAAGATTCGTAGAATTCCAAGGCTTCAAAGAAAGAGGAGTTGTAGCACAACACGTAGCCAGAGCCCTTGAAATGAAAACAGCACTCTCAAGAGCCATCGACATATTAGATGAGCTTGACACATCAGCACCCGTAATGGCAGACTTCGACATAAGAGGAACAGGAAAATTAGGAGTCGGTGCAATAGAAGCTCCAAGAGGAATGGACGTTCACCTAGCCCAAGTAGCCGATGGCAAAATACAATTCTACAGTGCCCTTGTCCCAACAACATGGAACATACCAACAATGGGACCCGCAACAGAAGGCTTCCATTATGACTATGCACCACATGTCATACGGGCATATGACCCATGTCTATCATGTGCAACCCACCTAATGGTCATCGATGACGAAGATAAAACTCCTATAAAAAGTGAAATGGTCAGGATCTAAACTATGCCATACGATGCTGAGATTCTAGTAGTGGGCTGTGGAAACATCCTATTCAAGGATGACGGTTTTGGCCCGGCGGTAATCAACGCACTTGAAGAACACTTCAAAGACAAGGAAAAACCAGACAATGTCATGTTCATCGACGCAGGCACTGGCGGTCCACATTATGTGTTCTCACTCCCCCAAGAATCTTGGAGGAAGATAATAGTCGTGGACGTCGTGGAATTCAACGCAGAACCAGGAACCTTAAGGAAATTTAATCTCGAAGAAATCCCAAAGGGATCCTATGAAAACATGCATTCATGGCCGGTTAACCAGCCCCTCCATGAACTCAGCGAAAAAATCGACGTGGTGGTAATAGGGTGTAAACCAAAGGAAATATCCGCCCCTTATGTGGAAATGGGCCTCACACCCCCAGTCGAGAAGGCCATTCCCAAGGCGGTTAAGATGATTTTAAACGAAATTGGGGTTTATCAATGAGCTTAATTGCCCGTATTAAAAGATTTTTAGGATTGGAGGCTAAACCTGAAAAAGAGGAAAAGGTTGTTGAAGTTCCAAAAGAGGAGGTTGAAAAAGTGGCTGAAGAAGAAAAAGCAAAACCAAGAATAGGTTACATCCACCTAAGTGGGTGTACAGGAGATGCAATGTCGTTAACCGAAAATTACGACATCCTTGCAGATTTACTAACTGACATGGTAGAAATAGTCTATGGAACCACACTGGTGGATGTATGGGAAATGCCTGAAATGGACCTTGCCCTAGTGGAAGGTTCAGTATGCTTGCAAGATGAACACAGCCTAAAAGAACTTAAAGAGGTAAGAGAAAAAGCCAAGCTGGTCTGCGCATTCGGGTCATGCGCCGCAACAGGCTGCTTCACAAGATATGCTAGGGGAGGGCAGCAAGCACAACCAGCACACGAATCATTCGTGCCAATAGCCGATATCATAGACGTTGACCTGGCCCTACCAGGATGCCCACCCTCACCAGAAATCATAGCCAAAGCAGTCGTAGCACTCCTAAACAATGACATGGATTACCTCAAACCCATGTTAGACCTCGCAGGCTACACCGAAGCCTGCGGATGCGACCTACAAACCAAAGTAGTTAACCAAAGTCTCTGTATAGGCTGCGGTACATGTGCAATGGCCTGCCAGACCAGAGCCCTTGAAATGATAAACGGAAGACCACAACTCAACAATGACCGTTGCATAAAATGTGGAATCTGCTACATCCAATGTCCAAGAAGTTGGTGGCCAGAAGAGCAAATAAGGAAGGAGTTAGGATTATAGGGAGGCTGTGAAGATGGTTTTAGGAAAATACAAAGAAGTTTTTGCTGCCCGATCAACCGATAAAGAGATTTTGAAGATCGCGCAGGACGGAGGAATTGTAACAGGATTACTATCATATGCCCTCGACGAAAAGATAATCGAAGGTGCAGTGGTGGCTGGTCCAGGAAAAGAATTCTGGAAACCAGAACCTATAGTGGCAATGACATCAGATGAACTTAAAGCAGCTGCAGGCACCAAATACACATTCTCTCCAAACGTTTGGATGCTTAAAAAAGCTGTCAGACAATGTGGTATAGAAAAGCTGGGTACGGTGGCCATACCATGCCAGTTAATGGGTATAAGGAAAATGCAAACATATCCATTCGGTGCCAGGTTCCTCGCTGATAAGATAAAATTACTCATTGGAATATTCTGTATGGAGAACTTCTCATACAGTTCACTGCAGACATTCATCTCAGAGAAAATGGGACTCAGCCTAGAACTAGTAGAGAAAATGGACATAGGCAAAGGAAAATTCTGGGTCTACACCCAAGATGACCTATACACTCTACCACTTAAAGAAACCCATGGATATGAACAAGCCGGCTGCAAACTATGCAATGATTATGTGGCAGAGCTTGCTGATGTGTCAACGGGTTCAGTAGGAACACCTGATGGATGGTCCACAGTATTCCTAAGAACAGATACTGGAGAGTCCATATTCAAGGATGCGCTTGAAGCAGGCCTATTCGAAACCAAACCTATAGAGGAAGTTAAACCCGGCCTTGGCATGCTTGAAAAACTAGCATCACAGAAAAAGGAAAAGGCTGAGAAGAACATTGCCGCGAGAAAGGAGATGGGGTTACCCACACCTTATTAACTCCTCTCTTATATTCTCTTTTTTTGGGAACACTTTTTTTATTGGATACTTGATATTCTTGGGATTATACTCATTATATATGGTAAGATGATTATTAGTAGTATTATGTAGATTATTCCTAGGATTATCCCTGCGATGGCTAGATATTTTCCTGTTAGCTCTTTTTCCTTGATTTCCCTGAGAGCTAGTATGCCGAATATTATTGCTAATATAGCCTTCTCAGCCCCGAAGAGCTGTAGGAAAGTACATATTCCAATAGCTATACTTGCAATTGCAAAACTGCTCCTCATATCAGGTCACCTCCCTCTATTGAATGTTTTTTAATGGCATCTTTAAATGCCTCATACATTTCTTGATTGTATGCGATAAGGATTATCTCTTTTAGTGTTGATTGGCTGAGGAAGTCTTTTATGGTTTCCATCATGGCCTGGGCTGCTTTGGTTTTTGGCACTCCACCTACGCCGGTGCCCATACCAGGGAATGCTATTGATGAAATTTTAAGTTCAGATGCTTTTTTTAATGCTGCTAGTGTAGCCTTTTTTACTGATATGATGTTTGATGGTTGTGCAGGTTCTTCCATTGTAGGGGCGTGTATAACATACATTGCTTTTAATTTCCCGGCAGTTGTTGCTATAGCCTCCCCTACTGGTATGGGAGCCTTTGAAATCGCTTCTTTCTCTATCTGGGAGCCGCCCTTGTCTTTTATTGATAGGGCTACTCCTCCTCCCATTAGACCATGGGAATTCGCTGGGTTGACTATAGCATCAACTTTGATATTGGTGATGTCACCCCTTTTTAATTGGATTTTGGTTTCTTTATATTGCAAAACTTGCCATCCCTATTGTGATTTTTTTTGGGCCATGACTACTAGTCCAAAACCTCGGTCTCCATTGATGAACAGGTTATCAAATTTAAAAAGAACTTTTAATATTGGGGCGCTTATTTTTTTCATTCGACTTAATGGACTTGTCCGAGCCTTTTCTCTGGTTTGTCCTTCTTTTGCTCTATTCATCATCATTTCCTGGATTTTTAGATAGGTTCCTAAAAATAGTCTGATGAGTGGGAAACCATAACATAGTATCTTTATTGGTTCTAAATTTGCTTTTTTCAACTTTTCTTTGATTTCATCTTTAGAGTATCTTCTAAGGTGGCCTGCTTGTTCGTCTCTAATGTTCCATAAGTTTTCGTTGTGTGGTACGCTAATCAATAGAATCCCACCATCTTTTAGCCAAGTATTGATCAATTTTAGAAGTTTTAGAACTTCATGTAGATGTTCTAGCATCTCAAAACAGATTATGAGGTCATATTTTTTCTTAGATTCAAAATCTAATGCGTTAATATTATGGATTTCGACCTTTGGATGATTTTTCATTTCTTCGATTTTGTTCCGGGTCATCTCAATTGAATGATCTGAAATATCAACTGCATCAACTTCATATCCCCTTTGGAGTAAATCTACTGTATAATATCCATAACCACAACCTAAATCTAATGCTCTTTTATCATTCTCGTTTTCAATTTCATCTAAAAGATTATCAATCAAATCTTTAAGATAGAGACCTACTGGTCCTTCCAAGATCATAGAAAGGTACACCCCCCACATCTCAAATACTTAGTTAAACAGGTGAAAAAAAATATCCTGTTATATTATACCTTTAAGGAAAAATAATATATAAAATTTTTCGTGATAAAAAAAGTTTTTTGTCAAAAGACATTATTGTTGTCTTTTTTTTATCTTTGCTTGTAAGACCCCCTTGAGGGGGGATACACAAGAAGGGCAAGATAAATTAGATACTTCAAATACCCAGAATAACCTTAGGGATGTTCCCCCTTAAGGGATTTTAGTTAATTGTGATGAGAAAAGAGTTGCTTAGGAGAATATTTAAGCTTGTGGACTGGTATTTCGGTTTCAAATCCACGTCAAAGGTTCTTTTTTGGACAGGGATGCCTATGGCAAACTCAAGGAAACTTTTTAATTTGAACGCGGCTTTAGTTCAAACAACAAGAGACAAGGCAGTTAAAACATTAAAAAGTAACATAGCCCATACATTAATGAGAGATGAAAGATAGGGGGCCGTAACCCCTAGACTCCCAAAAGTGAAGCCCTTTGACGCAAAGTCAAGACAAAAATGGGAGAAGCCCCACCCGTTAGAGTGGAGTAGTTCACTCGGTTATAATCTTGCAGCTGTCTTTTTCAACAATTATCGTATGTTCGGCTTGTGATACCCATGCGCCACTTTTTTCGCGGAGCACATGATAAGGGTAGATTGCCCTTGATTGTATTAATAGTCTCATGGAGGCTCTAAGTCTCCGTGGATCGAAGTATTCTGTCAGCCATCTTTGGGCGAATGGTAGGCTCTTGTATTCTTTTTTTATTTTTTTGAGCACGTTTCGTGCATGTGCTAATCTAAGTGGTCTGTCCCTCAAAAACCTGAATATGTATGCTGGGGGCATATCCTTTACATATCCAATGCCGTCGGTTGCGAAAGGTTCAATGGCGAGGACATCCCCCTCTTCGAGTTTATGCGGATTTTTCTCGTTAATGTTAGGTATGGATAATCCTGAATGTAGGATCCATCTGTCCATACTATGGCCTGTGAGGTTAGTGACTGGTTTGAATCCGAAGTCGTTTATGGTTTCTTGGATGATCTTCCCTATTTTTCCAAGTTCCACATCAGCTTTTATGATGCTTATAGCATTTTCAAGAGCTTTTTGGGATGCTTCAATCATTCTAAGATTTTTTTCAGCCATTTCATCCTTCGGATCTCCTATGAGGATGCTTATGGCTGTGTCTGCTATATACCCGTTTACATGCGCTCCCATATCTAGTTTTACGAGGTCACCCTCTTTTATCAAGGTTTTATCATCGGTTGGGGAGGTGTAATGTGCTGTTATATCATTTATCGAAACATTACATGGGAATGCTGGTTTGGCTCCTTCTTTCCTGATATTATCTTCAACGAAATTTACGAGTTCTATGACTGGTAAATCTTCTCGTATGAACTTCACGGCTTTCTCTCTGATTTTTGATAATATCCGACCAGCTTTCTTGTACTCTTTTTCCATGACCATCACATGATATGTAATGGTGAAAATTAATCTTATAAACCTATATATATGATGTTACTAAAATTATATGCGAGGGAGTGTTATGGCTACGAGTAGTGTTACAATACCCCAGAATTTAATGATTTTAATTTTGGCTTTCATAGCACTTGCGGCTATTGTTATACTTGCCTTGCAATGGAGAAAGGTTAGAGAAGCGCAGAATAATGTATTATTACTCGAGAAGGAGATAGAACTTAGGAAAATATCACTTGTGGAGAAGGATCTCGAATCTAAACGTTTGATGGAGACAACAATACCTCTTCCCAAGGATCAGCAGGAGAAATTAGCGGGTATAAGGAAAGATACGAAGAATATAATGAGGAGGATAGGATATCTTCATAGTGAAATAAGTGAAAGATTGGCAAGGCTAGAAGCTCAGACAGAATTCAAAAAACTCGAGAAAATGTTAGAGGATATTGAAAAGAAGGAAAAAGAAATGGATAAAATGTTAAAAAAGGTGAAGGTCGAGGATTAATATGACTGGATTAGAGCTATTAGCCATACTTATATTAGCAGGGGCGATAATAGTCCTATTATATTATTATCTTATAGAATCTAATGGTAAAGTCCGGCTAAAATCCCATATTTCTAATGTAGGTGAGAAATTTACAAGTGAAGAGGGTGGAAGCATGAGCGTAAGCGAGAAAGTGTCTGGTGTAAGTGATAAAATAATCCACAAAGTAAGAGAAGTACCAATCAGCACAGATATAATCTCAAGTAAAATAGACACCTTCCTAGAAGAGAAAAGCGACGAACTAATAAAAGATTGGGAATTAGCCACAAAAGACGACATTAAAACCCTACAAGGCAGACTAGACTTAGTATCACGGAACATAGGTGAACTAGAACAGAGATTCAATGAATACAGAAGTTATACTAACAAAAGACTCAAATCCCTAGACAAAAGACTTAAAAAATTAGAAGATGAAATCAGACAAGAATAAGAAATCTAATATCATCCTTTTTTTCCAAACACCCCCATACAACAGAAGAGAAATTGTTATTTAACCAACAGAAGATGCAAAGAAATTCTGTAACGGGGGGAAAAGTTTATATAAGGTAACAATACAATCTACTATTTAGCGGGGTGGGGTAGTCTGGTGATCCCGCGGGGCTCATAACCCCGAGATCCCTAGTTCAAATCTAGGCCCCGCTATAACATTTATTCTCATTATAACATTGATGGAGTAAGCCGAAGGGCAGCTGCCGGCCCCAAGATACTGGTATGGGCTGAGGAAACTCCCCCCATCATACAGAACCACGATGCCGCGAGGCATCAGCCGAGAGGCTGGGCTCTGGAGCAGAAACGACACGTCCCCCAAGTGAATGATAATGAAACCCTAAAATAAAGGGTTGACTGACACTGGAGGGAGCGGTGAAACGGCCAACCCGTGGGATGCAAGGGCAAATGCTGCCGATGAACACTGTACGAGGCAGAGGTAGCCCGCCTAGATGAATGCTGCCCGCGAACAGAAGGGGGGTTACTCTCGGCATGCTCCATCAATATATTATAGCATCCTTCATCCTCTGAAATAAGCCCTTCTCTTCTTTGATTTCATCGCCACTAATTTTCGCGAATTCCCTTAAAAGTTCCTTTTGCCTCTTATTCAATTTTTGCGGGGTTACAATCCTTACTTTCACATAGAGGTTTCCGCGGCCTTTCCAGTTAATATGGGGCATGCCATGACCTTTTATACGGAATGTGGTGCCTGTTTGGGTTCCTGGGGGTATTTTAAGTTTGACTGGTTTTTCCATGGTCGGAATCTCCACTATATCTCCCAGGGCTGCTTGCACAAAACTTATTGGTTTTTCAAAGTAAAGGTTGGCTCCTTTCCTCTCAAATAATTTGTGTGGTTTTATTTTCACTGTCACATACAAGTCGCCTGGGGGCCCGCCCCTAGGGCCCATTTCACCCTCTTCTGGGATTCTTAACCTTGAACCATTTTCAACCCCTGGGGGTACTCTTATATGGATTGTGCTTGTTTTTTTCACTATTCCTGTCCCATTACAGTTACTGCAAGGTTTTTCAATAAGTTTACCTTCACCATTACAATCTGGACATGTGGTTATATTCATTATTTGGCCTAGGAGCGTTCTTTGCACTTGTCTTACGTGTCCTGAACCGTTACAAGTGGGGCATGTTCTTGTGTCGCTTCCTGGTTCTGCTCTTGAACCGTTACATACTGGACATTTTTTTGTATGTGGGACTTTTATATCAGTTTCCAGGCCTTTATATGCATCTTCTAGTGTTATTTCGAGTTGGTAGTTTATATCAGCTCCCCTTTGGGGGCCTGTTCTCCTTCTGCCGAATCCGAATATGTCGAATATGCTGCCAAAATCGAAATCTAGGTCTTTGAATATGTCCTCGAAGTTTATGTTTCGGAATATGTCTTCTTGGGTGAATCCTTCCATGCCAGCATGTCCGAATTGGTCATATCTTCGCCTTTTTTCATCATCGGATAATACTGCGTAGGCTTCGCTGATTTCTTTAAATTTTTCAGCGGCATCTGGGTCTTCGCTGACATCTGGATGATATTTTCTGGCCAGTCTCCTGTAGGCTCTTTTTATTTCTTTTTTGCTGGCGTTTTTATCAACGCCTAGGATTTCATAATAATCCTTTTTTGGCATAACTCCACCAAAAAAATTGAAGAAGTTTAATCTTTCACTTCATAGTCTGCGTCTATTGTATCATCTGATTCTTTGCCCTGCTCTTGCTGTTGTTGTGTTTGTTGATAGATTGTTGCGCCAACTTCTTGGATGGCTTTTGTGAGTTCTTCTGTCTTTGATTTTATCTTGGTTATGTCATCTCCGGCAAGCTCTTCTCTTAGTTCTTTGATTAATTTTTGGATGTTTTCTTTCTTGTCAGATGGTATTTTTTCTGAGAGTTCATCTAGGGTTTTTTCTGCTGTGTATATCATGGAATCTGCATTGTTTCTGATTTCAACTTCTTTTTGCCTTTTGCGATCTTCTTCTGCATATTTTTTGGCTTCTTCAATCTTCTTTCTTATTTCTTCTTCTGAGAGTTTATGTGGTGCTGTTATTTTCATGGCTTGTTCTTTTCCTGTTCCAAGGTCTTTTGCTGACACGTTTAGTATGCCGTTGGCGTCGATGTCAAATGTTACTTCTATTTGTGGAATTCCTCTGGGTGCTGGTGGTATGCCTACTAGTTGGAATCTTCCAAGGCTTATGTTGTCTTTGGCCATTGGTCTTTCACCTTGTAGTATGTGTATGTCTACTGCTGTTTGGTTGTCGGCTGCTGTTGTGAATATTTGGCTTTTCCGTGTGGGTATTGTTGTGTTTCTTTCGATTAGTTTGGTGAATATGCCCCCTTGTGTTTCGATGCCAAGGGATAATGGTGTGACATCTAATAGTACAATATCTTTTATTTCACCTGCGAGTACTCCGCCTTGTATGGCCGCTCCCATTGCCACGCATTCCATTGGGTCGATTCCACGTTCAACTGGTTTGCCCATGAAGTCTTCGACGAATTTTTGGACGATTGGCATTCTTGTGGGCCCACCTACTAGTATTATCTTGTCGATGTCTTCTTTACCCATTTTCGCGTCTTTTAGGGCTTGTTCCATTGGCCCTGTGCATTTTTGGACGATTGGATCTACTAGTTCTTCTAGTTTGGCCCTGGTTAGGGTGCGTACTAGGTGTTTTGGGCCGGTTGAGTCTGCTGTTATGTATGGTAGGTTTATTTCGGTTTGTACTGTTGATGATAGTTCTATTTTGGCTTTTTCGGATGCTTCTCTTAGTCTTTGGACTGCGTTGTCGTCTTCCATGAGGTCTATTCCTGTTTCTTTTTTGAATTCTTCTGCTAGGTAGTTCATGATGGCGTTGTCCATGTCTGTTCCGCCGAGTTGTGTGTCTCCACTTGTGGATTGTACTTCGAATACGCCTCCTCCGAATTCCATTATTGTTACGTCTAGTGTTCCTCCTCCGAAGTCGAATACCATTATGTCGAGTTCTTCGTCTTCTTTGTCTAGGCCGTATGCTAGGCTTGCGGCTGTTGGTTCGTTCACGAGTCTGACAACGTCTAGTCCTGCGATTGTGCCGGCGTCTTTGGTTGCGGTTCTCTGGTTGTCATTGAAGTAGGCTGGTACTGTTATAACTGCCTTTTTTATTTTTTCTCCTAGGAATGCTTCTGCGTCTTTTTTTATTTTTTGTAGTAGGAATGCTGATATTTCTTGTGGTGTGAATTCTTTGTCTTGGATTTTTATTTTTCTGTTGGTGCCCATGCTTCTTTTTATTGCTGTGATGGTGTTTTCTGGGTTTGTTACTGCTTGTCTTCGGGCTGGTTCTCCTACTAGCATTTGTCCGTCTTCTGTGAATGCAACGACGCTTGGGAATGTTTTACCATATAATGATGCGCCTTCTGCGCTTGGTATTATTGTGGGTTTGCCGCCTAGTAGTACTGCGGCTGCTGAGTTACTTGTCCCGAGGTCGATTCCGATGATTTTTTCTTTTTTAGCCACTTAATCACCTCTTTGGTCTTTTTTACATACTTTGACGAGTGATGGTTTTATTATTTTGTCTTTTAGCATGTAGCCTTTGGAGATTTCTTGGATTATTTCCCCGTTTTTGTATTTTTTGTGGTTTTCTGTTTGTATGGCTTCGTGTTTGAATGGGTCGAATTTTTCTCCTTTGGTTGGTATTCTTCTTAGACCCTCTTTTTTTAGGATCCCATCAAATTTTTTGTAGATGAGGTTTAGGCCTTCCTTGAAGTCTTTGATGTTTTTGCAGTTGTCCATGGCTCTTTCCATGTCTTCTAGTACGTCTATTAGTTTTAGTATGAGTTTTTCGTTGGCATATTCTATTATTTCTGTTTCTTGTTTTTCTTTTTGTTTTTTATAGTTTTCGAAGTCGGCTTGTAATCTTTGTAAGTGTGATATGTACTCTTCTATTTCTTCCTCCTTTTCTGATAGGGTTTTTTGGAGTTTTTTTAATTTTGAGTTGCATTTTTCAAGTTTTTCCTGTGGATTTTCTTTTTTTGATTTTGGCATTGGGTCACCCTTTAAAGTTACAAAAGGTTATTTTGGTTCATGGAAGTTATAGTTACAAAAGGTTATATAAATCTTTCGTCAAATGATTATAACAATGAAAAGGAATATAGATAACATGGACATGGAAGCCCTACTAGACGTTATGGGATGCCGTACAAGACGCGAAATCATAAACCTACTAAGAGAAGAACCAAGATTCGTAAGTCAAATATCAAAGGAGCTGCAGATAGGCCAAAAGGCTATAATAGAACATTTAAGGGCCATGGAAGAAGTCGGTATACTAGATTCCTTCTTTAAAAAAATTGAAAGGGGAAGACCCCGAAAATATTATAATATCTCTAATGACATCCACCTTAGCATCATAATAAACAGGAACACCTTCAAAATAGACCTCATAGAAGAAAATGAGGAACTTTTAACCAGCGAATGGTCAAAGCTAATAAAAATCGAAGCAAGAATAAAAAGAGGCGATGAAAAAGCAATAAAAGAATTAAAGGACCGGATAAAGGTCTATGAATCCCTTAAAAGGAAAGCAGAGAAAATACTAGAAAAAAATCCACCATAATCTATTTATTTAATCTTCGAGTGGCGATTGCAGCTTGTCCCAAGGCCACTGAACCATCACCTGCACAAGAATTTTGATGTTGCACAAACCTATAACCATACCCCTCCACATAACCTTTAATTGTGAGACTGATAGCCTCATTATAAAAAACGCCCCCAGATCCCCCAATTACATCAACGCCAAGATCTTCCGCCACCCTAACAGCCATTTCAGCCAAACCCTCTGAAATAGACCTTTGAGCGGCTGCCGCTATATCCACCATCCTCACACCATCACTTTTAAGCTCCATAACCTTCCCTAGAAGATCTGTTGTGTCAAGAACATATCTACCCTCATACTCCCTTATCCTATAAGGTATTTCAAGATTATCCGTGGATTTATAAGCGGCAGATTCAAGTTTCATCGCACACTCACCCTCATATGTCCTCTTAGAACATATGTGGAGGGCTGCGGCCACAGAATCTAGGACTCTGCCCGTGCTGGTGGTTATACCAACGTTAATATCCCTTTCTAATTGTCTTCTCACCAATTCTATTTCCTTCTCGCCATGGGGGAAATAGTCCCTGTATTCATCCTTGAAAAGTTCTTCAAGATAATCAAGACTATAATAACCTTCAAGGATTGAAAAGAGCATCCTAGCAGGATATATGGCGCATAAGTCTCCGCCCGGCATTTTCTGAGGGACTAGACTCCCAAGTCTCTCATATTTATCATCGAAACAATAGAGTATTTCACCACCCCATGCCGTACCATCATCACCATAACCTACACCGTCAGCCCCAATACATACAAGTTCATCCACCCCAGAATCTACTGCAAGGGCAGCTGCATGGGCATGATGGTGCTGAACCTTAAATATCTCAGCAGAATATTCCCTGCTTAATTCTTCTGCAAGTTTAGTTGTGAAAAATCTGGGATGTAAATCACAAGCTACAGCATCTACCTCTTCGGTTCCTGTTATTTTCATAAGATATCTGAGAGCATCTTCAAGAAACTTTGTGGTTTCATATTTTGTAGTGTTACCAATGTGCTGGGAAAGATAACATTCTCCGTGATTTAAAACAGCGAATGTAACATCTATTTCAGGGCCCAAGGCTATGACATTTATATCTGATGATAAACTTGAAAGGTCGTAAGGTTCTGGTGTGTAGCCGCGTGACCGGCGTATGAATGCCATGTCATCCCCTCTAAAACGGACAACAGAATCGTCGCATCGATTCACTATCCTTCTATCATGGATTAAGAAATAATCTGCTATACCTTTAAGTTTTACGAGTATTTCACGGTTTTTGATTATCATGGGTTCTCCGGGCTTGTTAGCTGATGTCATAACATAAGCTGGTTTTTTAGCATATCTGAAAAGTATATGATGTATACCTGAATAAGGGAGCATTATACCAATATTATGTAAACTTGGGGCGACTGATGGAGCCAGATTGTATCTGTTATTTTTCTTTAGCACTACAATTGGCCTTCTTCTTGAGATTAAAACCTTTTTTTCTTTTCTAGAAACTGTTGCGAATGTTTTTATCGCTTCTATGTTGGGTGACATGCAAGCGAATGGTTGGTATGGTCTTCCGAGTCTTTCTCTCAATCTTTGAACCGCTTCTTCATTTGTCGCGTCACATGCAAGATGAGTGCCACCTATACCTTTTATAGCAACTATATAACCTTCATCTAATAATTTAGCCGTTTCTTTTAATGGATCGTCAACATTGAGGGGTTTATCATCATATAAGGTGACTTTGGGCCCGCAGAGTGGGCAGCATGTGGCTTCTGCATGGTATCTTCGATCTAACGGATCTTTATATTCCCTTTGACATTCTTCACAAAGCGGAAAATCCTTCATACTTGTTCTTTCCCTGTCATAGGGTATTTCCTCGATTACTGTGAATCTTGGACCGCAGTCAGTACATGCTGTGAATGGATAAAGGTGTCTTCGATCTCTTGGATTATTCATATCAGATAGGCATGCGTCACAAGTTGCAACATCAGCAGGTATTACAGATGTTCCCTTAAATTTTGTTGAACTATCCTTAATTTCAAAACTAGTAAACTTGGATTCGTTTATTTTTTCACATTCAACACTTATATTGGATATTTTTGATATTGGAGGTTTCCTCAACTTTAAATTGGCTATGAATGTTTTTATGGTTTCTTTTTCCCCTTCCACTGCTATTTCCACGATATTACCTAAGTTTCTAACATAACCTTTAAGTTTAAGCTCATCTGCCAACCTATAGACTGTTGGCCTGAAACCTACGCCTTGTACTATCCCCTGGACAAGAATATGGGCTCTGTACATTTTACACCTCACTGCTTACATTCTAAAATGTATATTAGAGAAAGCTATTATTAATTATTGATGAGGTGATTTTTATTGTGAGGCCCATACTTAAAGATCTTAAAGATGGGAAGATTTCAATCGAAGAAGCTGAAAAGTTAATAAAAAGTCAATTTTTAGATATTAGAGAAATTGCCAGATTTGATATTGGGAGAACCCTAAGAACCGGGTTCCCGGAGGCTATTTTAGCGTTGGGTAAAAGTGATGATGATATTATACAGATTCTTTTGTCTTCTCCAGCCGATCCAATGATAGTAACACGCCTCGACCCTGAAAGGTTTGAAAATATCAAGGAAAAGATAAGTTCGCTTAAAAAGAGGGGATTTTCAATCAAATACAATAAAAGGGCGCATACTCTAGTAGTGAAAAGGGGTGAGAAAGTTTCCCTGGATTCGAAGGTGGGGATAATAACTGCTGGGACTGCTGATATACCGGTTGCAGAGGAAGCTAGGATAATCCTCGAAGAGTATGGTTGCGAGGTTATAAAAGCTTATGATGTTGGTGTTGCCGGGATTCATAGGCTTGTACAACCTTTATATGATATGCTTGAAGATGATGTTAAGATTATAATTGTGGTGGCTGGGATGGAGGGCGCCCTACCATCAGTTGTCGCAGGATTAGTTGATGTGCCTGTTATAGGAGTCCCGACTTCCATTGGATACGGGGTGGGTGAAGGCGGATTAACAGCCCTTTATTCGATGCTACAATCTTGCACACCAGGTATTGGAGTTGTGAATGTTGATAATGGTTTTGGCGCGGCCGCATTAGCAATAAAAATTATAAGAGCATTCGATTAGAAACCCGATCATGGTTTTCTTCTTTTTGAAAATTCTTCAAGTATTTCATCAAATTTTATACCCTTATAGACGAGGAGTAGGAAAGTGTGGAATATGAGGTCTACAGCTTCTTCTAGGATGCGTTCATTGTTTTTTGATGCTATTATGAGTTCCGCCGCTTCCTCCCCTATCTTTTCAAGTATTTTATCTTCTCCAGTTTTTCTGTTATCCTTCATTAATTTGGATGTGTATGAGTCTATTGGTTTGTCCCTGCGTGTTTCAAGCACCTTGTAGACCTCTTCTAGTATATTATTTTTCATCTCTTTTCCTCGATTTTGCTTTTCTCATGCTTGTTGTGATCGCTATGAGGGGGTGTTGGGCGTCATCAATTATCTCAACATCATCTAGGGTGTATATTTTGTTAATATCAGCGGTTTTCTCCATTCCAAGTTTAAGGTCTTTTTTCATGTCTATTACATAGGAGTCTATTTCCTTATAGCCTAGTTTATATGATGCCACGGCTCTATGGTGTCCGTCAACCAGGATGTAACGGTCTCCAGTTTTAACGACTATTGTAGGCTCTGCAAGTCCCTTTCTAATTTCATATATTCTCCCTTGTAATTCGTCGGCGTATATTTTGCTTTGTGTGGGTCTTAGCTTTGATATTGGGACTTTCACCCGTTTAACTTCTGGTTTAACATCATATAATTGTTCTAGTGTCTTTTTGAAATAGTTGACTTTCATGGGTGTTGATCTTTCAATATGTGAACGTACTATGTCTGTGTTGGTGATGATACCTACTAGTTTCCCATTTTTGTCAATGACTGGTAGTCTTGATATTCCCATTCTGAACATGACCCTCGCAGCGTCATTTAATGGCATGTCCTGGTCTGCTACTACAACCTCTGTGGACATTATCTCTTTAACTGTTTTCACCCAGGGTTTTATTAGAAGGTCAAATGCTGTTACGATCCCGATAACACTATCATTGTCTCTCACAGGAAAACCGTCGTGTCCTGTTTCTTTCATTAACCTGATTATCTCAGCAGTTGATGTGTCAGGGTTTACTGAGATAACTTCTCTTGTCATGTAGTCTCTTACAAGGGCTTTCTTTGACATGTTACCCCTTTCCGCTTCTTCTCCATATTAGTCTGTCCCCGCATTCGATTTTCACTATCCTATGATAGGGTATGCTTGTGCCTCTTTTAAGGATCATGAACCCCTTTTCGAGTTTTTTTATATCAGTGCCTTTGATGGTTTTCAAGTTTTTATGGGCGCCTCTATGAATGTAACTTATCTTGCATTCCCTGATATCCCCCTTTGGGTGCCATATCATCAAATCAAGGACTTTCCTAGCCATTCGAATGACTCCCACCTAGATTCTCTCTTTTATAAGTTCTAGGGTTCTTGTGGGATCTGCTTTCCCCCTTGTGAGCCGCATTACCTGTCCAACTAGAAAGTTGATAGCGGCTTCTTTCCCCTCATGGTAATCTTTAACAGCCTGGGGATTCTCTTCTATGGCCTTTTCAACCGCTTTTATAATGTCCGATTCGTCGATTATCCCAATTAGTCCAAGTTCCTCTGCTATTTCCCGCGGAGTTTTTATTGTATGGGGCATTTTTTCTATTATCCTTTGCCCGGCTTTTACTGTGATTTCTTTGTCTTTTATCATTTTAAGCAATTCTATGATATTTTTTGGTGTTATTTTACTTTCTTTGAAGCTTATTTTATTATAGTAGAGCACTCTTTTTAGCTCGTCCCTCATCCATAAGGCTGCGAATTCCGGGTCTATCTCCTTTGCCACTTCTTCGAATGCATCTGCTAATTCCAATTCTGATGTGAGCACTCTGGCGTGTTCCTCCTCCAATTTGTATTCTTTCATGAAACGTTTAACTTTTATATGTGGAGGTTCTGGGATCGTACTTTTTATTTTTTTTATCGTTTTTTCATGGAATTTCATGGGTGGGAGATCAGGATCTGGTATGTAACGGTAATCTTCTGCTTCTTCTTTGAGCCTCATTGGAACTGTGATCATCTGCGATTCTAGGAACGCTCTTGTCTCCTGTCGAACCTTAACACCCCTTTTAAGCAGGTTTTTTTGCCTTATCATCTCAAATTTCAGGGCCTTGTAAGCTCCCTTGATGGAGTTTATGTTTTTTATTTCAACTCGTTTACCTCCTTCAAGAGATATGTTTACGTCGGCCCTCATTGTACCTTCGCCTCTTGCACATGCACTATACTCCAAGACTCTTATAAGCTCCCTTAGGAAGTTTCTGGCCTCTTCTGGGGATCTTATATCTGGTTCTGTTACTATTTCGATGAGGGGTATGCCTGAACGGTTGAAGTCTACTACTCCAAGGTCTGGTTTGTATTGGCCTGGGTCTTCCTCTAGGTGCACTTCTCTTATTCTGACTTTGTTTAATTCGCCTTCGTAGCCTATGGGGACTGAGGTGCGCTGGTAGCCTGATGGCAAGTCTGGGTAGTTGTAGTGTTTACGCAGGAAGTAGGTTGTTTCGGGGCTTATTTTACAATCTAGCATGAGGGCGATTTTAAGAGCTCCTTCAATGGCTTTTTCATTTGGTGGATATGGTTTAGCTCCTGGCTGGTTTAGGCATACTGGGCAGATATTTTCGTTTGGTGGGACTTCCTGGTAATTTGTTGGACATTCACAGAATAGTTTTGAGTTTGTTTCGAGTTGAACATGGATTTCAAGGCCACATTTCATTTTAATGTTTATTCCTCCTTTCAACCGTGTGCAAGGGTCCAAGTTGTTATTTTTTTAGACACATATCAATATATCTTTTTATGAAGGGATTTAATTTTTCTTTGGATTCTCCTTTAATGAGTTTTTTGGTGTCTGTGAAGGTGCCTTTAAGTTTTCTTCCAGTCCATTTCACTTCCTCTTCAACTCTTTTACCGTGTTTTGTCCCGAACATTTTGAATAATGGGAATTTGGTAAGTCCATTGGCTCCTGAGAGTATTAAGGGTCCTATATTGGCTAGGTTATCGATCCAAGTACCTGTGATGATTTTGATTTTTGGGAATTTTATTCTTGTGGCAGCCACGATCCCTGCATAATATAGTGATGGTGGCTGTGGACTGTTCTCAAATATTGTGCCTTTGTGGGGGTTGAGGGAATAGAATATTATCTTGTCCAGTTTTAAATGTTTGATGAGTTTGAAAAGGTGTTTTAGGTCTTTGATTGTTTCTCCAACGCCAAGTATTATGGTGATGGCTTTTTTAAATCCTAGTTCTCCTGCCAATTCCAACATTTCGATTATTTCTTTTTGGGGTTTGCTGGGGCATAACCTCTTTTGTAGTTGTGGATTGGCGGTTTCGATGGCCCCTGTTATTCCTTCGATTTCGTCTCCATATTCTTCTAGGTCTTTTGTTATGCCTATGTTGAGCCAGGTTGGGGAGCCTGTTATGTCTTTTATGGATTTTGCAATGGATTTTATCTCCCCTGTGGTGTATGATCCATAGCCTCCTGAGAGGAATTCGATGTTCCATCCTATACGTTTGCATATTTCTGCTTCAGCGAGTATTGCATTGACGTTTCTCCGGGCCTTTCTCGGATCTTTTATTAGGGGTTTTTGGGTGCTCATATAACAGAATGCGCAGTCCCCTCTTTCACACCACCAAGACAAGAATATGGCCCTTTCAAGGCTTATAACATCCCCATGTTCTCTTAGTGTGGTTTTGTTGGCTTTTTCAAGTAATCTGAGTATTCTCTGATCCTCTAGGTATTTGATAACATCCATGTTAAATCTCCACCTCAAATATTATCTTTTTATAATCTTAGACTATAATACTATGTGAGAATCTTATCGGGATGATCCTATGGTTTACTGTCCATATTGTGGCGAAAAAAACAGGGACGATGCAAAGTTCTGTAAAAAATGTGGAAACGCATTACCAGAAATTGAAAAAAAGCCTATAAAGCACCATTCAACAGAAGAACCTGTTTATTCTGTGGAGGAGAAAGTTGAAGGTCTTGAATGGGACGTGGCTATAATAGCTGCCTTCATACTTTTGATATCATTCGGTATTTTAAGGGTGATATTACCCCAAATAGCACCATGGTTGGCAGCAGCATTTTCACTATTATACCTGTTATCAGCCGCAAAGAAAAAGGTGTCAATTCCATTCTTAATAATCATAACACTCATTATAGCCATTAGTATAAGCGCCTTTATAGGTTTATAAAAGTCTTCACCTTTCCATACCATACAATATGAAATGATTTTTTTCAACATATTACAACACATAGAATAAGAAACCTTATACAATCCAACAAAATAACATTCTGAACGAAACATCATCTTTCATCCATTTGGGTTGTTATTCCAACATAGGTATGAAAATAAAAATAGGACATGAACCTTAACTTTCTCCTGTTAAGCCCCCTACAAAGGATGGTAATACAGCAGACAAGGATAGAACAACGAAAATTTTATATGGCTTTGTTGAAAGATATATAATTTGAGTTGTTTTACTCGCTGCTCGTCTATAAGGCTGAAAGAGTCGGTAGATGAGTAGGGGGTTTATCTACCCGAAACAAGGTTAAGAGACCAATAAAACCTCCCTGAACATCTTAGGTGTGGGGAGTGGGACAATCCCCTGAACGCCTGTGGAGAAAAAAAAACCACCAACCCTTCAAGGTGATAGAAGGGCAAGTCTATTCGATGAAGCAAGAAACCCCCCACCTGTAAGGGTTGGGGATAGTTCACCCAAAAATTTTATATACTATAATTATAAAACTAATCCTACGCTGGAATACTATCCTAATAATTAGGTGAGCATATTTTTTAGCAGCCCAACGGGTTAAAAGATGATAATCTGCCGCCGTAGCTCAGTAGGTAGAGCGTTCGGCTGTTAACCGAATGGTCACAGGTTCGAGTCCTGTCGGCGGCGTCACGGGCCCATAGCTTAGCCAGGTAGAGCGCCCGGCTCATAACCGGGCGGTCATGGGTTCGAATCCCATTGGGCCCATCAGTTGCTCCGGTAGTGTAGTCCGGCCAATCATTTCGGCCTTTCGAGCCGAAGACTCGGGTTCAAATCCCGGCCGGAGCATACACCCCACTATTTTATCCCATTTTCCAATCTTCAAAGTGGCGGGGGTGCCCGAGCTGGCCAAAGGGGACAGGCTTAGGACCTGTTGGCGCAGGCCTACCAGGGTTCGAATCCCTGCCCCCGCACTGTTTCAAAAAAAGGTTAGTAGAGCCGGGGTGGGGTAGTTGGTTATCCTTCGGGACTGTGGATCCCGCGACTCGGGTTCAAATCTCGGCCCCGGCCCCATTTTCATCAATCATCCACTTTACAAAGTAGGGGGGACACCCAAGTTTTATAGGTTTGGGGTTTTTTAGATGGTGAGAAAAGGTTATAAAGAGGAGGTAGATCTTGTTAAGATATTTTGGGATAATGGTTTCGCCGCTATAAGAGCACCTGCTTCTGGGGGGGCGACTAAAAAACCATTACCTGATGTGATAGCGGGTAACGGGGAGAGATATTTGGCGATAGAAGTTAAAACAACATCCAAGGACAGGATTTATATCGACTCTAAGAAGATAGAAGGTCTATTAAAATTCTCAAAGATATTC
This sequence comes from Methanothermobacter sp. MT-2, assembly GCA_003584625.1. Classification (NCBI taxonomy): domain Archaea; kingdom Methanobacteriati; phylum Methanobacteriota; class Methanobacteria; order Methanobacteriales; family Methanobacteriaceae; genus Methanothermobacter; species Methanothermobacter sp. MT-2. The sequence goes on along the minus strand of AP017647.1, from coordinate 1,200,825 downwards.
GGCGCCAAACCATATATTGGAGTTAAATTCAAATATAAAAAATGGTTTTTCCTACCAGTAGATGATCTTGAAATAACAGTACAAAAAAATTATAAGATAGATCTTGAACTTGCACTCAGGAAAGGATTAGACATCTATGAGCTCATTGGTAAGGAAAAGCAAATCAAATTCAAGTAATCTCTGCGCGTGACCGCCCCCATGATTTTTATGATAGTCTCCTACACCTCCAAAGGGTGGGTGCCGAAAAATATTTATAAGATTATAAGTGATAGTATGAATTGCCCACACTGTTGAAAGCAGCCAAATGTGGGGATTCTAGCCAAGGTAGCCTAGTCTGGTGAGGCGGTGGACTGCAGATCCACTATACGTGAGTTCAAATCTCACCCTTGGCTTTCAAAAAAATAATAGTTTTCCCATCCCAATCTGGGGGTCATGGTGTAACCAGGCTATCATCTAGGACTCCAGTTGTCTTTGAAGAAAAGCGCGCTCCTGACACTTTAGATGATGAACAACTGGAGTGCTGAGGCAAGAGAAATCCTAGGATCTGGGTTCAAATCCCAGTGACCCCATCACACTTTTTTAGGGTTGATAATTTTGATTGAGAGAATAAAAGATATTATTTTCATTGAGGGTTCATTTTATGATTCCAACAGTTACATCATCGGTGATGTTATAATCGACACAGGAACAGGAATCAATAAAGATAATCTGTTAGGAGCTTTAAACGCGCTTAATATCAGCCCAGATGATATAAAACTAGTTATAAACACGCACTGCCATTTCGATCATACAGGGGGTGACAAACTGTTCCCAAATGCTGATATAGGGATACATAAAAAAGATGCACCCCCACTCGAGGAAGGTGATGATATAGCCACAGCAGCATACCTCTTCGGAGCCTCTATCAAACCAATAAAAGTAGACTTGAAACTTAAGGAAGGAGACAGTATAGGAGACTTTGAAATCATACATACGCCTGGTCACACTCAAGGCAGCATATGCCTCTATGATGGGGAAACACTCATATCGGGGGATACTATTTTTGCATATGGTGGTTTTGGCAGGGTTGACATGGGCGGAAGCATCAAAGACATGGAACAGTCCATCAAAAAACTCTTAAAATTAGATATCAAGTATCTGCTCCCAGGACACGGCCCCTGGACCGAAGATGGTAACAGACACGTGAAACTAGCATATGACCTGTTATTTTAGCCTGTGAAAAGATTAGTAACCTTCTTAACAGCATCCATTTTCACAAGAACAGATATCTTAGTATTCTCCTTTAGGGTCATGTCTGGTTGGGGTATCTTTATCTCGCCATTGGTGTGAATCGCAATTATTATATATTCCTCAGTTGGTGATATCTCCCCTATCCTTTTACCCACTACTTCATGGTTTTTCACAGTCATATCAAGGATCTCAGCATCCCCATGGCCAAGAACTATAAGATCAGCCACCTTAGGCCTTGTTATAAGCTTTTCAAGGTATCCTGCCGCGGTCCTCTCAGGGCTTATAACATAGTCTATGCCAACCTTATGGAATGCGTCCTCATGGTCTGGGTTACTCACCCTTGCTATGATCTTGGGGACATGATATTCCCTGGCGAGTATGCAACTTAAAAGGTTGGCCTCATCATTTCCTGTTGCAGCGACAAAAACATCAGCATCTTTGATGTTAGCCTCTTCAAGGGTTTTTGTGTCTGTACCGTTACCACAGATTACGAGGGCGTCGAGTTCGACGGCTGCATCAGCGCATAGCGATTCATCATTTTCTATGAGCGTTACATCATGTCCATCTGATATTAGAAAGCTTGCAAGGGTTAATCCTACCCTTCCACCACCCATTATGACAACATACATGTATACACCTAAAAATTAAGTTTTCCATTTCAAAGTCTAAGTTTCTTATTAATAAACTTTTATCTTTTAAAGACTTCTATTATTCCTCTGATCAGGACAAGTATGGGTATGATTTCTAATCTGCCGATCCACATATTAAAGATTAAGGCTATTTTTGGGATGGCTGGGAGTGTAAATGATGTTATACCTAGGCTGAGGCCCACATTACTCTGTGCAGAGGCAACTTCGAATAGGGAGTTTAATGGTTCATATCCATATAATAGTAGGATTGACCAGCTTATAAATATAAAGATGAAATATAGGTTTAGGTAGGATCCGGCTTCTTTTATCTCAAGATCCCCTATGCTCTTGTCTGATATTCTCCTGGGGATGACTGAACCTTCAGGTGCGAGTATCCTTATTATCTCCCAGTAGACGCCCTTGATCATGGTTATTATTCTTAGTAGTTTAACACCTCCTCCTGTGGAACCAGCGGCCATACCTATTATCATACATACTGTTAGTATTAGTTTTACATATGCTGGCCATGCTATCATTGCGTCGAGTGGGTTGATACTGAATCCTGTGGTGCTTAGAGCCGATACTACATGGAAGATGCCTTCCATGGTTGCTAATCTTCCAAGGAATAGTACTAGGATTGAGAAGAGTATTAGGAAGGCTATGGTGGTTTGAAGTTGCACGTCTTTTAGAGCGTTTTTTATGTTCCCTTTTAAGAGCTGATAGTGGACTATAAAGTTTGTACCTCCGAGTATCATTAGGAGCATTGAGATGATATATATTATATTGTTTTGGTAGTAGCCGATATTGAGGTTTTTGGTTGAGAATCCGCCGGTGGAAAGGGCGGCGAATGTATGGTTTATAGCATCGAATAAGGGCATTCCACTGACACAATATAAGGCTATGCCCATGATGGTGTAGGTTAGGTATATCCACCACATTGTCTTAACGGTGTTCACTATACTTGGCTTGATCCTCTCGTCTCGAGCTTCTGACTTGTAAAGTCTCGAAGCAGCAGTACCGGGTTTTATAAGCACGCCAATGAATATTATAATCACTCCCAATCCGCCGACCCACTGTTCTAAGCTTCTTAGAAATAGTATTGATTTGGGGAGTGATTCCACGTCTGAAAATATGCTAAGTCCTGTGGTCGTCCAACCTGACATGTTCTCAAAGGCGGCGTTTACAAAATCAATGTTAAGATACAACATTAAAATTAGTGCACCTATAAAGGTTGCCCAGAGCCATCCAAGGGATGCGACCATCATCCCATGTTTTAACTTTATCATGTCTCCACTGACAGGATAGCCCTTAAGTATTCTTATAATTATTGTTCCAGTGACCATGGATAATAGTGAGGGAATGATAAAACTAGGATAATGTCCCTCGTTGTATATGAGTGCGACTATTATAGGTAATAATACGATTAAGCCAACGCCTTGCATTATTGTCCCGAGGAACTTTCCAACAATCAGAAAATCTCGTCTTCTAACATATCTCATCATATGAGAGATACGCAAAGCTATATATAAATTTTTTCAAAAATAAAAAAAGTATAAAAAAAATTTTAATGGGAAACGTGTAAGATTAAATTTTTATTCTTCTACTAGTTCTGCGAATGCAAATTTTCTCCTGGTTGCGCTGATCCTTATTTTAACTTCGTCACCGACCTTCGCACCAGGAACGAATATCACAAAACCTTCGACGCGGGCGATTCCATCTCCATCCCGGCCTAGGTCCTCTATTTTAACCTTGTACTCTTCACCAACATTAACAGGTGCAGAGTAACTCTCTTTCCTATAATCTCCGAACAATTCATCACATCCTATGTCTATGAAGGGCATTGCAAAACTCTAACCCCCAAAAAAAGAAGAGGATGAAAAAATTTTGCTCAACCCTACTCAATAAAGATTTCTTTTTATAGTATATAAACTTATGGTTATGATACATTACAATATACATGTGAAAGGAGGGGGGCAGCTCATGATTGCTATAATGGCTGACTCACACGACAACCTCCCAGTTATAAGAGAAGCTGTAGAACTTCTAAACAGGGAAAAGGTTGATATGGTGATCCATGCAGGAGACCTGATATCACCATTCACGGCCAAAGACTTCAAAGAGCTTAAAATGCCATTCGAGGCCATATTCGGGAACAATGACGGTGAAAGGGATGGTTTAAGGGTTGCATATTCGAGTATATGTAATCTGAGCGATTTTAAAGCCTTGGAAGTTGATGGTGTGAGTATAGCGATGATACATGGCCATCAAGAAGAACTGGTTGACTGTCTTGCAACATGTGGAAAATATGATGTGGTTGTAAGGGGTCATAGCCATCAGCCTAGTATAGAAAAAAAGAAATCCCTAATCATAAACCCTGGAGAACTATGCGGTTACGTGTCTGGGAAAAGAACATTCGCACTCCTAGATTTGGATGATCTAAGCCACGAGTTAGTCGAATTATGATAAGAATGAAGCACAAAGGCCTATTACTGCTCATAGTAGGGGTTGCTGTCATAGCCTTGATGATATATCTGATAGGACCCGGCGAGATTGAAAAGGATTTGCAAAGGGCAGACCCGTTATATCTATTATTAGCATTATTTATACAATTTGTAACATTTGGCTTGTTCACGTTAAGATGGTCGATAACAACCCATGCAGTTGGCATTAACATCCGGAAGAGGCATCTTCTCCCAATGCTACTTGTTGGTATGGCAATAAACAATTTAACACCCAGTGCAAGGGGTGGTGGCGAACCTGTAAGGGCCTATATCCTAGGAAAGTATTCTCGCAAGTCCATGGAATCCTCATTCGCAACAGTAATAGCGGACAGGGGACTTGACACCTTCCCATTCATAGTTTTAGCTATCCTAACAATAGTATCCATGATATTATATTTTGATCTTTCCCTAATTTGGATAATATCACTTTTAGTGGCTGTGATCCTTATAATAGTGGTTTTTTTATTGGCATTGTATGTGTCTGTTGATGAAGGGGCTGGTGAAAAACTTGCAAATTGGACAATTAGTACTTTAAAACGTTTCTATAAAAGAGGATATAAAAAATGGAGTCTGAGGATTAAAAATGCCATCATGGAATTCCAAGACTCCATGAAGATAATGTTAAAAGAGAAGAAAGTTTTCATCTATGGTATACCACTCTCATTTCTACTCTGGCTATTGGAAATTTTAAGGGTTTATCTCATATTCCTAGCCTTCGGAGCCCATGTATCTGTCCTTGTAATAGCTGAGGTGTTCATCATCGCAACATTAATTGGGATGCTACCACTACTCCCCGGAGGTTTAGGGGCCATCGAGGGGATGATGATAGTATTATATTCTGCAGCTGGCATTCCACCATCCATAAGCGCGGCTGTAACTGTAGTTGAACGTTTAATCTCATTTTGGATGACATCAATCCTTGGAGTCGCATGCCTACCATACTTCGGGGCGCCAGTTGTGAAAAAATTATCAGAAAAATTATAAAGGAAAAGAATATTAACTTCTCTATAAAAATCCTAAAAAAGAACCGGGTGATAATTATGGAGATAAATGGAGTTGAAATAGAAGACACATTCGCAGAAGCCTTCGATATTAAAGTTTCAAGGGTTCTTGTCACAGCAGCAACCAAGAAACTCGCAAAGATAGCTGCTACAGAAGCAACAGGTTATGGAACATCTGTCATAGGATGTTCTGCCGAGGCTGGTGTGGACTCCTATGTACCACCAGCAGAGTCACCTGATGGAAGACCAGGATACACTATAATGATCTGCAATCCCACAAAAAAAGGCCTAGACCATGAACTACTCGAAAGGATAGGAATGGGTATATTAACAGCCCCAACAACAGCCGTATTTGATGCATTGGAAGGTTCGGATGAAAAATTGAATGTAGGCTTTAAACTGAAATTCTTTGGTGACGGTTATGAGAAAGATCTTGAAATAGCTGGCAGGAAAGTCCATTCAATCCCTATAATGTCCGGCGACTTCTTAATCGAAAGCGAACTCGGGATAAAAGACGGTGTTGCTGGTGGAAACTTTTTCATATTAGGTGACAGTCAAGGATCAGCACTATTAGCAGCGCAGGTGGCAGTTGATGCGATAAGTGCTGTTGAGGGTGTGATAACACCATTCCCTGGTGGAGTAGTTGCTTCAGGATCCAAGGTCGGGTCTAACAAGTATAAATTCCTTGACGCTTCCACAAACGAGAAAATGTGCGTCACATTAAAAGACGAGGTCGAGGACAGCCAGATACCAGCAGACATAAACGGAGTCTATGAGATAGTCATTGATGGTGTCGATGAAGAGGCTGTGAAAGAGGCTATGAGGGAAGGTATAAAAGCTGCTTGCAAAGTACCTGGGATCAAAAGGATCAGCGCAGGAAACTACGGCGGAAAACTTGGAGCCTACCAGGTAAAACTCCAAGAACTATTCTAGTCTATACAAAATTTTTCAACCATTTCTTTTTCTATTATATCCCATATCTCATCATCTGAGAGATTCACACCTAAAAGCAGACCCTTAGCTTTTAGTTTGGATTCTATTTTTTTGATTATCTTCACATCGGGCGCTGCTATGGTATGTGAATGTATATTCCGGGATATCTTATACAGTGCAGTGAGGGATCTTCTAGCATCTGGATTTTCAAGTTCCTTTTCACACCTTTTAAGATCCTCAGAATTCTTAATATTTAGTTTCCTTGTTACAGTCTGTCTTACACCAGGCAGATAATGTGTTGAATCAAGTATCCTGCCACCATTTTTTACTATTATCTTTTTGTCATCAGGGGCTCCAACATCATGTTTTACAAGGATCCGGGCAATTCTACCTGACCTTTGGATTATCTCCTTTATCTCCTTTTGACTGAGATTAACACCTATGAGGAATCCGCTCCTTTTAAGTTCATTTTCAACCCTTTCAAGGTTTTTGGTGTCGGGTCCTGATACACGATGGCTGTGCACACCCCCACCTGATAGGGTGTAAAGCCTATCAAGGGCTTCATACCTTGAATGGTTCTTTTCCAACGCTTCAATGAACCTTTCAACATCCTCCATGTTATCCACGCCAATATCTCGTCTTAGAGGTTCCCTGAATCCTGGCAGATAGTATTCTATGTCTTCGAGGGTGCAACCATTCTCTATTATGATCTCAGCCTCTCTTTTTATGTCTTCAACGTCATGGTTCTCTACTATTGTCATCTCTGGTTTTATTACAACTTCTACGAGACGGCCGTGTTTACGCGCCACTTTCTTTATTTCATCTTCTGAAAGGTTCACCCCTAATAGCAACCCTTCTTCTTCTAATTCCTTCACTACTTTATCTATACTTTTTTTGTCAGGCCCTGAGATCCAATGTGAGTGTATGCCGCTTACTGACTCATAGATTCTTTCAAGGGAATTTCGACGATGAACATCCTCTTCAAGGCTTTTAAGGAACCTTTCCAATTGTTTTCTCTCTGAAACTCCAACTTTACGTATAAGGGGTCTTTTAAATTCTGGGAGATGGTATTCTATGTCCTCGATGGTGCAACCATTCCTTATTATAATATCTGTTTCCCTTTCTATGTCCCCTACTTCATGTTTTACTGTTATCTTCACCATTGTAGGTTCCATTGCCGCGAAATAAATGTCTTCCCCTCCACTTATCTCTGGGGATATGACACGGTTGGCACCAGCCCTGTATAATCTTTTTATATTTTCTCTTTTACTGGCCCTTGTAACTATCCATATATCAGGGTTTAGTTCCCTTGAGGTGAGTGTTATGAATAGGTTATCCACATCATCGCCGGTTGTTACGATTACACCCCTTGCCCTTTTGATCCCCGCATCTTTTAGCAGCTCCTCATCTGTAGCATTCCCTGGGATTGCTAGGATATTAGGATCCTCCCATAACTCTTTTTCAACAAGATCCCTGTCTTTTTCGATTATTATAACCTTTTGTTTCCTCTTTTTAAGTTCTTTAAACGTGGCTGTTCCGACCCGGCCAAAACCGCAGAGTATAAAATGGTTTTGCATGGATTTCATTATCCTACGGATCTTTGCACCCGAGATAGTTTCCTCTAATGTCATGGCAACCACCGCCACACCGATACTAAAGACATATGCTATAAGACCCACACCACCAAGTGCAAGTGTCACACTGAAAATTTTTTGACTGACGGTATATGGTACAATATCCCCATAACCTACAGTTGCTAATGTTATCACAGTGAAATAGATGGCATTATAAAAATCAAGGCCCATGATATAAACAGAACCTACAACACCATATACTAGTAATATTATGAGTGCTAATATCGCATAATAGAATATGGATGGTGGCACGGTCTGTATATATTCAATAGCGGATTCCCATCTCGAAATTTTGGGTTTTTGTGGCATGGGACAAACCCTCTCATGGAAAACTTAATTTCCCCTAAAGGGTATTATATTCTATCAATGAATATATCATTTTGGGATGTTGATAATATGAGGCCCATTGACATGATGGTAACTGATTTAAATGCGGAATATCTTGGGGTTCCTCGACTTTCACTCATGGAAAATGCTGGAAAAGCGATCGCCCAGGAGATAAGTAAACTCATAGATAGGGGACATATAACAATCTTTGCAGGTACTGGGGGTAACGGGGGAGACGGTTTCGTGGCTGCCCGACACCTCCTAAATATGGGCTTTGAAGTAGAGGTTATATTGTTAGCCCATCCTTCAAGGATAAAATCAAAGGAAGCTAAGAGAAACTGGGAAGTCCTCGAGAAAATGAAAATCTCTCCAGCGCCCTTGAAGGTTAGGATAATCAGTGACTCATCCCAGCTTAAAGCTCTGGATTCAACTGTAATAGTTGATGCTATTCTAGGTACTGGTATAAGAGGAAAGTTAAGGGAACCTATAAGATCTGCCATAAAAATCATAAATGATTCAAAGGCTCTTAAAGTAGCAGTTGACATTCCAAGTGGTGTTGCGCCTGAAACAGGTGAAATAGAGGATATTGCAGTTGAAGCAGATTATACAGTAACATTCCATAAAATAAAAGATGGTCTCAGAATGGCTGATCCAACATTCACAGGAGAGATAATAGTCTCTGATATAGGAATACCATCCATATGTGAAATATTCACAGGGCCAGGTGATCTTCTCAGACTACCCCAAAGGAAAGGTTCAAGTCACAAGGGAGAAAACGGGAAAATCTTAATAATTGGGGGAAGCGCTGAATATGCTGGTGCTCCGGCCCTTGCAGGTCTAGCCGCCTTTAAAGCCGGGGCCGATCTTGTGACAATAATATGCCCAGAATCTGCTATGATCCCAATCAAATCATATTCACCTGACTTGATTGTTAAGGGACTTCCAGGCGATCACATCAACCCAAAAATGCTAAACAAGATAACTGAAATGTTAAAAAGGGTTGATTGCATCCTAATAGGCTGCGGAGGAGGCCTAGAACCCGAAACAGGAGATGCCTTCAATCTTATTGTCCGAGAGATTATGGGAATGGAAAAACCCATAGTTATAGATGCTGATGGATTAAAACTAATAAAAAAGGACACCATCAAAGATTATCCTAATATTATTTTAACGCCACATGAAGGAGAATTCAGAAAATTCTTCTCCCTAAAATCTCCAATAATATTCGAAGACTTTAAAGAAAAGGTCACAGCCTATCATTCAATATCAAATAACATAAATGGGGTTGTACTCCTAAAAGGGCCCATTGACATGATATTCCATAGGGAAAAAATGCGCTTAAACAATACAGGAACCCCTGCAATGACAGTGGGAGGTACTGGAGATTGTCTGGCGGGTATAACAGCATCATTATGGGCTCAGGGACTATCAGCGATGGATGCAGCCGCACTAGCAGCATTCATAAATGGTAGAGCAGGTGAAATAGCCGAAAAAAAACAAGGGTATGGTTTCACAGCCTCAGAGATGATAGATTTCATCCCAGAAGCCATGTCTATTCCCTCCACATCTTCTGATATAACCTAGCCTGTAATCCATAATTTTTAACCATACCCTTCATTTCCCGCTGGTCAAAACTTTTATCCTCAAATGAAACAATCTCTTCACTATATAAACTATAGGGTGATTCTCGACCCGTTATTCTCATGTTACCCTTATGTAACTTCACATTGACTGTGCCGGTGACGCGCCGTTGCATATGATCAATGGCCTTGTCAAGATCCTCCCTAAGGGGCTCATGCCAAAGCCCATAATATACAAGCTCAGAATAAACACCACTCATTATATCCGCAAATTTCAGCTCATTCCTAGTTAATGTTAACTGTTCAAGGGCCCTGTGGGCCTCTATCAAAAGGAAGGCTGCTGGAGTCTCATAGACTTCCCGGCTTTTCATCCCAATAATACGATCCTCTATTATATCTACTCTACCAATACCATGTTCCCCACTGATACTATTAGCTTTTCTTATAAGTTCAACAGGTTCCATTTCCTCCCCATTAATCATATGGGGGATCCCCTCTTTGAATCCTATTTGTACCGTTTCTGGGTTCTTTGGGGTTTTATCTGGCGATTTTGTCCAGGTGAATGCATCTTCTGGGGGTTCGACCATAGGATCTTCTAGTATGTCTCCTTCAATGGCTCTTCCCCACAGGTTTTCATCGATACTATATTGTTTTTTTGGGGGTAGGGGTATTCCACATGAGTTTGCATACTCTGTTTCCTCAGATCTTGTAAGGTTAAGGTCTCTTATGGGTGCTATGACCTTGCAGTCGCTCATTGATCTTATAATGGCTTCGAATCTGAATTGGTCATTCCCTTTGCCGGTGCAACCATGGGCTATCGCGGATGCACCCTCCTTTTTGGCGATTTCAACTATCTTGGTGGCTATGAGTGGTCTTGCAAGGGCCGTGCTCAGCGGGTAGCCTTCGTATGATGCGTTGGCTTTTATTGCCTTGAAGATGTAATCTTTGGCGAATTCTTCTTTTGCATCTATTGTGTAATGTTTATAATTGCCAAGTTCCTCTGCAATTTTGGCTGGTCTTTCGATTTCTTCCCTTGGCTGCCCCACGTCCACGCATGCTGTGATAACTTCCATGTTATATTTTTCTTCGAGTAGCTTGATACATACTGATGTGTCGAGACCTCCGCTAAATGCAAGGACAACTTTATCCATTAGATCACCCTTATCATATTTGTATGAGGGTGAGTTTAATATTAATATGCTATTAAGTTATTGTATACTACAATGGGGGGGATAGATAAGTGACAAACCCCCTAGACATTAAGATCATATATAAGGGTTCGGGCGGCTATTTGGAAAAAAATGCTATTATGAAAGGGTATATTAGGGATAACCCATCTTTTAGGGGTTTGTTTGAGTGTTCTAGGATGGGCACGCCCCTCGTCAAGTTAGGAGGGGGTAGGCCTTGTGTAATGGTAACTGCGGGTGTTCATGGTAATGAGATTCCGCCGCAACTTGCAAGTCTTGAACTTATAAAGTTTCTTGGTTCTTTGGATATTCATGGCACTGTTTATGTTATACCTTTTGCCGCGCCTTGGTCGACCATGAATAATATTCGTTGGTTTAAGGGTGTTGATCTTAACCGTTCTTCTCATGCTCCGGGTTCTGTGACAAATACAATATTTAAAATGGCGCTTGGTTTAGGTGTGGATGCTATTGGAGATTTTCATTCAACGGCTCCGCGGAGTAATCCTGGGAGAGAGAGCATATTCTGTTCTAAGAGTCCTTGTAGGAGAAGTTATCTGATAGCAAAGTATATAAGTAGAAGGAGTTCATCAGATGTTATATGTTATGAAAGTGCGGCTTCGCATTATAAAGGAGCTCTTGAGGATGAATGCAACCTTGGTGGTGTAGGCGCCGTTACTTGTGAGGTCGTATCAAAGAATGGGTCGCTAAATCCTGGAAGCCTTGAAAGATCGCTCCTTCAAATGAAGATTTTCCTTAAATATTTCAATGTAATCTAGTGATATGCATGTCCTCCTATAAAAAACATGTAATATTTGCCTTACTTTTCACTCTACCTTTCTTTTTTCAGAACATATTTGCCCTTGCACTTGGAGTTT